>JAGRKS010000056.1 GCA_020442185.1 Hyphomicrobiaceae bacterium
CACGCTCGGGGACCGACGCCAGAGGGTATAGGAGAAATGTGGGATTTTCGGGCGGGTGTAGCTCAATGGTAGAGCAGCAGCCTTCCAAGCTGAATACGAGGGTTCGATTCCCTTCACCCGCTCCAGCGCCATTTCCCTTTCGCGCCTCGCGCGGCGCCAGTTCAGCCGCCCGCACGCCCCTGCCGCAACTACCGCGCAAGCGCTTCCCGCATCGTCTGGCCGACGCGGCTTGCATCGCGCGCGACGATCACGCCGGCGGTTTCGAGCGCCGCGATCTTGTGCGCCGCGCTGCCGCGGCCGCCCGTCGTCAGCGCGCCGGCGTGGCCCATCCGCCGTTCGGGCGGGGCGTGACGGCCGGCGACCAGCGCGACGATCGGCTTTGCTGCCTGCCGGGTCTGGAGCAAGGCCGCAACCTCTTCCTCCTCGTTGCCGCCGATCTCGCCGATGACGATGATGCCGTCCGTTGCGGGGTCGTCGAGAAACAGCTCGACCGCCGCGCTGAGGCTCAGACCGTGCACGGGGTCGCCGCCGACGCCGACTGTCGTCGATTGGCCAAGGCCTGCGGTCGTCGTTTGCAGCACGACCTCGCTCGTCAGCGAAGCGGATCGCGATGCGATGCCGATACGGCCGGGCCGAGCGTCGACCGTCGACATGACGCCGAGCTGACCGATGCCGGGCGCGAGGATTCCCTGGCTGTTGGGCCCGATCAATCGCGTCTTCGATCCGTTCAGCGCCTGGCGCACGCGCACCATGTCGAGCACGGGAATGCGCTCGGTGACGCAGACGAGGAGGTCGAGTTCCGCCTCGATACCTTCGATCATGGCTGCGGCGGCATGCTCGGGCGGCACGAAGATCAAACTGGCGGCGGCGCCCGTCGCTTCCTTCGCCGCTGCGACCGTATCGAAGACCGGCAAATCGAGGTGGCTCCGCCCGCCCTTGCCGGGCACGACGCCGGCGACGAGCTTGGTGCCGTACGACAGCATGCGCGCGCAATGAAACGTCGCGGCGCGGCCGGTGAAGCCCTGGCACATGACCTTGGTGTCGGGCGTGACGAGTATCGCCATTATGCTGCCTCCTGCCGTGCGGCCTCGACGGCGATCCGCGCCGCCTCGGCCATGTCATCGACTGACGTGTAGACGACGCCATTGTTGCGCAGAACGGTCTCAGCGAACCGAGCGTTATTGCCGGCCATGCGTATCACGATCGGCAAGCTGCGTCCGGCGCGCCTCATGGCGATGCCAATGCCCTCGGCGATCGTGTCGCAGCGCTGCATGCCGCCGCCGTGGACGTTGACCAGGAGCGAGCGGACGGAACGGTTCTGCAGCAACAGGCCCAGCCCCTTTGCGATGTCGAGGCTCGATGCGGTTGTGCGGATATCCATGAAATTCGCCGGCCGCCCGCCTGCGTCGACGACGAGGTCGTGGGTCGCGAGCGCCAGACCAGCGCCATTGACGACGCATCCGATCTCGCCCTCGAGCTTCATGTAGTTGATCTGGAACGACTGCGCCTCGCGCTCGCTGGCATCGGCCGCGACGTCGACGTTGTGTGTCTTGAGGTCGGCAAGATCGGCCCGCCTGAAGAGTGCGTTGTCGTCGATCGTCACCTTGGCGTCGAGCGCGCAAAGTCGGCCCCGATCGGTCACCGCCAGCGGGTTGATCTCGATAAGCGTCGCATCGCATCCGAGAAACGCTGCGGCGAGATTGCCAAGGACCGTCGCGAGGCCGGCGGCAAGGCGTTCCTCGCCCGCGATCCTCGCCGCGAACGCCTCGAAATTGCCGACGATGCGGGTGCCCTCGATCCGCAGGGGCAGACGGGCGATGATCGTATCGCCGTCGGCCGCGCGTTCTTCGATGTCGTCGCCGCCCTTGGCGCTCGCCAGCATGACGATGGTGCCGCTCAACTTGTCGAGGGTGATGGCGACGTAGAGGTTGCGCGCGACCGTGATGCGTTCCTCGACGTGGACGGCCGAGACGTCGGCGCCGCGCGCGCCCGTTTGGCGGGTTACGAGCCGGCTGCCGAGGAGCTTGCGGGCCGCATCCTCGACCTCGGCGGGTGTCGAGGCGAAGCGGATGCCGCCGCCTGCCTTGCGGTCGCCGGCGAGAACCTGAGCCTTGACGACGAACTCAGAGCAGCCGAGCCGTCGTGCGGCCTGGCCGGCGCGATCTACGGAAGTTGCGACCTCGCCGATAGGGACCGGCAGCCCATAGGCCGCCAGAAGGCGCTTTGCCTGGTGCTCGTGCAGATCCATGGTCTCCTCCCAGAGACGGAAGGCCCACCGAGCCGCACGTGCGGCCAATTCCGGAAATCGACTACTTATGGGCGTCGACCGGCGGGCTCAGGAATGCGGGCCTCGCGTTGATCGCGTTCCCCGCAGGCTTATTGGCATACCATATGCCAGAAGGGTGGCCGTGTCGAGGGGACGATGCTGACGAATGCCTGACGGTCCCTTGGTCGGGGCCTGAAATCAGAATTCGGGATCAGGTTTGGTGTCATTGCCTTGCGTGGATATTGCCGTGCGTTGATCAAGTCCGGCCTTGTGCCGATCAGGAGCGCTCACACTCCGTGCGGCGTTATTCTGGCCGGCCGCAACTCCGATCGGGAGCGCGCAGAATTGAGAGTTGCCCGCAGCCAGGATGACACGAGAACGCGCCCCGGGACAGTGGCTATCGCGGCCGCGTCGTGGCGGAATGCATCGCCATTGCGAACAGCGGGGCCGCAGTGGAGATCGGCGCGACCCTCAAACGGAGCCAACAGGTTGTGACGTGCCGCATGGAATCGATTGCAGGCAAGCACGGTGCGTATTTCTGCGGCGTCGTTCGAACTCTGAGGGATTGCGCGGCAGACCGCGAGCCGCCGAACCCGAGCGGATCAATTGCACGAGCCGTATCGTCAGCGAAAGGATGCCACGACGCGTGCGCCCGAATTTCAGGCAATGACTGAAACATTAGGCAAGCGGCCGGCCTTCCAAAGTGGCTGTGCTAGGCTACAATGCATGCAGCTGATCATTTGGCCGATCACGTTCGCGATGGCGGCCATCGACCAGTTGAGCACGGCGGTCGAGACAAAACCCCCGAAACGAGAGGCTTGAGTGGCGGTTCCTCCTTTTGATGAGATGCGCGGCTATGGTGACACCATCCGCTCCCCCTACCGGTCGATATCGAATTGGCTCGATACGCAGAAGATCGAGGACCTGAGAAGCAAGGGCATCGAAGCGGAAACGGTGTTCCGACGCATCGGCATCACCTTCAACGTCTACGGTGAAAAGGATGCCGCCGAACGGCTCATCCCATTCGACATCATTCCGCGGGTCATCGACGCGGCCGAATGGCGTCGACTTTCCGCCGGCATAGAACAGCGCGTGCGGGCACTGAACGCCTTCATGCACGACATCTATCACCGGCAAGAGATCCTGAAGGCAGGGTTGATCCCTCCGGAACTCATCATCCAGAACTCGGCGTTCATTCCCGAAATGATCGGTGTCGATCCTCCGCGCGGCATCTACGCCCATATCATCGGCGTCGATCTCGTACGCACGGGCGAGGACGACTTCTACGTACTCGAGGACAATACGCGCACACCTTCCGGCGTCTCCTACATGCTCGAGAACCGTGAGACGATGATGCACACGTTCCCCGAATTGTTCGAGCAGAACAACGTGGCGCCCGTCGAGGACTACACCGACAGTCTCCTGCAGACGCTGGCAAGCGTTGCGCCGAGCGGGTTGGATCGCGAGCCGACGATCGCGCTGATGACGCCCGGTGTTTATAATAGCGCCTACTTCGAGCATTCGTTCCTGGCCGACGAGATGGGTATCGAACTTGTCGAAGGCCAGGATCTGATCGTGCTCGATGGCGAAGTGCACATGAAGACCACGCGCGGTCTGAAGCGCGTCGACGTACTCTATCGGCGCATCGACGACGACTACCTCGATCCGCTCGTCTTCCGAGCGGATTCGATGCTCGGCATTCCGGGCATCTTCGACGTTTATCGGGCCGGCCGTGTTTCGATCGTCAATGCGCCCGGCACCGGCATCGCCGACGACAAAGCCATCTACAGCTACATTCCGGATATCATCGAATTCTACACCGGCCGTCCGGCAATTCTGAAGAACGTACCGACGTTCAACTGCCGCAAGCCGGAGGATCTCGCCTACGTGATCGAAAACATGGCCGAGCTGGTCGTCAAGGAAGTGCACGGTTCGGGAGGATACGGCATGCTGGTCGGCCCGTCGTCGACACAAGAGGAAGTCGAGCAGTTCCGCCTCAAGGTGAAAGCCCGGCCTGACAACTACATCGCCCAACCGACACTCGCCCTCTCCACCTGCCCGACGCTGTGCAACACCGGGTTCGGTGCCCGCCACGTCGATCTCCGCCCCTTCGTCCTCGTCGGTGACCGGGTTCGCATGACGCCGGGCGGCCTGACCCGCGTTGCGCTGAAAGAGGGATCTCTCGTCGTCAACTCGAGCCAGGGCGGCGGCACGAAGGATACCTGGGTACTCGAAGAATAGGCGTGCCTCGCGAACGCCGGAGCGGCTTGTGCTTCGGCTTCGCGTTACACGGGCGTCGAGCCCCGGCTGCGGGTGCCACGATACGACGTTGACGCCAAACGATGCTGACGATTGAACCCGAAAGCCGCGACACATGCTCGGACGCACCGCACACGATCTCTACTGGTTGTCACGCTACATCGAGCGCGCGGAAAACATGGCGCGCCTCATGGATGTCGGCTATCGCATCGGCCTCATTCCGCGCAGCGCCGGACGCCACCAGGAATGGCACTCGACACTCAAGAGTACCGGCTGCGCCAAGGGCTACTATGAGAAGCACGAGAAGCTCGATGCCCGCGCCGTCGTGAACTATCTGCTGGTGGATCAGGACAACCCCTCGAGCGTTCGTTCATGCCTGGCGGCGGCACGCAACAACGGGCGCGCACAGCGCACTGCCATCACCAGCGACATGTGGGAGAGCCTCAATCAGACTTATCTCGAATTCAGCCGGCTCAATCCGGCCGGAATCCGGTTGAGCGAGTTGCCCGATATCCTGCTCTGGGTGAAGCAGCGCTCGGCGCTCTTTCGCGGAACGTTGCTGAACACATTGCTCCGACGCGATGGCTTCTATTTCAGCCAACTCGGGACGTTCATCGAACGGGCGGACAACACCGCCCGCATCATCGATGTGAAGTACTATCTGCTGCTGCCGCAGAACGAGATCGTGGGCGGCGGTATCGACAACTACCAGTGGTCGGCGATCTTGCGATCGGTCTCCGCGCATCGCAGCTACAAGTGGACCTACCAGGAAAGCTACAAGCCCTGGCGGATCGCGGAATACATCATTCTCAATCCGGAGATGCCACGCTCGCTGCGCTTCTGTTCAAACGAAATATCCGAGGCGCTCGAAAGTCTCGCGCACGACTACGGCGGGCGACACGCCTGCCATCGTGTCGCCGAAGACCTCAAGCGACCGCTTGCCGCGACCACGATCACGCCGATCTTCCAGACAGGGCTGCACGAGTTCCTCGTCGAGTTCCTCGGTCGCAACAACCAGCTCGGCAGCGAAATTGCCGAGGCCTATCACTTCGTTTCCTGACGCAAGGAGCGCGGCACGAGCGGCTGCGAAGGATCATGCTGATTTCGGTCAATCACGTCACGCGGTACGCCTACGAGGCGGAGGCGCGCTATTCCGTGCAGACTGTGCGCCTCACACCGCAGTCGTTCGCCGGTCAACGCGTGCTGGAGTGGAGCATCGACGCACCGGGGATCGAGACGGCATCGAAATTCGTCGATTGTTTCGGCAACGTCGCGCACCAGATCACGATCATGAAGCCGCATGACGAGATTGCCATTGCGGTAACCGGCAAGGTCGAGACGGAGGATCGCGCTGGCGTCGTCTCTGGAACAATCGAAGTGGCGCCGACACGCGTCTACCTGCGCACGACCGAGCAGACGGCGCCAGATGATGCAATTCGCCAGTTGGCGAAGGATGCCGCGACCGCCGACACGGCGCAGATCGCCCAGTTGCACGCCTTGATGGAAGCGATCGCCGATCGCGTCGACTACGAGCCGGGCAACACCCATGCGCATACCTCGGCCGCCGACGCTTTGGCCGAAGGCAAGGGTGTCTGCCAGGATCACGCGCACATCATGATCGCGGCGGCGCGCTTGCTCGACCTGCCGGCGCGCTACGTCAACGGCTATCTGGTCGGAGAGGCGGCGGGTGGCCATGCCTGGGCCGAGGTCTTCGTGCCGGGTCTCGGCTGGGTCGGCTTCGATCCCGCCAACCGCGTCTGCCCGACGGATACATATGTTCGGGTGGCCGTTGGTCTCGATGCGGCATCCGCCCCGCCGATCCGCGGCACGCGTCGAGGCGGCGGCAAGGAGACGCTCGACGTATCGGTGTCGGCGGAATCTCCCGGGCAGAGCCAGTCGCAATCGCAATCTCAATCGCAATAGCAATCGACGTTACAGCCGCAGTAGCATCCTTGCCGTGGCAGGCGGTGCCGATCGCGTCTGGTGGCCCGAGGCTTACGGCCACCCAGGCGCACGAAAGACACCGAAACGCATCCCGGCGTAGCTAGCGCCCATTGCGACCGCGGTTGCGGCGACGAGCGCCAGCAGCGGCGGTGTGCCAGGCCACCCGATCAGCACGCCAGCGAAGATCGCATAGTTGAGCGTGGCAGCAATGGCGGCAACGCCGGCATAGCGCGCGAACTCGCCGAGCGTCGGCGGCGTGGTCACGGCAAAGGTCAGCCTGCGATGCGATAGCCATCCGGCGATCAAGGCGAGAGCGATCGCAACGATGCGCGCGCCGAGGGGATGCCACCCGGCGCCAGAGGTGAGGGCCTGCAGTACGACTGCATCGACGCTGAAGGCGATCAATCCCGAGACGATGAAGCCGCCGCCGTGACGGACGAGGCCGCGACGCGACGGCTCTCGGCCTTCCAGGCCAGCGCCTTCTGGACCAGCGCCTTCTGGACCAGCGCCTTCGGGGACACGACGTTCGGTCGCATCGGCCCGCGGCCCCGCCTCCAGGTTCGGTTCCGCCGGTCCCGGCATTACATCGCCTCGCGTTCACGGCCCCAGTCGATCACCGGGCCGTTCGCCAGTCGCGACGGCCGCCACAGCCGATCTGTAAGCGGGTTCCGTTCGCCGAGGAAAGCCATTTCCGCCGAGCGTCGCGCGCGCACTGTGTCGAGTCCATCCAGTTCCGGCGTTGGAATGCCCGGGTGACACATCACCAGATGCAGGCGCCCGCGCGCTTTCCGCGCCCGTTCCATGTCGCCGGAAACGGCCGCGCCCGACTCGCGGAATGCCGAAACGCCAGCGAATGTGTCGTTCGCCGGGAAGCCGGCACGGAGAACGGCGTGTCGGAAGCCAGCGGCCAGGAGCTTCAGCACGCCGGACTTGGCAGCCGCGCCGCCGCGGCCTCGGCCGACCAGGTTCGCCAGGCGTTCGGAGGGGATGCGGATCAAGGGCCGGCGGCCGAATTCGGCATAGTGGCGTGACAGGGCAGAGAAGAAGGCACGGCGCACAACGGGAAGCGCATGGACGTGCTGGTGGCCGTCGAGGAAATCCGGAGCGAAGCCGGTGGCGTCCTCGAATTCGGCAAGTTGTCGCGCGATTTCGAGCGCCATTTCCGTTTCCGCGTGCGCGCGATCATGACGCGAGAGTAGCGGCAGACGCATCAGTTTGGCGATTTCCGGAAATTTGCCATCGGGAGCGATCGTCGCCATCCGCGTGAGCGGCGCGCCGAGCGTGAGGTTGATGTGCAGTCCGATCGCGATGCGATCACGCAGTGTCGCGAGCCGGGGAGCATCCTCGCGCCAACGTGGAAGCGTCACGATGGCACTCGCGGCCGATATGCGGCCATTGCGCGCCAGGCTCTCGATGCCGAGCGATATGCCGGCCGACATGGCGTAATCGTCGGCAACCAGAACGATGTTGCGCGCCAGCTCAGGCTGGGACCTGCTGACCGGGACGAGCTGCTGCGTCATGGATGTCCCTCCCTCGTCGGAGCTGGATTGGATGCAAGCGGCGGCAACGCCGTGGGCTCGACCGGCGCGATGCCGACAGTATCACCGACAAGATACAGCGGCCGCGCCTTGACCTCGTCGTAGACCCGTCCGAGGTATTCACCG
The DNA here is from genome assembly GCA_020442185.1 of Hyphomicrobiaceae bacterium. GTDB lineage: Bacteria > Pseudomonadota > Alphaproteobacteria > Rhizobiales > Hyphomicrobiaceae > JAEUMD01. The sequence continues at coordinate 8,134 of JAGRKS010000056.1, forward strand.
ATCACGCCGAGCGATATGAGCTGGATGCCGCCGAGGAACAGGATCGATACGATCAGCGTCGGGTAGCCCGCGACCGGCTCGCCGACGATCAGCGTCTTGGCGATAATGAAGAAGCCGAAGACGAGTGCGATGAGCGAGATCATGAGGCCGAGGTACGACCAGATCCGCAGCGGGATGGTTGTGAAGGAGGCGATGCCGTCCAGCGCGAAGTGCCAGAGGCGGCGCATGTGCCAGCGCGAGCCCGGCTCCCCCTCGCGCTCTGCGACCGTGAATGGAACGCCAACCGACTTGAAGCCGATCCAGGCGAAAAGTCCCTTGTTGAACCGCGCCCGCTCGCCGATGCGGTTGACGGCATCGACCGCGCGTCGGCTCAGCAGCCTGAAGTCGCCCGCGTTATGGTGGAGCCTTGTGCCGGATAGTGAGCGGAAGGCACGATAATATAGCCGGGCCAAATGGCGACGGATGCGCCCGTCGGTGTTGCGGTCCGTGCGCTCGGCGAAGACGACGTCATATCCCTCCCGCCACTTCGCGATAAGTTCCGGAATCAACTCGGGCGGGTGCTGCAGATCGCCGTCCATGATGATGACCGCATCGCCGGTCGCATGTCTCAGGCCGGCTGCGACCGCGATTTCCTTCCCGAAGTTTCGTGACAGTGCGACGCCCTTGATGCGTTCGTTGCGAGCGTGTGCGGTCGCAATGGCCGCGAATGTCGCGTCGGTCGATCCATCGTCGACGGCGATCAGCTCGAAGTCGAGTTCGGTGGCGGCGAGTACCGGCTCGATCCGCTCCAGCAGGTGCGGGATGCCGCGTTCCTCGTTGAACAGCGGGATCACCAGGGAAAGGCGTGCCGTCGTATTCGAGGCTCTGGGCTGTTCAGCGGGCATGGTTGGTCACGTCACCTTGCGGGGGCATTGCGGATTCCGGGACGGCTTTGTCGCACTCGACGGTGAAGCTCCGGACTGCGTCGTCATCTGGCGTCTGCGATACGCCTCTCTCTCCCCCGCCGTCCAGCCTTCTCGCATGCTAGCCGAAAGTCGAAGCACGATGAGTTTGCCGCCGCTCCCGCGATCTTCAGTTGGAAAGGACTTTTGCACAACGGTGGTTGGACCATGTCGTCACAGGGCGTCCCGGTTGCTGGAGCTATTCATCGACCCGGGCTATATCGTGGTCGGGATTCGGAAGTTCAATTCGAAACACGGGGATCGGACACGTGAACATCTGCATGATTGGCGCCGGCTATGTCGGCCTTGTTTCGGCGGCCTGCTTTTCCGAGTTCGGTTGGTCGGTGACCTGTGTCGACAACGATCCAGAGCGTCTGCGGCTGCTTGCGGCGAACAAATCGCCGATCTACGAGCCTGGCCTCGACGATCTCATCGCCCGCAACAAGAGCGCCGACCGGCTGCGCTTCACCGGCAATCTCGCTGAGGCGATCGGTGCGGCCGACATCGTCTTTCTCGCCGTCGGCACGCCGATGCGGCGCGGCGATGGCTATGCGGATCTGTCCTATGTCTATGCGGCGGTCGAGGAGCTTGCCCCGCATTTGCAGGGGTTCACGGTCATCACCACGAAATCGACCGTGCCGGTCGGAACCAGCCGCGAGATAGAGCGCCGCTTGAAGGCGATCCGGCCGGATGCCGATTACGCCGTCTGCTCGAATCCCGAATTCCTGAGAGAAGGCTCCGCCATCCAGGATTTCACCCATCCCGATCGCGTGCTTATAGGCACCGATTGCGATCGAGCGCGCGCAGTGATGGAGCGCCTCTACAAGCCGTTGTCACTGCGCAATGCGCCGGTGATGTTCGTTTCACGCGAATCCGCCGAGTTGGCGAAATACGCGGCGAATGCCTTTCTCGCATTGAAGATCAGCTTCATCAACGAGGTCGCGGATCTTTGCGAAAACGTCGGCGCCGACGTGCAGGAGGTCGCGACCGCTATCGGCAAGGACCGCCGCATCGGCGAGAAGTTCCTCCACCCCGGTCCCGGTTACGGCGGATCGTGTTTCCCGAAGGACGTCTCGGCGCTCGTTCGCACCGCGCGCGAGGTGCGCTCGCCGCTGTCGATCATCGAGCAGGTGCAAACCGTCAACGACGAGCGCAAGATCGCCATGGCGCATCGCATCGTCGAGACCCTCGGTGGTTCGGTGCGCGACAAGACGATTGCCGTGCTCGGCGTGACGTTCAAGCCGAACACCGACGATATGCGCGATGCGCCGAGCCTCGTCATCGTGCCGATGCTGCAAGAGCGCGGAGCGATCGTGCGCGTGCGTGATCCCGAGGGGCGCCATCAGGCCGAACGGCTCCTGCCGGATGTCACATGGTGCGATTCGATCGCCGACGCTCTCGAGGGTGCTGACGCCCTCGTGGTTTTGACCGAATGGAACGAGTTCCGGGCCCTCGACCTCACCGCGGCACGCAAGGCGATGCGCGGCGACGTGCTGGTCGACCTCCGCAACATCTATCCGCCGAAGCTCGCGGTCGATGCCGGGTTCCGGTATGTCGGGGTCGGTCGGGGTTCCAAGTAATCGGGTCGAAGCGGTCCAATCGCCAAATTTTTGGCCGCATGGATGTGAACCGGACGGCGAGGCGAACGGCTTAGCAAGTTCGAGCGAGGTTCGGAGGCTCAGCGTTCGCGGAACGCCTTCGCCAACTGGTCCTGGAGCGGCTTCACGAGATAGGATAGCGCCGTGCGTTCGTTCGTCGTGATTTGCACGTCTGCTGGCAGGCCGGGCACAAGCCTGTTGTCGCCGAGCTTCGCCAGCTCCGCTTCGCCGATCGAGAGACGCACGAGGTAGAACGTGCTGCCGGTGCGCTTGTCTTCGGCAAGATCCGCCGAGATGCGCGTCACTTCGCCCATGACTTCCGGCGTCGTGCGCATGTTGAAGGCTGCGAAGCGGATGACCGCCGGGGCGCCGATGCGCACCTGCTCGCGGTCGCGCGGATCGATCATTGCTTCGATGACGAGCCGGTCGTCGTTCGGCACGATCAGCATCAGCGGCTCGCTCGGCGAGATGACGCCACCGACGGTGTTGATCGAAAGCTCGTGGACGATGCCATCCGTCGGTGCGCGTATATCGACACGCTGCAACTGATCGAGGGCGGCGATCTTGCGTTCGCCGAGTTCCGCGATGCGCGTCTGCACGTCGCGAAGTTCCTTGACCACTTCGGTGCGGAATTCCTGCTCGCGCTGTACGACCGAGATTTCGATCTCGGTGATCTTTCCGCGCGTCTGCGCGGCGGCCGAGAGCAGTCGCGCATGCTCGCCTCTGAGTCGCGCGGCCTCGCGGCGCAGCGACATCATTTTCGAGGTCGTCACCAGCCGTTGCAACTCGAGGTCGGCGAGGCTTTCCAGCTCCTTGTCGATCAGCGTTATTTCCGTTGCTTTCGCTTCGCGCTGGGAATCGAGCCCGTCGGATTCCTCCCGCAGCTGGCGGATGCGTTCCCTGAGCTGGCTCGTCTCGCTTTCCAGCGAACTGCGCCGGGAATTGAAGAGGCTGATCTCGCCCCGCACCGTTTCCTTTATCGCGGTCTCCCCCATGCGAGCGCGAATTTCTTCCGGAATGTCGATGGCTGGTGCATTGCCGCGCTCGGCCGCGAGCCGGGCTTCTCGAACGACGAATTCATCCAGTTGCTTCGTGATGATCTGCAGGTTGGCGCGGGTCATCGTCTCATCGAGCCGAATGAGAAGGTCGCCGGCTGACACGCGATCACCGTTGCGCACGTGGATTTCCCCGACGACGCCACCGGTCGGATGCTGGACCTTTTTGACGCTCGAATCGACCACCACAGTCGCTCCGGCAAGGACGGCGCCGGCAATGTCTGTCGTTACGGCCCAGACGCCGACGCCGCCAAACAGAACGGCGACGACTGCAAACGCGCCGGCGATATAGGGCGCAAATGTTGCGCGGCGCACGGTCGGGACCGGGGCTCTAAGTGGCGGCGATTGAGGCGTCGATGTCATGATCCGCGCTCGCTGTGGTCGATCACGACGACTATACCGCCGAAGTCGTCGATGTTGTGCGGTTCCACACCAGAACTCGGAGTAGCGCCGGGGCCGGCCCCGTGTCCACTACTCGGCTCGCTGCTCGCGTCGGGCCGCAGCGGCCGGGCTACTGCCGCGTGCCTCGCGAAGTCGATCGCCTCCACTGGGGCGGCCGCGTGGCGAGAAACGCCAGACGTGGCGCTGGCCGGTTGCAGCGCCGCGCCATGCGAAGGTGGCGGCGAGGCGAGTGCGACGGCATTGCGATCGATCGCCGATTCGCGGCCATGACGGGCTACGCCGCTGGCGCCAGGTGCCGGTGGCGGCCCTGAGCCCGCGCCTTCGTCGTGCGCCTGGCCCGTGCCCTGATCCTGACCTGAACCCATGCCCGGAACCGCGGATTGGCCGGGCGCTGCGCCTTGCATGACTTTGCGCAGCACCTCGTCGCGCGGACCGAATGCTTTGACCTGTCCATCGGCGACCATCAGCAGCATGTTGACGGCCGCGATCGCGGCGGGTCTGTGCGCGATGACGATGACGATACCGCCCCGCGCGCGGGCTGCGGCAATCGCCTGTGTCAACGCCGCTTCGCCATCGGCATCGAGATTTGCATTAGGTTCGTCGAGTACGATCAAGAACGGGTCGCCATAAAGCGCGCGCGCCAGCGCGATCCGCTGGCGCTGGCCGCCGGACAGCTTCTGGCCATCATCGCCGATCCGGGTCTGATAGCCGTCTGGAAGGCGAACGACCAGCTCATGACAATTGGCCGCCCGTGCCGCGGCAATGATGTCGTCGCTTTTCGCCTCGGGATCGAAGCGCGCGATGTTTTCAGCGACGGTACCCTCGAACAAGCCGATATCCTGCGGCAGGTATCCGATGTGACGGCCGAGTTCCGTCGGCGGCCATTGGTCGAGCGAGGCACCGTCGACCCTGATGGCGGATGCGATATGCGACGGCTTCCATATGCCGACGAGGGCACGCCCAAGGGTCGATTTTCCCGCTGCCGTGGCGCCGATGACGCCCATGGCATCGCCAGCCTGCAACTCGAAGTTGACGTTGCTGATAACCGGCTTCGATGCGCCGGGTGGCGCCACGAAGAGATTATGCACTGAAAGCGACTTGTGCGGCGCCGGCAGCTTGAGCCGTTCCTGCTGGTCGAGGTCGACGGCATCGAAGAGGGTGACGAGACGGTGATACCCCTGGCGTGCGGCGACGAACCCGCGCCAGTGACTGATCGCCAGTTCGATGGGAGCCAGGGCTCGCGACAGCGTGATCGAGGCGGCGATGATGACGCCCGCCGTAACCTCGCCCTTCACAGCGAAATACGCACCGAGTCCGAGCATGCCCGATTGCAGGAGCAGGCGCAGTATCTTGCTTGCCGTTCCGATCGCGGACGTCGCGTCGGAGGCGGCGGTGGTATCATCGACATAGCGCGTGTTGAGCGTCTGCCAGCGCGCGCCGATGCGCTCGCTCATGCCGAGTGCGCGACTTGTCTGGGCGTTGCGATGGGCCGCCTCCGCCAGAGTGCTGCGATCCTTGTAACTTTGCGCCGCACGTCGGACGGGAGCCGCGCTCGCCACTTCCGACCAGATCGTGAGGCCGACGAGCAGCACGGCGCCGGCCGTCGCGAAGAGCCCGAGCATGGGATGCAACAGGTAGACGACACCCAGGTAGACGGGCAGCCACGGCATGTCGAACAGGGCCGTCGGCCCGAGGCCCGAAAGGAACTGGCGGATCGCATCGAGATCGCGGATCGGCCGTTCGCCCTCGAGTTCCCGCTGAGCGCGCAATGGCAACAGTTGCACGACTGCGAACACTTTGCCCGAGACATCCTCGTCGATACGCATGCCGACGCGGCTCATCAGGCGTACACGGAAAAAGTCGAGCAAGCCGTAGGCGACGTAGAGCCCGGCCATAAGCACCGACAATCCGACCAGTGTCGGCAGGCTGTGAGAGGTGAGGACGCGATCGTAGATCTGAAGCATGTACATCGAGCCCGTCAACGCCAACACGTTGACGATGCCCGAGAAGAAGCCCACCGCGACGAAAATCGCCCAGTTGCGCCTCAGCGCGGACATAATATCGTTCGCGCCGCGCCGGCCGCGTTGTCGCCTGTTCTTGCTCATGACGTTGCGGTCGCAGCCCCTTTGCAGGCGCGCACGGTATCGTGGCTGCTGTTCGCGATCTGGTTCGGCGCGGTCGTGTGGCTCATCCCGCGCTACTCGTGTCGGTCACCTGCGTCGGCTTGATGAAGCCGATTGCGACGCGCCCATTCGCATCCTTGACGCGGATCTTGGGGCTAACCGCAGCAAGTTTCTTGCTGGTCAGTTCTCGCAGCAGCAGGCCGAGCGCCTGTTTTTCGCCAGCGGCCGCAATGATCCAAGGAATATCGCCCGATGACCACTCTTCGAGGCTCAGCTTCATTGGTTCGGTCAGGTTGGTCGAGAGGCGCTTGTCGACGTCCGGCGAGACCATGGCCCAAAGCACGGCGGCAACCGGCGCCGTGGCTTGCAGCTTGGCTTCGTGCGATTCCAGGATCGCGAATTGCTGGCGGGTGAGTGCGGGCAGCACGAGCCACTCGAGGTCGGCCAGCCTGAGGCCACGGAACTCGGGCGAACGCATCAAAAGCATGACGATACCGCCGAACGTGGCGCCGATCATCTTTGATTTGATCAGGTTCCGCTTTGCCTCGTCCGACAGCGTTGGGGGCTGGCCCGCCATCTGGCTGGGTGCCGCATCCTGCTTGGGCGTTTCTGACATGGTGCTGCAACTCCCGTTGGTCGCATGCCGGTTTCAGGTCCCGGACCGTGGCCATTCTGCCGATCAAGTCTGACTGAATTGAATAGCACGAGTTGGCTGCGAACGGATTAACCCTTTGCGGCCATTTTTTCTTGCCGGGACCGGCCGGCGCAAACCGCAAGGTTGTTGCGGCCGCCCCGGTCTCTCGCGCACACTCCCGCCGGCCGCGGCCAACGTACCGAATTCAGTGCCCACGCCGCCTCATGTCTTCTTGGTCGATTTCCCCATCATTCGAGGCCGCCCAGTTCAGCATGTCGCAACATCATCCGATCATCACCGTAACCGGATCGTCAGACCGCGCGAACGAGAACATCCGCGAGACATTCGAACACATCTTCTGGCGCGAAAAAGTGTCGGCGGCCTTTATCGACGGCTCGGCATATCGCCGCTTCGACCGGGCCGGCTTCGAGGCCGAACTGGTTCGCGCCCGGGTCAGAGGGCAGCGCCCCATCAGTCACTTCGGGATCGAGGCGAACCTCTTGTCGGAACTCGAGGAGACCTTCCGTCGGTATGGCGAGACCGGGACCGGCCGGACGCGCCACTATGCGCACTCCGAGGCTGTCGCGCTGCGGCACGGCGTACCGACCGGCACCTTTACGCCATGGCAACCGCTGCCGGAGCCGACCGATATCCTGCTCTATGAAGGCCGGCACGGTGCGCTGGTGACGGATGGCATCGACATCGCCCGGCACGGCGACATGAGGATCGGCGTCGTGCCGGTCATCAATCTCGAATGGATCGAGAAGATCCAGCGTGACAAGGCCGATCTTGGATATTCGACGGCGGCAATCACCGACACCATACTGCGGCGCATGACCGACTACGTCGAGATAGTCTGCCCGCAGTTCTCGCATACGGACATCAACTTCCAGCGCATACCCATCGTCGACACCTCCAATCCCTTCATTGCCCGCTACGAGCCGACCGAAGAGGAAACGATGGTCGTCATACGTTTCCGCAATCCCCGCGGCATCGACTTTCCCTATCTGCTGTCGATGATCCACGACAGCTTCATGTCGCGCGCCAATTCGATCGTCATTCCGGGCGGCAAGCTCGATATCGCCATGCAACTGATCCTGATGCCCATGATCCTCCAACTCGTCGAGCGCTCGCGCCGTGCGCGCTGGCTTTGATGACGCGCATGACGACGCCCGTTCAGCTGCCGATCGATGCGGTACTCGACGAACTTGTCGAGGCCCTCGCGCGGGGAAACAACGCTGTTCTGGTGGCGCCACCGGGCGCGGGAAAGACGACGCGCGTGCCGCTGGCGCTGCGCGTCGCGCCATGGCTCGACGGCCGCAAGATTCTGGTTCTGGAGCCGCGCCGGCTGGCGGCGCGCAATGCTGCGGAGCGCATGGCGGCGACGCTCGGTGAGCGGGTCGGGCAAAGCATCGGCATGCGTGCGCGTCTCGGCACGCGCGTCGGGCCGAACACGCGTATCGAGGTCGTGACCGACGGCGTCTTCTCGCGCATGGTGATCGCCGATCCCGAGCTGACCGGCGTCGGCGCGGTGCTGTTCGACGAGTTCCACGAACGCTCCCTCGATGCCGACCTCGGGCTCGCACTCGCGCTCGACTGCCAGCAGGGTTTGCGGCCCGATCTCCGCCTCCTTGTGATGTCGGCGACGCTCGAGGGTGAGCGCGTCGCCAAGCTCCTCGGCGGCGCTCCGGTCGTCGAGAGCCACGGTCGCGCCTTTCCGGTCGAGACCCGCTACGTCGGCCGCGATCCGGCCCGCCGCCTCGAGGACCAGATTGCCGACGTGATAATTCGTTCGCTGGCGCGAGACAGCGGATCGATGCTCGTCTTCCTGCCGGGCCAAGCCGAGATTCGCCGCGTCGCAGATCGGTTGGCGGGCGCGCCTGGCGTTGAGGCGGGCAAACCGGGGGTGGTCATCCAGGCCCTGCACGGTGGCATGGAGGCCGGTCTGCAGGACGCCGCCGTGGCGCCGGCTGCGCAGGGACAGCGGAAGATCGTCCTCGCCACCGCGATCGCCGAGACGTCGCTGACAATCGAGGGCGTGCGCGTGGTCGTTGATGCCGGCCTCGCCCGCGTGCCGCGTTATGAGCCCGATATCGGCGTGACGCGCCTCGAAACGGTGCGCGCGTCACGAGCGTCGGTCGATCAGCGACGCGGTCGCGCCGGCCGGACGGAGCCAGGCATCTGCTATCGGCTATGGGACGAGCCCCAGACGCAGAGCCTCCCGGCCTTCGCAGATCCGGAGATCCGGGCCGCAGATCTCTCGGGGCTCATTCTCGACTGCGCTGAATGGGGGGTAGCGGACACGACCATGCTCGCTTGGCTCGATCCACCGCCGGCATCCGCAGTGCAGGCGGCACGCGAAGACCTGACCTTGCTCGGTGCCCTCGACGGCGACGGGCGGATCACCGGTCTCGGTCGGCTTATCCGATCCCTGCCAGTGCCGCCGCGAGTCGCGCGCATGATCGTCAGGGCGGAAGCTATGGGGTGTGGCGACGTCGCTGGCGAGGTTGCGGCCATCCTGGTGGAAAGAGGCCTCGGCGGCAACGACTGCGACCTCGCGCATCGTCTCGCAGCGTTCCGGCGCGATCGCGGACGGCGCGCCAGTGACATGCGGCGGCTTGCGTCGCGCTGGGTGGCACTCGTGCGGGAGACTTCGATAGCGCCGGATAATCCGCCGATGGCTGCGGCCGCCGAACGCGATCCGACCGCGACGCGCGCCGCTGGCGTGGGGCCTGGTTCTGGCGGCGGCCGGCCGGCGCGAGGCGATGGTGGCGGCGGCGGCGGCAGCGGCAGGAGCAGAAGTAGAAGCGATGGCGTGGCTCCGTCGGCCATGGGCGCCGATGACAGCGCGATGCTCGCGCGATGTCTCGCGGCCGCATATCCCGATCGGATCGCGAAAGCGCGCGGCGCTGCCGGCCAGTTTCTGCTGGCCAACGGCCGTGCCGGGCAGCTCGATGCCACGGATGCGCTCGCGCGCGAAGAGTTTCTGGTCGTCGCCGAGATGCAGGGCAAGGCGGCGCAGACGCGCATATTGCTTGCGGTCAGGGCATCGCGCGACGAGATCGAGGAGATCGCCAGCGATCGAATCGAGACATCCGACGAAGTTGCGTTCGATGCCACGGCGGGCCGTGTGCGTGCCCGCCGCGTCGATCGCCTCGGCGCCATCGTTCTCGCCCAGTCGGCGCGCGCCATCGACTCGGGAGACGATGCCGCGGCGATGTTGGCGCGTGGTGCGGTTGCGGCGGGCGTCGACCGGCTACCCTGGTCGAAGGCACAGCGCCAGCTTCGCGATCGCATCGCGTTCGCTCGCGGCGCCGATGCCGATGCCTGGCCCGATCTGGGCGACCAAGCCCTGTCAGACGACGCTGGAGCCTGGCTGGCGCCGTTTCTCGGCGGCAAAACCCGGCTTGCCGAGATCACGGCGGACGATCTCGGCGCCGCTCTCGCGGCGCTTTTGCCGTTCGACCTGTCGCGCCGTCTCGATCAGGATGCACCGACGCACTTCACAGCGCCGACCGGTAATCGCCACGCGATCGATTACGAGGGTGACGGTGCGCCGCGTCTCTCGATCCGCGTGCAGGAGCTGTTCGGACTGCGGGAGCATCCGGCGATCGCCGGCGGTCGCTTGCCGCTGACACTTGAACTGCTGTCTCCCGCCATGCGTCCGATCCAGGTAACGCGCGATCTTCCCGGGTTCTGGGCCGGTTCGTGGACCGATGTCCGGGCCGAGATGAGGGGGCGATATCCGAAGCACGTCTGGCCGGAAGACCCGGCCTCCGCGACGGCGACGGCGCGAGCGAAGCCGCGGCACACCTGAGTGGCCCCGCGAACCCATGTCGGCAATTCGCGGGTTTGACCGCCAAGCGGACGCAACGCTCTTCCCTCGCAGCGGATCAGGTTCTAGTTGTGGTGCAGGCCGCCCTGCGCTCAGGACAGCCGGCAACGACGGCTGCCACGAAGTCGCTGCCGTCTCCACTGACGATCAACGAGCCGCTATCAGGGTCCGAGGACGATGACGACGACAAGAGACGCGAAGCCCGAATTCCAGTGGAATGATCCCTTCCAGATCGATGCTGAACTCGGCGAGGACGAGCGCATGGTGTCGGAAACGGCGCGCCGTTATGCGGCCGACAAGCTCGCGCCTCGGGTTCGCGATGCTTTCCGCAACGAACGCACGGATCCTGAAATCTTCCGCGAGATGGGCGCGTTGGGTCTGCTCGGTCCCACGATCCCGGAGGCCTATGGTGGTGCGGGTCTCAACTACGTCGCCTATGGTCTGATCGCCCGCGAGATCGAACGGGTCGATTCCGGCTACCGCTCCATGATGAGCGTGCAGTCGTCGCTGGTCATGCTCCCCATCCATGCATTCGGTTCACCCGAGCAGCGTCAACGATATCTGCCGGGCCTGTCGACGGGCGCGTTGATCGGGTGTTTCGGACTGACCGAGCCGGACCACGGCTCGGACCCCGGCTCGATGGCGACGCGTGCGCGCGCGGACGGCAGCGGATGGCGGCTGTCCGGCGCCAAGACCTGGATCAGCAATGCGCCGATTGCCGACGTGTTCGTCGTCTGGGCCAAGACAGATGACGGCCAGATCCGCGGCTTCGTTCTCGACAAGGGAATGCCGGGCCTCTCTGCGCCACCGATCCATGGCAAGATCGGCCTCAGGGCGTCGATCACCGGCGAGATTGTCCTCGACGACGTCAAGGTTTCGGGCGATGCGATGTTGCCGAACGTCGCCGGCCTCAAGGGGCCGTTCACGTGCCTCAACTCTGCGCGATACGGTATCTCGTGGGGTGCGCTCGGGGCGGCGGAGGCCTGCTTCCACATCGCGCGCCAATACGTGCTCGACCGCAAGCAGTTTGGCCGGCCGCTGGCTGCGAACCAGCTCGTTCAAAAGAAGCTCGCGGATATGCTGAGCGAGATCGCTCTTGGATATCAGGGGTGCCTGCGGCTCGGACGCATGAAGGACGAGGGTAGTGCCGCACCGGAACTGACATCGATCGTCAAGCGGAATTCATGCGGCAAGGCGCTCGAGATCGCGCGCACGGCACGCGACATGCTCGGCGGAAACGGCATATCGGATGAGTACGACGTCATGCGTCACATGGTGAACCTCGAGGCGGTCAACACCTACGAGGGCACGCACGATGTCCATGCGCTCATCCTCGGTCGCGCGATCACTGGCATTGCAGCGTTCAACGGCTGATCGGCTTGTTCGGGGCGTAAGCGCCGCTTCCACGGACGCCTGAGCGAAACTCGGAACAGCGGTGAGCGAAAACAAAATCTTACATGTCAGTTGGCGGTAGGGGCCAGCAGTTCGCGCGCGATGGGCGGCGGTGCGACGGGCACCAGCTTCCGGTCGAAATCGCGCCAACCGTCAGTGCCTTCGGGGAACCAGTAGAGCCTCGTGTAGCCGAGGCTTGCGGCGCGCTTCATCGCGTTCCACGACATCCAGCAATCGGCATAACAGAAAAGTATGAGCGGTCGGGTTCGGTCGCGTTCGGTGACGCGCGCGAGCTCGTGGGCGAAATAGGCGAGGACGACGGGATCGATCCTGCCACGGCCGACTTCGGGCAACCAGGTCGCGCCCGGAAGCGACGCGTGCGACTTGTTGCTGCGCCAGGCGCCGCTTGCTGGGTCAAATCCGGCACCGGTGATCGGGGAGACGTCAATCAGCCGGGCGTTTTCCTCGGCCAATAGGCGGTCTATTTCGTCGAGCCAGACCCTCTGCCCCACGGGAGGCCTATCCGGCACGGCGGCCTGATAGCGTTCGACGCGATAGCCGGTGTCCGGATCGAAATGGTCGATCTGCGGCGCGCCCGCGACTGCGGTTTGGTTGGCCATGACGAGCAGTGCGATAACACTCAGTACAAATGCGGCGGTGGCCTGCGGGGCGAGCAGCAGCGATGCGCCGCGGCCGCCAGGGGGCGGCGACCGGCGAAACATCAGCCACCGCGCCGAATAGCCTCGCGCGGCCTGCTTCGGCGACGAAATTACACAATCCGGCAAAGGCTTCTGCTTGACGATCGTCATTTCTTCGGCCGGATGGCGACGCCCCATGGATAGCGGCCAACGGTGATCGACTTGATCGGAACGAGGCGTGCCACGTCGATGACGGTTACGTCGTTCGAAACGCCGTTGGTCGTGAACAGCCGGTCTTCCTCGGGCGTCAGCGCCAGATGCCAGACGCGCTGCCCGACGAGAATGTACTTCTTGACCTCGAACGTCCTGGTGTCGATCACGGCGACGCGGTTCGACGGGCCGAGCGCCACGAAGGCCGTCTTGTCGTCGCGGGTCAGTTTCAAGCCGACGGGCTGAATGAGTTCGGTGCGGATGCCGGAGACGGCAAATGTGATCGTCTTGACGATCTTGCGGGTTGCCATGTCGATCACGGCCACGCTGCCGCCGATTTCGGAGGTGACCCACAGCATCGAACCGTCGTTGTTGAATTCGGCGTGGCGCGGGCGCGCGTCGACGAGGATGTTGTCGACCGTCTCGAACGTCTCGGTGTCGATGAGATGGGCCATGTTGGTCGTCTCGGACGTCGTAACGGCGATGCGGTTGTCCGGCGACACGGCCATGCCTTCCGGCTCGATACCGACATCGACCTGGCGCAAAACCTTGCGGCTTTCGAGATCGATGACAGTCGTGACGGCGTTGTCCTCGTTGGCGATGTAGAGACGCTTGTTGTCGGGCGAAACGGCGAATTGTTCGGGGTCGTCGCCGGATGGCAGGTCGTAGAGCAGCTTGTCCGTCGCGGCGTCGAATACCTGCACGGAGTCGCTATCGCTCGCGCAAACGAAAAACTGTTTGTAATCGCGTGAGAAGGTGATGCCACGCGGCCGCTGTCCGACGGCGAACGTGCGCACGACCGTTAGCGTCTCGCTGTCGATAACCGAGATCGTGTTGTCTTTCTCGTTTGAGACATACACTTCGTGTGCCGAGGCCAAACACGGGGTTGCCAGGAAGACCGAGAGCGGCAGTAGCATCAACCGTTGCAGCATTGTTGTCCGCGGACCCTCGAGCCGGCCAATTCAGGCAAGACGTTCCTCAACCCACAGGCACTGCTGTCCAACAGCCTCGGCCCGGATAGAGCCCCGCCGCGCGCCTTCGATCGGGCCGCGTTCCGGAGCTTTCCCGGCAAGCTAGGTATCGGACGGCCGACTCCCAAGTGTACTATGGTACAATGTATCACTTGGTGGCAGGGCTTCGTAGCGAAAGTTGTCGTGTGACGGTGGTGGTGTCTGGTGTGCCGACAGTTTTTGCACTATTTGGCAATTCCTGGCCGGAACCCGCCTCGACTATCTTGTTCGAAACAAAAGCAATCAGATAACTGGAAACGCGGAGTGCTCTTCATGAATCGGACCCGTGTCGTGGCGGCTCTTGTCGCCATGTGTGTTCTCGTTGCGGGTGGCATCGCCCAGGTCGAGGCGCACGGCGATGTCAGCCCGCAGCCCGTCGATACCACAGGACTTGAGCCCCTCGGTGAGACCTGGCTCGAAAAGAACCCCTATAGCGGCAACGAAGTCGCGATCAAGATCGGGTCGTCTGGCTACAATCAGAACTGCGCGCGTTGCCACGGCCTCGAGGTGATCTCGGGTGGTCTTGCTCCGGATCTTCGCTACCTTGAAAAGGGCGAGACGGGTGACGAGTGGTTCATGCAGCGCATCCGTCATGGCGCGACGATCAATGGCGTAACCAAGATGCCGGCTTTCGAGGGTACTCTCAGTCAAGAGGCCATGTGGGCGATACGCGCCTATATCGAAGCCAAGCACGACGACAGCTGAGCAGCCTGGCGCGTGTCAACCATGCGACTTTGCAGGTCCCCCGGCGCGTGTCAGTTGCGAGCGAGGCTCCCTTGGAGCCTCGCTTTTCTCGCGTTTGCATTTGTTGTCGTCGGCTATGGCAGCACACCCGCTGTGGCCCGCCCCATCGATGAAATCACTGCGTCTGGCGTACTGCGCGTCATCGTCTACGATGACAATGCACCATTCTCGTGGACCGCGGACGATGGAAGCATCAAGGGTATCGATGCGGATATCGGGCGTGCCATCGCCGCACGCCTCGGCGTCAAGGCCGACATCATCGCGCGCACCGCTGGCGAGGAAGCCGACGACGACTTGCGATCGAACATCTGGCAGGGACCTCGCACCGGTGGCCTCGTCGGCGACGTCATGATGCATGTGCCGATGGAAAAGGAGTTCATCGCGCGCAACAATCTGGTCGCGATTTCGAATGCCTATCATCACGAACAGACGGTTCTCGTCGTTCACCCCGACATGGTCGATCCGGAGAAGGGGCTTGCCGCGTTCGATAGCGCGAAGCTCGCAGTGCAGTTCGCGACCGTCGCCCACTACTACGCGATGTTTGCCGACGCGGAGCGCTACAAGGCCAACATCAACCCATATCGGAAATTCGATGCGGTCGCGGAGGCATTCCTCGATCGCAGCAACGCCGGTATTCTCGGACGTCGCTCGGAGATCGAGGCGGCGCTTGCCGGCAAGGCGGGCGACTTCCGCATCCTGCATCCCAAATTCGAGACGTACATGCGGATGGCGTGGACGATCGGCACCGCCGTCAAGTTCGATAGTCGCGACACGGGCTACGAAGTCGGCAAGGCCATGGCGGAACTCCGCGCCAGCGGCGCGCTCGAGCGGATATTCAAGGCCCATGGCGTAACGCTCGTCGAGCCGCCGGCGCCGTGACGGGCAGCTCGTCGCAAGCATCGGCACCATGGTTTGACGCTGGTACTCGCCTTGGGGCGAAATTGGCAGTAGAGTCGCAGCGAGACACAACATGGGGAACTCGACATGACGCCTCGGTGGACGAGACGGCTATCCGCGACGGCGGTGGCGATCTGTGCGAGCCTGGGCCTCGCCGCTCCCTCTTTCGCAGCGGCAGGCGACGACCCTTTGCGGTCCATCATGTGGACCGAGATGAAGGCGCAGTTCTTCGGTGACGCGAAGGTTGTTTTCGATGACAAGGTGCGCGTTGTCGTCCCCTCGATCGTCGAGAACCAGGCGCAGGTGCCGGTAACGGCCGATGCGCGCGGCGTTGAAGGCGTGCAGAAGCTCGTCGTCTTCGCCGATCTCAATCCCATTCAACACGTCCTGACCCTGACACCCCGAAAGGCGCACGCGTTCATCGCGTTTCGCATGAAAGTCGAGCAGGGCACGCCGGTGCGCGCAGCTGCCCTCACCGCGGATGGCGTCTGGCATGTCGGCGGCGTGTTCCTCAACGCGGCGGGCGGTGGATGTTCGGCGCCGGCAATGGCCCGCCAGGATGAGGATTGGAGCCAGACGGTCGGTCATGCGCGCGGCAAACTGTGGCGCGAGGTAGACGGCTCGACACGGGTACGCTTTCGCGTCCGCCATCCGATGGACACCGGTCTCGCGCGCGACAACACGCCCTCGTTTTTTATCGAGCAGCTGGACATGCGGTCGGCCGACGGACAGTCGCTCGCTTCGCTGGAGTTGAAAGAGCCGGTCAGCGAGGATCCGACGTTGACGATGATGGTGCGTCTGCCCGTTGCCGACAACGCGTTGACGATCGACGGCCGCGACAACGGCGGAGAAACCTATCGCTCTAAAATTCCCGCATCGTGGCGTCAGAGCGGTCTGACGAGCGGATTGCAGCAGCATGGACCGAGCCGTGACAGCCGCTGATCGTCCAATGCGATCGGGTGGCGCGGATGACGGTGTCAGGACGGATGCCGGCTCCGCCATCACGGCTGCCGGCCACGGCGGCGAGCCTCGTGACCGAGCGCCAGCGGGGGTTTCGCGTCGCGAGGCATTGCGCGCGCTTGCAGGAGTTGCCTCGCTGCCGGCGATATGCGCGGCGTTCGATGCCGATGCAGCACCGCTTTCCTACAACCTGTCGCCGCAGCCGATCGGCGATGGCGTCTGGCTGATCCGCGGCGCACAAGAGCCGATTGATCGTCAGAACGGCGGCGCCATAGCCAACGTCGTGATTTTCTCGAGTTCGGAAGGCGCAGTCGTTATCGATACAGGACCATCGAAGCGATATGGCCTGGAACTCGCGTCGGCCGCCGAACGCCTGACGGGTCAACCGGTCGTGCGCGTCTACATTACCCACTTCCACCCTGATCACGTGTTCGGCAACCAGGCCTTTCCGGCCCAATCGCTGGCGGCGCCCCAGGGTGTTGTCGATGGCCTCGAATCGCTCGGCGAGGATTTCGCGGCGGCGATGTACTATACGGCCGGCGACTGGATGCGCGGAACCGAAGTGGTCCGGCCGACGCGGATCGTGACGAGCGGGACTGAAGCGTTCGGTGGTCGCCGGTTCAATCTGCTGACGCTCGCGGGGCACACGAATAGTGATCTCGCGGTCTTCGAGGAAAACTCGGGAATTCTCGTCGCTGGCGATCTTGCATTTCTCGATCGCGCGCCGACGACGCCGCACGCCGATCTGGCGACCTGGCGCACGAGCCTCACATCACTCTCAACGATCGAGCATCGCCTGCTCGTCCCAGGCCATGGTCCGGCGGAAGATGGTCGTCGCGCGTTCGTGCAGACACGCGATTGGCTGGATGTGATCGAGGCGAAGATCCGCGGCGCCTTCGATCGCGGCCTGTCGATGACGGAGGCGATTGGCGAGCCTTTGCCGGCATGGACCGAAAAGGTTGCGCTCGCACGTTACGAATACGAACGCTCGGTCATGCATTTCTATCCAAAGCTGGAAGCGGGCGGCTGGCCGCGCGTCGACGAGAAGCGCTAGTTCCGCTCTGCCCCGACGGTCCCGATCGCATTCAGCGGACGCCGGTTTCCTTTTCGGCCGATGTGCGACGCGCAAGAATTCGGCTGTTTCACTCGAAAACAGTGCTGCATTCAAAGCTCGCCGCGACATAATTGTACTATTTGGCAATAAGCGCCCCGGACACCCTGCGATAACGTCGCACTTGGCCAGACTTCCGACGCGCCGCTAGAGCCCGTTAACGGGGAAGCAGCCAGGAAACCAACCAAGGGGATATCAATGAAGACGTGGAAATGGTTCGCCACTGCGAGTGCGCTGGCGCTTTCCGTAACGCTTGCCCAGCCGTCGCTCGCCGACGTGTCGATCAACGACATCGTCAACGACGCCGCGACTGTCGAGGATGTCGTGAGCAACGGCCTTGGCCCGCAGGGCCAGCGCTACAGCCCGCTCGCGAAAGTCAACAAGGACAACGTCGCCAATCTTGTTCCGGCCTGGGCCATGTCGCTCGGCGGGGAGAAGATGCGCGGCCAGGAAACACAGCCGCTCGTCAAGGACGGCGTGATGTACATCACCGGCTCTTACAGCCGGATGTGGGCGATCGACACCAAGACCGGCCACGAGCTCTGGCAGTATGACGCCCGCCTTCCCGAAGGCATTCTGCCATGCTGTGACGTGGTCAACCGCGGCGCGGCAATTCACGGCGACAAGGTGTTCTTCGGCACGCTCGACGCGAAGCTGTTGGCGCTCGACGCCAAGACCGGCAAGGTCGTTTGGTCGAAGAAGATCGACGACTTCAAGGCCGGCTTCTCCTATACAGCCGCTCCGCTCATCGTTCCGTCCGACAAGTTCGGTCCGATCATCGTCACCGGCGTTTCGGGTGGTGAGTTCGGCGTCGTGGGTCGTGTCGAGGCCCGCAAGGTCGATGACGGCACGCTCGTCTGGTCGCGTCCGACCATCGAAGGCCACATGGGCATGCTCGACGGCAAAGAGTCGACCATGACGGGCAAGAAGAACGAGAGCTGGCCGGGTGATCTGTGGAAGACCGGTGGTGGCGCCACCTGGCTCGGCGGCACGTACGATCCCGAGACGAAGCAGATCTTCATCGGAGCGGGCAACCCGGCTCCCTGGAACAGCCACATGCGTCCGGGCGACAACAAGTGGTCGTGCTCGCGTTTGGCCCTCGATCCGGAAACCGGCAACATCAAGTGGGGCTTCCAGACGACCCCGAACGATGGTTGGGACTTTGACGGCGTCAACGAGGTCGTCTCGTTCGACCTCAATGGCACGAAGGCCGCAGCGACGGCTGACCGCAACGGCTTCCTCTACGTGCTGAACCGCGAGAGCGGCAAGTTCATCGGCGGTTACCCGTTCGTCAAGAACATCACTTGGGCGAAGGGCCTCGACGCGAACGGCCGTCCGATCTACGACCCGGCCAATCGTCCTGGAAATCCGGCGAAGTCGGCCGATGGCAAGAAGGGCGCTGCGGTCTTTGCCGTGCCGAGCTTCCTCGGCGGCAAGAACTGGATGCCGATGGCCTACTCGAAGGACACGAAGCTGTTCTACATCCCTTCCAACGAGTGGGGCATGGACATCTGGAACGAGCCGGTCACCTACAAGAAGGGCGCGGCCTACCTTGGCGCTGGCTTCACCATCAAGCCGATCTTCGACGACCACATCGGTTCGCTGAAGGCCATGGATCCGGCGACGGGTCAGGTGAAGTGGGAATACAAGAACAAGGCTCCGCTTTGGGGTGGCGTTCTTACGACGGCCGGCGGTCTGGTGTTCTTCGGTACGCCCGAAGGTGACCTCAAGGCGATGGATGCCGAAACGGGCAAGCAGCTCTGGGCGTTCAACACTGGCTCCGGCGTTGTCGGTTCTCCCATCACCTGGGAAGAGAACGGCGAGCAGTTCGTGACCATCGTGTCGGGCTGGGGCGGCGCCGTGCCGCTGTGGGGTGGAGAGGTCGCCAAGACCGTCGCTCACCTCAACCAGGGCGGCATGGTCTGGACGTTCAAGCTGCCGAAGAAGCTCGCGCAGAACTAAGCGTGGGATCTTCGCTTGACAGCGAGAGTGCGGAATCTGGCCGGGGCGAGTGGGAAAGTCCGCTCGCCCCGGTTTGCATATTGCAACCGCCGCTGTCCAATGTGACAGTGGCTTGGATCACAAGAGCATGACCCATCATGCCGTAGCGGTCGCTTGGGAGGATCGAGCGGTGCCCGCCAATTTTCTCGTCGTCGACGACCATCCGCTGTTCCTCGAGGCGCTGCGGCTATCATTGAATTCGGCCTATCCCGATGCGCGTATCGTGGAGGCGACATCGATTGCCTCGGCGCGCGAGGCGATTGCCACCGAAGGGCCGTTCGATCTCCTGTTGCTCGATCTTTCGATGCCGGGCACGTCGGGCTTCGACGGGCTTCTGGAACTCCGAACCCATCATCCAAAGCTGCCCGTCGTCATCTGCTCCGGACTCGAGGACCCGCGGATCATCCATGAGGCCATGGTCTACGGCGCCGCCGGCTTCATTTCGAAGTCGGTGCGGCGCTCCGAACTGGCCTCGGCGATCGATCAGATCATGTCCGGCAGCGTCTATTTGCCCGAGAGCTACACGCCGCCCGATGGCGACACCGGCAGCGCCGTTGCCGATCTCGCAGCACGCCTTGCATCGCTGACGCCACAGCAGCTGCGCGTTTTGAAGATGCTGCGCCAGGGCATGCTGAACAAGCAGATCGCCTACGAACTCGACGTCGGCGAAACGACGGTCAAAGCGCACGTGTCCGAGATCTTGCGCAAGCTCAACGTCGCCTCGCGTACGCAGGCCGTGATCGAAGTCGGCAAGATCGGCTTCGATTCGATCATCGGCGGCGGTGACAACTGACCCAGATGGGGCCGTCTGATCCTGGCCCGTTGTGGTTGGCCTGTAGCGGTTGGCCTGTTGCGGGGTTGGTCCAGTGCGGTTGGTCGATTGCGGCGCGCCGTGGACAGCAAAAACGCCCGGCCATGGCTGACCGGGCGTCGTTACCAAAAGGACGTGCTGCGGATGCCAGCGGTGCTCAACGAAGCTCCGCTCTGCGAGGCTCCGCTCAGCGCTGGGTCGCAATCGCGACGTGCGAGTTCCAGCCACCCGTGATTGGCGAGGGCTCCGCCGAATTGCGCAGCTGTGGGCGCGCCGCCGCCGGCGCTGCGGAGGCGATGTTGCTCGGGGACTTTGCTGCTCGATCGGCGACGAGCTGCGGCGGCTGCCAGACACCGCCGGCGGGAACCGGAGCCACCTTCGGATCGAGACGCACGATCTGGCGGACCATGTTCGTATCGGCCTGCGCCACCTGAGGTGCCAGGTCGCGCCGGCCCATAGCCGTCGCTTCGTCGTAGCGGCCCTGTAGACCGAGAACGAGGGCGAGGTTCTGGCGGGATTTCGCCGGTGCACCCTTGTTGAGGGCCGTGCGGAGCAGCTTCTCGCTGCGGTCCGGCTCGCCAGCCAGCGCATAGGCCATCGCGAGATTGTTCATGACTCCCGGATTGCTGTTCGACAGCGCCATGGCGCGCTCGAAATAGGGGATCGATTCCTTGTAGGCGCCTTCCTTGGCGAGCACGGTTCCGCGAGCCGATATCACGCGCCAATCTGGCTTCGATGCATCGTCGGCGAAAGCAAGGAGGGGCTTGGCAACGCTGACCTGACCCAGGTCGAGTGCAAGGCGTCCATATTCGCTGGCCAGTTCGCGGTTCTGCCCGTGATAAACGCCGGCCTGCTGCAACACGCCGAGAGCCTGCTTCTTCTGACCCATGGCCTTCAGATTGCGGGCATAATTGAGTGCGGTCTTCAAGTCGTTCGGCGACGACATGAATTTGCGGCCCCAATATTCCGTCGCCTTTTCGAGCTCGCTCTGCGAGTTTGTCGCAACTTCGGCAATGGGTGCCGGCTTCGGCTTGGCAGCCAGCATTTGCGGCATCAGATCCGAAACCGCTCCGGCGCATCCGCCGAGCAGGGTTGATGCCGCCACAGCGGCAGCCACGGCCACTTGCCTGACTGATTTGGTCTGATACCCGGCGGCACGGATGTGCGGCATCGATCGTCTCCCTCTCGCTCAATCGCTCTCTCGGCGATTCGCGTGTCCCATCGTCAGTTTCTGGCACACGGGTCAACAAAGGCTTAAGGAAGCGGATAGCCGGTACTGTGCGGGCGGGCAGGGCACGCGCCGGGATCGTGGGGTGCTCGAAGTCCCAATCCGTCGGCGGGTAGTCGTCCGGCCGGTTCCGATGCTAAATTCCTACCCGGTTCGGTGCGCCAACGGACGGCGCTACGCGAGCAGAACATGCAGGGACAAGAATTCACATGAGCGACTGGCTGGATCCATCCAGAAGGCGGGCCGTCGAAGAACTCTATTCCGCACATGGCGAAACTGCGCTGCCCATACATCTCGTCGGCAGCGACACCGCGATCGATGCGATTGCCGGGCTGACGACCGCGCAACGTGCTTGGCTGACCGCAAACGGGTTCCAGTCGGCGATACCGAAGCGCCAGATCGGGTTGCCGGCTGCCGATGGCACGTTGGCGGGCATCGCCTTGGCGATCGGCGCGGGTGAGACCGGCGAGCCGTGCGGACCGTCCGATCTTCTGGTCGGCCAGGTTGCCCAATCCTGCCGGCCCGGCTGCTACAGCCTTGCGGGAAAGGTCACCAACGTTTCGCTCGCGGCCGTCGCCTGGGGGCTTGGAGCCTACCGCTTCGGAAACTACAAGTCGCCGCCCCAGACGAGCACGGTCGCTCGTCTCAGGTTGCCTGAGGGTGTCGATGCGGCGTCGGTTGCGGCGATCGTCGAGGCGACATGGCTCGGGCGCGATCTCATCAACACGCCCGCATCCGACCTCGGCCCGGCCGAACTCGAAGCCGCGGCGGCCGCGTTGGCCGCGCGGCATGGGGCCGACATCGAAGTCACGGTCGGCGACGATCTCCTCGACCGCAAATTTCCGATGATCCACGCCGTCGGTCGGGCCAGCACACGCCCCCCTCGCCTGATCGATATGACGTGGAGCAAGCCGGGCGGCAGCGCCAGCGCGCCGCGATTGACGCTCGTCGGCAAGGGCATTTGCTTCGATACCGGCGGCCTCGACATCAAGCCCGCCAGCGGTATGCTCTTGATGAAGAAGGACATGGGCGGCGCGGCCGTCGCACTCAGCCTGGCGCACATGATCATGTCCCATGGTCTCGATGTTCGCTTGCGGGTTCTGATCGCGGCGGCGGAGAACTCTATCGACGGCAACGCATTTCGCCCGAGCGACGTGCTCATGAGCCGGGCCGGTCTGACGGTCGAGGTCGGCAACACCGATGCCGAGGGACGTCTCGTGCTTGCCGACGCCTTGGCCCTCGCCGACGAGGAAGGCCCTGACATGCTCCTCTGTTTCGCGACGCTTACGGGTGCGGCCCGCGTCGCGCTCGGCCCCGATCTGCCGGCACTGTTCACCGACGATGCGGCCCTCGCGGACGTACTCGTCGATGCCGGGGAGCGGGTCGGCGATCCGATGTGGCGGATGCCGCTCTGGCGCGGCTACGATCGCAATCTCGACAGCGAGGTCGCGGACATGGGCAATGTTTCCGATGGTCCGTTTGCCGGCGCCATTACGGCAGCACTCTTCCTGCGACGCTTTGTCGGCAAGGCTCGCCAGTTCGCACATTTTGACCTCTACGGCTGGCGGCCGTCGCCACGCGCACTCGGCCCGAAGGGCGGCGAGCCGCAGACGGCGCGCGCGATCTTCGAGGCGCTGCGGTCCGAAGGCGGGCTGTTGTGAGCCGGGGTGAAACAGGGCGGCACGGCGGATCATTGCCGATCCGTGGCGTTGCTCCGCGCGGAGGAGAGGGGCTCGACCCGCGTCGCCATCCGTGTCGCCCCGATCTCGCTTGCGAGACGTTGCGCGGAATCGTACCGGCCGACCGGTACGTCACGGGGACACGCTGCCAGATCGTGCGCGCCACGGTGCCGCTGCGCGCCCGTCCGGACCTGTCGGCGGGAATGGACACCGAGTTGCTGTTCGGCGAGATGGTCCGTCTCTACGACGTCTCGGGCTCATGGGGTTGGGTGCAACTCGAGCGTGACCGCTATGTCGGTTATGTTCCCGCCAATACAATTTCGGAACGTCTCGTGCCGACCACGCACCGGGTGCGTTCGCTCGGTACGTTCGTGTACCCCAAGCCCGACATCAAGCTGCCACCGCTGGTGCATCTGCCACTTGGAGCAGAGATTACCGTGACGCGTACGCACGATGGCTTCCACGAGTTGGCGAGCGGCGGTTTCGTCGTCGTCCGCCACGCAGCCGAGCATGCCAATCATGCGCGCGATTTCGTCGAAGTCGCCGAACGCTTCATCGGCACGCCCTACCTCTGGGGCGGACGCACGCACATCGGCATCGATTGTTCCGGTCTGGTGCAACTGTCACTCGAGGCGGCCGGCCTCGATGCGCCGAGGGACAGTGACATGCAGCGCGAAGAGCTGGGCGAAGCGGTGCCCGTGCCGCCGGATCTCGAAGGACTGACGCGCGGCGATCTGATCTTCTGGAAGGGACACGTCGGTATCATGTCGGACGGCTTGATGCTGCTGCATGCCAACGCGCATCATATGGCCGTCGTGTTCGAGACGTTGCCCGAGGCCGTCGAGCGCATCGCCAAGGCGAGCGGCAATATCGTCGCTGTCCGGCGGCTCGCGGCACTCTCCGCTTCGGGAGCGAGCGCATGATGGACAATGGCGAGGCCCCGAATGGCAGGCAATCGGATAGTATCGAGACGTCCGCTGCCACGTTGTCGGCCGAGGAGAACGCGCGGATCTGGCGCACGGAGCGGCGCGCCTTGCGACTTGCGGCATTCGCGGCGACGTTGCTGGCGGCAGCACTCGCGTTGCCGCATCTGTTCGGAGATTCGCACGGCGTTCGATATGCGCTCATGCTGGTGGCACTCGCGATCATCCTTGCCGCAGCCATCATCCAGCTTCGCATCCGTTGCCCGCGATGCGGTGCGCGCCTCGCCATGCAATCGGCACTGATGGTGCCCGAGGGCTGTACATCGTGCGGCGTGCGGATACGCCATCCCGAACGGTTGGACAGCGAACTCGACGTTTGAGGCTTCCCGGCGTTCGGCTCGTGTGTGATCCGTGGCGCAGCCGGCGCCGAAGCCGCAAGCTCCGGCAGGCGATCGCCGCAATCTCCGCGCGGCCGAATATCAGTCTGCGCGGCGACGTTCACGGCGATAAGGAAGAAAGTGGATGTCCTCCGCGATCAGGTCGATGTCGGCCGTCGTATTGACGGTGGCGGCGACGCTCCCCGCCGAATGGATCACCCGCCGTTGCCGCCAGATGTCGCGATCGGCCGGCGTGACGATCGTATCCGTCGCGACCGGTGTGCGTGTCCCGGCCGTCGACCACGTGCGGCGGACGACACGGCCTTCGGCGATGGCCACCGCCAGGGGCAAGAATACGTCGAGATCGGTGGTCGGCAGATCCTCGAATATCTGGTCGGCGATCATGATGTCGTGCTGACCGTCGGCGCGCAGGACGAGTTCGAAAGGGCATGCGCCCGGTTGCCGCGGCATGATCGAGAGGCGCCAGTAGTCGGCTGCGTTCGTCTCGCGGATCGTCGCGACGTCGGCGATGCTCGGCACCCAGAACTCGAACGACGCGATGATTGCCTGAAGCTTGGCGCGGTAGCGATCGTCGTGGCTCATCGCGCGGACTCCGAGGTTCGTCATGGTGCCGATTGGGGCGTCGATTTGGGCGCCGATTGCGAGGCGATCAGCGCTGCATCCGCGCTACGTTGGCGTTGAAGCGCCGGACGCGCCAGGAGATCGGCGGAGTAGCGCCGGAAGGTCTCGGTCTCCGGCAACAATTTGAACTCGAGTCCCCAGCGGATGCCAGCCCCGACGATGACATCGGCCGCCGAAAAGCGATCGCCAAGGATATAACGCGAGCTGGCGAGCGCACGCTCCAAAGTCGCGACGACGGCATCATAGCTGCCCCAACCGAGCGTGCCGCGCGGGGCATCGGGCCAGCCCATGGCTTTGTGCGTAATGGCGGGCTCGAAACAGCTCGGCATGTAGAACAGCCATTTGAGGTAGGGCCCGCGCAGGGGATGGTCGATCGCCGGTGCGAGGTCCGCATCGGGGAACACGTCCGCGAGATAGCAGCAGATGGCGGCGGTTTCCGAAATCACGACGTCGCCGTGCGCCAGCACCGGCAGCTTGCCCATGGGGTTCAAGGCAAGGTGGCGCGGCTCATGTTGCTCGCCCTTCGAGATGTCGACCAGTGCGATATCGTATGGTCGGCCGACCTCTTCGAGCATCCACCTTGCGGTGAGCGATCGCGACGGCGCCCAGTGGTACAACAGAAGTCGATCCGAGGATTTAGCCATCCGTCGTTGTCCCCCTGGCGTCGATCAGCCAATCGTGCGGCGGTGGTGATCCGGCCCCGATGCTCAGCTCGCGAGCACGGCGCCGTGCTTGACGGTGAGGTCGAAGGCGGCCGCCAGCAGTGCGCGCGTATATTCTTCCCTGGGAGTGGAGAATACCACGTCGGCAGGGCCTTCCTCGACCACTTTGCCGTTGCGCATCACGATGACGTAATTGCACAGGGCACGCACGACCTTGAGGTCGTGGCTGATGAACAGGTAGGCGAGATCGCGCTTCTTCTGCAGGTCGCGCAACAGATCGACGATCTGTGCCTGCACGCTCATGTCGAGCGCGCTCGTCGGCTCGTCGAGCATCACAAACTTCGGTTCCAGCACCATGGCACGGGCGATGGCGATGCGTTGGCGCTGCCCGCCCGAGAATTCGTGCGGATAGCGATCCTGCGCCTCGGGATCGAGCCCGACCTCGCGCAGGGCGTCGGCCACGCGCCGGCGGCGTGCATCGTAGTCGAGTTCTGGCTGCTGGATGACAAGACCTTCCTCGATGATCTGGCCGATGGACAGGCGCGGCGACAGCGAACCGTACGGATCCTGGAACACGATCTGCATTTCACGGCGCAACGGCCGCATCTCCTTCTGGGTGAGACCGTCGATCCGCCGTCCGACGTAGGCGATCGGCCCCTTCGACGAGATGAGGCGGAGGAGGGCGAGGCCGAGGGTCGTCTTGCCCGAGCCGGATTCGCCGACGACGCCGACGGTCTGGCCCGCGCGCAACTCGAGCGTCAATCCGTCGACCGCCTTGACGTGATCGACGGTGCGTTTCAAGAGGCCCGACTTGATTGGGAACCATACCCTCAGATCTTCGGTCGAGAGCACCACGGGCCGGCCCCTGTCTTCCTTCGGCGGATCGCCCTTCGGTTCGGCGTTGATCAGATGCCGCGTATAGGCGTGCTGCGGTTCGGTGAAGACCGCTTCCATCTGGCCTTGCTCGACGATCTGGCCGTCCTTCATCACGTAGACGCGTTCGGCCATCTTGCGGACGATGCCGAGGTCGTGCGTGATCAACAGCATCGCCATGCCCATCTCCTTCTGGAGATCGGAGAGCAGTTCGAGAATCTGCGCCTGAATGGTGACGTCCAATGCCGTTGTCGGCTCGTCGGCGATCAGGAGATCGGGTTCGTTGGCGAGCGCCATCGCGATCATCACACGCTGGCGCTGGCCGCCGGACAGCTCGTGCGGGTATGCGCCGAGCCGCTTCTCGGGATCGCGGATGCCCACCTTTGCGAGCAGCTCGATCACGCGCTTGCGTGCTGATGCGTCGTCCATGCCGCGATGCAGTTTCAGCACCTCACCAACCTGCCTCTCGATCGTGTGCAGCGGATTGAGAGAGGTCATCGGCTCCTGGAAGATGATCGAGATGCGATCGCCGCGGATCTTGCGCATTCGAGCTTCGGGTAGCTCCAGAAGGTTGGCACCTTCGAAAAAGATTTCGCCCGAGGGGTGGGACGCCGCTGGATACGGCAGAAGGCGCAAGATGGACAGCGCCGAGACGGTCTTGCCCGAGCCCGACTCGCCGACGAGTGCGACCGTTTCGCCGCGCTCGATCCGGAACGATACGTGGTCGACCGCGAGTGCGCGGCTATCACCCTTGCCGAACGCGACGGAAAGGTTGCGGACCTGGACCAGAGTTTCACCTGCGGACATGGCTTTCCTAGCGGAATGTCTTGCGCGGATCGAGCGCATCGCGCACGGCCTCGCCGATGAAGATCAAGAGCGACAGCATGATCGCAAGCGTGAAGAAACCCGTCAGTCCGAGCCACGGGGCTTCGAGATGCTTCTTGCCCTGCAGCAGCAGTTCGCCGAGGGACGGCGAGCCCGGGGGAAGCCCGAGGCCCAGGAAGTCGAGCGCTGTCAGCGCGGAGATCGAGCCCGATAGCAGGAACGGAAGGAAAGTCAGCGTTGCCACCATCGCGTTCGGCAGCAGATGCTTGACCATGATTTTGCCGTCGGACAATCCGAGCGCGCGCGCCG
The DNA here is from genome assembly GCA_020442185.1 of Hyphomicrobiaceae bacterium. Lineage (GTDB taxonomy): Bacteria > Pseudomonadota > Alphaproteobacteria > Rhizobiales > Hyphomicrobiaceae > JAEUMD01. The sequence goes on from JAGRKS010000056.1 coordinate 36,014, forward strand.
CCTTGATGTATTCGAAGTTGCGCGCCCTCAGGAACTCGGCACGAACGACGCCGACAAGTGATGTCCACGAAAACAACAGCAACACGCCGAGCAGCGTCCAGAACCCGGGGATCAGTACGGACGATATGATCAGCAACACGTAGAGGTAAGGGATCGCCGACCAGATCTCGAGGAACCGCTGCAGAAAGAGATCGACGCGGCCACCGAAATAGCCTTGCACAGCGCCGGCCGCGACGCCGATGATCGACGACAGTGTCGTCAACAGGATGCCGAACAGGATCGAGATGCGGAATCCGTAGATGACCCGCGCGACGACGTCACGGCCCTGATTGTCGAGGCCAAGCCAGTTCGTATTGCCGAACTGATTGTAGCGGGCAAGCTGATCGGGCGGGGCCTCGCACAGTTCGGCGTCCGATGCCCAGGGTGGCGGCGCGGGATAGCCGAGGCACAAGCCATCGGCGTTCTTGCGGCGCGGATAGTCCTTGTTGATCGTATCGTAGGAATAGCGGATCGGCGGCCAGAGCATCCAGCCGTTGGCTTCGATCTCCTCGAGTATGACCGGGTCCTTGTAGTCGGTGACGGCAAGGAACCCGCCGAACTTCGATTCCGGATACTCGACGAGGACGGGGGACAGCAGTTCGCCCTTGTATCGGACGAGGATCGGCTTGTCGTTGGCGAGGAAGTCGGCAAACAGCGACAGTATGAAGAGCGCGAGGAAAATCCATAGGCTCCAGTAGCCGCGGCGGTTGGCCTTGAAGTTGTCCCATCGGCGCTGATTGACGGGTGACAGGTGCAGCCGTTGCCGCAGGCGTGCGATGAGCCCATCGGAAGAGGGCCGTCGCTTGTCCTTGGCCGCGGCGGGTGATTGGCTTGCGGTTCGGGTCTTGGCGTCCATCGGGTCAGACCTCCCGACTTTCGAAATCGATGCGCGGATCGACGATCGTATAGATGAAGTCCGACACGAGATTCACGACGAGGCCAAGAAGCGAGAAGATGTAGAGCGTAGCAAACACCACGGGGTAGTCGCGATTGATGATCGATTCGAAGCTCAGCAGCCCCAGACCGTCCAGCGAGAAGATCGTCTCGATCAACAGCGAGCCGGAGAAGAACGCGGCGATGAAGGCGCCGGGGAAACCGGCGATGATCAACAGCATCGCGTTGCGGAAGACGTGACCATAAAGCACCTCCTTCTGCGAGAGGCCCTTGGCGCGCGCGGTGATCACGTACTGCTTGCGGATCTCGTCGAGAAACGAGTTCTTCGTCAGGAAGGTCATGGTGGTGAAGGCGCCGAGCCCCATCGCGATCAGCGGTAGCGTCAGGTGCCAGAAGTAGTCGACGATCTTGCCACCGGCCGAAAGCTGGTCCCAGTTGTCGGAGGTAAGCCCGCGAGACGGGAACCATTGCAGGAACGACGAGCCGGCGAACAGGACGAGGAGAAGAACGGCCACGAGGAACCCGGGCACGGCGTAGCCGAGCACGAGGAAGCCGCTGGTCCAGGTATCGAACGGTTCGCCATCCTTGACGGCCTTGCGAATGCCGAGCGGAATCGAGATCAGATAGGTGAGAAGCGTCATCCACAGGCCAAGCGAGATCGAGACCGGCAGCTTCTCCTTGATCAGCTCGAGTACCGAGGTGTCGCGGAAGTAGCTCTTGCCGAAATCGAATGTCAGATAGTTCTTCATCATCAGGAAGAAGCGTTCGTGGGCCGGCTTGTCGAAGCCGAACTGCTTCTCGAGGCTCTTGATGAACTCAGGGTCGAGGCCCTGTGCGCCACGGTACTTGGACGTCATCGGATCGGCGGTGTTCTGCCCGCCGGGGTTCTGTCCCGCCTGGCCGGAAAAGCCATCGCCGCCCGCGCCGGAGATGCGTTCCGTCGCCTGAACGCCGGTGCCGGTCAATTGCGCGATGACGCGCTCGACCGGGCCACCCGGCGCGAACTGCACGATGACGAAGCTGATCGCCATGATGCCGATCATCGTCGGCAGGATCAGCAGCAGTCGTTTGATGAGATAGGCGGCCATCGCGTTGTCACGTTCCCTTGTCAGCCGAGCGTCGGCGCGTCATCTCTCTTCGAGACGCTTCGCCTTCTCGGTGTCGTACCACCATGTATCGATTACGCCGCGAGCATACTTCGGCTTGACCGCCGGGCGCGAGAACTTATCCCAATAGGCGATGGCGTGTGAGGCCTTGAACCAGTGCGGCACCCAGTAGTAGCCGGCCCTCAGTACGCGATCGATGGCGCGCGTCGCCGTTTCGAGTTCGGCGCGCGATGTCGCGGCCATCACCTTGTCGATCAGCCCGTCGATGGCCGGATCGGCGATCCCTGCGAGATTGAAACTGCCGTCGGTTGTGGCGGAGTCGGAACCCCAGAAGCTCTTAAGTTCGATGCCGGGCGTCAACCGCATCGAATAGCGCTGGGTCGTCAGATCGAAATCGAACGACTTGACGCGTCGTTCGTATTGCGCCGGATCGACGCGCCGCATCGTGGCATCGACGCCGATCGCGCGCAGGTTCTTCAGGTAGGGCGCGATGATGCGTTCGAACGACGGCGAGAAGATCAGCACTTCGAGGACCAGCGGCTCGCCCTTGGCGTTGGTTCGCACCGCCCCCTTCTGTTCCCAGCCCGCCTCGGTCAGGAGGTTGGCGGCTTGGCGCAGCAGTCGGCGGTCGCTTCCCGAGCCGTCGGAGACAGGTGGGACGACGGCCTCGGCGAAGATCTCGGGTGGCAGCGATTGGCGGTAGGGCGATAGCAGCGCCAATTCGGCCTCGCCGGGCGTTCCTTCGGCCTTGAGATTCGAATTCTCGAAGTAGCTCGCGGTGCGCCGATAGAGCCCGTAGAACAGGTTCTTGTTGGTCCATTCGAAATCGAACGCGAGGCCGAGCGCCTTGCGCACGCGCAAGTCCTTGAATTTCTCCCGTCGCGTGTTGATGAAGAAGCCTTGCGCGCCGGATGGTGTCTCGTCCGGCAACGTCTCCTTCTTCAGACGTCCCTCGCGAACGGCGGCCACGTCGTAGGCCGTTGCCCAGTCGACGGACGTGAATTCCTCGCGAAAGTCGAAGGTTCCCGATTTCAGGTTTGTCAGTTCCGCCGTCCGGTCACGATAATATTCGTACTTGAGCCGGTCGAAATTGTAGCGACCGCGGTTCACCGCGAGGTCGCGCGCCCAATAGTCGTCGCGGCGCTTGAAGACGACGAAGGCGCCCTGCTTGAATTCGGCGATCCTGTAAGGGCCGGAGCCGAGTGGCGGCTCGAGCGTCGTCTGGTCGAAGGCTCGCGTGGAATAGTAGGACTTCGAGAAGATCGGCAGAGACGCCACCGTAAGCGGCAGATCGCGCACGAGTGTGCCCTTGAACGTATATCGGACCGTCGCGGCATCGATCGCTTCCGCCTTGACGACGTCGCGCATCGAGATCCGGTAGCTCGGATGCCCCTTTTCCTTGAGCGTGTCGAACGAGAAGACGACGTCGTCGGCGGTCAGCTGCGTGCCGTCGGCGAATTTCGCTTCCGGGCGCAGATGGAACGTGACCGAAAGTCCGTCGGCTGCGACCTCGGCCGATTTTGCAACCAGACCATAGACGGCGTCGGGTTCGTCGGCCGCGCGCACCATGAGGCTGTCGAAAATGTACTCGAGCCCCTGTGCGGCATCGCCCTTCAGAATATAGCCGTTGAAACTATCGAACGTGATGCGGCCGGCCGAGCCGATCATGGACAGCGTGCCGCGTTTCGGTGCGTCCGGATTGACGTAGTCGAAGTGCGTGAACCCGGCGGGATACTTGAGCTTGCCGAATGTCGAGAGCCCGTGCACGCCCCCCGCGGCATTGGCAATCGCTGGCGGGGCAAGGATCGCCACGAGGACGGCGATCGCCGAAGCGGTGGCAATGCCTCCCCGCGTCCGCGCTCCGGTCCAGGGATCGATCATGCGTGCTGGCGCTTTCATGCTTCAGCGTCCCCTCGCGGCCTCGAGCGCCTTCACCTTCGCCGGGTCGATCCACCATCCCGGCACCACGCCCGGCTGTTGTGACGGCAGGCGTTCGGGCCGGCCGAGCACGTCCCAGTAGGCGACGCGATCGTAGGGATAGTTCCACTGCGGCACGACATAGTTGTTCCACAGGAGGACGCGGTCCAGCGCACGCGTCGCCGCGATCAGATCGGCACGATCTGTCGCCGACACGATCATGTCGATGATCTTGTCGATGGCGGGATTGCGGATGCCGATGGTGTTGTTGCTGCCGGACCGCCCGGCGGCGGCGGATCCCCAGTAGTCACGCTGTTCGTTTCCAGGCGAATGCGACTGGGCAAAGCTGTCGACGATCACATCGTAGTCGAAGTCGTCGGTGCGCCGCTTGTACTGCGAGGTGTCGACGATACGCACGCTGGCCTGCACGCCGATCTTCTTGAGGTCCTCGATGTAGGGCAGAACGATCCGCTCGAAGTCGGGCTGCACCAGCAGGAACTCGGCCTTGAGCGGCTCTCCCGCGGCGTTCACCAGCACGCCGCCCTTCATCGTATAGCCGGCCTCCCGCACGAGCCGCACCGCCTCGCGCATGTTGTTGCGATGCTCGAGCGGTGTCGTCGACGATGGATTTTCCCAAACCGTCGTGAAAACCTCGGGCGGTACGGCATCGCGAACCTTCTCGAGGATCTCGAGTTCTCGACCTTCGGGGAGGCCGCGCGCCGCCAACTCAGAATTGGCAAAGAAACTGCCGGCACGCACGTAGAGGCCGTAGAACAGGTTCTTGTTGAGCGAGTTGAAATCGAACGCGAGGTTGAATGCGCGGCGCACGCGCGCATCGGCGAACTGCGGCTTGCGCGTGTTAAGCACGAAGGCCTGCATGACGGCCACGCGCTGGTGCTTGATCGCCTCCTTCTTGACCCATCCCTTGTCGACGGCCTCGAAGGTGTACTGCGTCGCCCAGCGGTTGGCGCTCGATTCGAACCATACGTCGATGTTGCCCGCCTTGAATGCCTCGAACGCAGGCGTCGCGTCGCGGTAATAGGTGTAGGCGATCTCGTCGTAGTTCCACTGGCCGCGCGAGGCGGGCACGTCGGCCGCCCAGTAATCCTTGACGCGCTCATAGACCAGCGAGCGGCCGGGATCGACCGACTTGATCTTGTAGGGGCCGGAGCCGAGAGGAACCTCGAGGCTCGACTTGGTGATGTCTCGAGGTTCGCCGTTGGCGGTCTTGCCTTCCCAGAAGTGGCGCGGCAGCACGTTCAACTGGCCGATGATGTGTGGGAGTTCACGGTTGCCCTTCATGTCGAATGTGAAGGTCACTTCGCGCTCGCCGGTCTTCTCCACCTTCGAGACGTTCTTGTAGTAGAAGGCATACCGTGGATGCGCGCGTTTGACCGCCTCGAGACTGAAGATCACGTCTTCTGGCGTGATCGGTTTGCCATCGTGGAACCGCGCGCCGGGTCGCAGCGCAAACGTGGCCGAGGAATAGTCGGCCGGATAGCTCACCCATTCCGCCACGAGGCCATATTCAGCGGATGGCTCGTCCGGGTTCGATGCCATGAGCGAATCGTAGATGAGCTGCAGTCCGGTCGCCGCATCGCCCCGTACCGAGAACGGATTGAGGCTGTCGAAGGAGCCGAGATCCCACATCTTGAGGCGGCCGCCCTTCGGCGCGTCGGGGTTGACCCAGTCGAAGTGCTTGAAGTCGGCCGGCAGCTTCGGCTCGCCGAGTAGGGACAGCCCGTGATGGCGTTTGGTTGGCTGGCCGGTCTGCTCGGCGTGTGCGACGGGGGCCAGAAGCAGCGCAAGCGCGGATGCCGCCGCGATGCGCGTGCACTTGGAACGCCAGAACTGTCCGATCATCAAGGTGAGGTCCTTCCGCAATCGTGTCCCTTGGGGTTCGACACATACACGGTATACGGGCCTAAAGGAGCTTTGGGGCGACCGGAAGTTAAGTTTTGGCAATAGATGCGACAAGAGATGCGACAAGCCGAGCTTGGCATGCAATCCGGTGCCGGACGATTTCGCGCGGGGTTGCCGGCTGATCGCGCGGGAGCAGCGCGAAGCTCGCGGCATCCCCGGGCAGGCGTGCGGATTGGCGATTGCGGCAGCGGCTCAACTCAGATGGCCCGTACCGGGCGCTGCGCGCGGGCCCTCCAGTACACAGATAGGCCCGCCAACGCATTGGCGGGCCTATATAAATTATTGCATCCGGCGGCTTCGATCCGCTCGTCGGCAAGGCGTCGACAGCCTATTTCAGCGTCCCGAGGTAGGCGAGCAGACCTGCAAGATCGCCCTCGTCCTTGATGCCGCCGAAGGACATCTTCGTGCCCTTCATGTAGCCTTTCGGGTCGTGCAGGAAGGCGACGAGGTCGGTGGGCGTCCAGTTGCCGCCCTTGCCCTTCATCGCGTCCGAATAGCCGAAACCTGCATGGCTCGCGACAGGACGGCCGACGATCCCATGCAGGTTGGGGCCGGTCTTGTTGGCGCCGCCATTATCGACCGTGTGGCAGGATGCGCACTTCTTGAACACGCCCTGGCCGGCTTCGGTGCTGGCGGAGGCCGCCGCCGCAACGACTTTTGCAGGGTCGAACGCGGCTTCAGGCGCCGCTGCTTCGGTCTTGGCACCGGCATTATCCGGCATCGGCAGCGTATAGCCGGCGACGTCTTCGCCATGGCCGGAGGTCCCAATCTCGATGGCCGTGCGCGCGCCGAAGATGATGAGCAGGGCGGAGAGCGCCGCAGCGGCGAATTTGGTCAGCTCGAAGGAATCCATCATGTCTCGTCTCGGCCATTCCTGAAGTGTTGCGGGAAGTGTTGAGGGTTTGCCGGCGCCGGCGTCGCCTGCCGTCGCCTGCCCAGGTAATTCCGCGCCCGACTATAGGAATTTGCGCCTCTCTTGCAACCAGACTTCGGTCCGTTCTACAGACGGCCGGCGAGACGAATTGTCACCGAGCGACCAGCGAGAGCGGTCGCGACCCTCAAACCGGACAGGAATCCGATGCCGCAGGCCCTCATAGTCATTCCAGCGCGCATGCAGGCGACCAGGTTGCCTGGCAAGCCGATGATCGACATCTGCGGTGAGCCGATGATCGTCCATGTGTGGCGCCGTGCAGTGGCCGCAGAATTGGGGCGCGTTGTGGTTGCAACCGATGCGCCGGAAATTTACGACGCCATCCGGAAGGCGGGCGGCGAGGCGGTGATGACGGCGGCCTCGCACTCATCGGGGTCCGACCGGGTCTATGAGGCGGTGAACAAGGTCGATCCCGAGATCGACGCGGAATTCGTCGTGAACGTACAGGGCGATCTGCCGACACTCGAGCCACGCCTGATCGAAGCGTGCTTGAAGCCGCTTTTCGAGAAGGGGCCGCACATCGCGACGATCGCCACCGAGATCCGCGACGACGAGGAGCGCACCAATCCGAACGTGGTGAAGGTCGTCGGCACGCCGCTCGCGACCGCCGGCCATCTGCGCGCGCTTTATTTCACGCGCGCGACAGCGCCGCATGGCGATGGGCCACTCTATCATCATATCGGCATCTACGCGTACCGGCGCACGGCGCTCGAGCGGTTCGTGACATTGCGACCGTCCTATCTCGAAACGCGCGAGCGCCTTGAGCAACTGCGGGCCCTCGAAGATGGCATGCGCATCGATGTGAGCGTCGTTGACACCGTTCCGCTCGGTGTCGATACTCCCGCTGATCTCGAAAGGGCGCGCGCCCTCCTGGCCGCTTCGACGTCTTGATCGCAACCGCGATCAGTTTCCTCAAACCGATCGTTCAGCGTCGCGCAGACTTCGATTTGTCGGCGGCGCAGTCAGTCGAAAGTGGTTCAGACAATGCCGAATTCGGGGACTATCAGGCCGGCGAAGATCGCCTATCAGGGCGAGCCTGGCGCCAATTCCCATCTTGCGTGCCGGGAAAGCCATCCGGACCTCGAGTCCATTGCCTACGCTACTTTCGAAGACGCGCTCGCCGCGGTGAAGTCACATGACGTGCGCTATGCGATGATCCCGATCGAGAATTCGGTCGCGGGGCGCGTCGCCGACATTCACCATCTGTTGCCGGGGGCCGAACTCTACATCATTGGCGAGCATTTCCTTCGCGTGCGCCATCAACTGATGGCCCTGCCGGGCGCGAGCGTCGCTTCCATCAAACGGGTGATGAGCCACACGCAGGCGCTCGGTCAGTGCCGGAACACACTGCGCAAGTTGGGCCTGAAACCCGTGCCGGAGGCCGATACCGCCGGCTCAGCGCGCATGGTGAGCGAGGGCGGGGATCCGACCACGGCGGCCATCGCCTCGACGCTCGCCGCCGAGATCTACGGGCTCGAGATCTTGCAATCCGATGTCGAGGACGAAGAACACAACACGACCCGGTTCGTCATTCTCGCTGATGATCCCGACGATGCCGAGCCGGACGAGGCCCCGGTGGTCACGACGTTTCTGTTCCGTGTCCGCAACGTGCCGGCCGCACTCTACAAGGCGCTGGGCGGTTTCGCGACCAATGGCGTCAACATGACTAAGCTCGAGAGCTATCAGACGGGCGGCACATTTAACGCGACAATGTTCTTCGCCGATATCGAAGGCCATCCAGCGGATCGCCCCGTGCAGCTGGCACTCGAGGAACTTTCGTTCTTCTCGAGCGAGGTCAAGCTGCTCGGCACCTACCGCGCCAGTCCGTATAGGGCGGCGGCAGCGGATCGCGCGGCGCGCCTCATGCACACCCACGACAAGGTCTGGACCTGACGAGCCAAGACCTGATGAACCATGCCCGGTTTCGGCTGGGCGGCATTGCCGGCAATGGATGTAGTGCTACGAGTCCGTGCCGGCGGTGACATGGCAACCTCGAACAAATCTAGGAGGATGGCGATGCGGCTGCGGGGTCTGGTTGCGATCGTCACGGGTGGCGCATCAGGCTTCGGTCGCGGCATCGCCGAAGCCTTCGCGCGTGAGGGCGCCCGTGTCGTCGTTGCCGACATCGACGGCGATGCGGCGCTCGCGACTGTCCGGGCATTTGGCGGCGACGCGATTGCGGTCAAGGCCGATGTCACCCTGCGCGCGGATGTCGATGCCATGATCGGAACGGCCGCCGATGTCTTCGGCGGGATCGACATACTCGTTAACAATGCCGGCACGACGCATCGCAACCAGTCGCTGATGACCGTCTCGGAAGAGATGTTCGACCGCATCTACGCGGTCAACGTGAAATCGATCTATCTGACGACACTCGCCGTCGTTCCCCAACTCGAGGCGCGTGGCGGCGGCGTTATTATCAATACGGCGTCGACCGCAGGAATTCGTCCGCGGCCGGGGCTGACTTGGTACAACGGGTCCAAGGGCGCCGTCATCACGCTGACGAAGTCCATGGCGGCCGAACTCGCGCCCTTGAAGATCCGCGTCAATGCGATCAACCCGGTGATCGGCGAAACGGCCATGCTCGAGGACTTCATGGGCGTCGCCGATACGCCCGATAATCGCGCCAGGTTCGTCGCGGGCATTCCACTCGGGCGCATGTCGAAGCCTGAAGACATCGCCAATGCCGCCGTGTTCCTCGCCGATCCCGCATCTGCTTTCGTCACGGGCGTTGCGATCGAGGTCGATGGCGGCAGGTGCATCTGACGCTGATTTTCGAAGTATGCGCGAAGCGCCGCCCCCGCGGAGGCCCGCGCGCAAGCGCGGAAGTGCCGTGAGCGAAAATACCAACCCCTATCCCGCGACGAGATTGTCGATTTTGCGCTGACGCGTTTCCTCGGGTTCCTGGAACGACAGGGTCGAGACGAGCCGGCCGTTCGCGTTCATCAGGTACACGGATGCGGTATGATTCATCGTGTAGTCGCTACCGTCTTTCGAAGGCACCTTTTCGTAGACGATGCGATAGGATTTCGCGACCGCCGCCACCTCATCAGTCGTTCCGGTCAGCCCGATGATGCGGTCGTCGAACGCCGACAGATAGAGTTTCAGATGCTCCGGCGTATCGCGACTGGGATCGACGCTGATGAACAAGACGTTGAGCTTGTCGGCATTCGCGCCGAGCTGCTTCAGGTGATTGCTCATCTCGAGAAGCGTCGTCGGGCAAATGTCCGGGCAGTTGGTGAAGCCGAAGAATATCGCGTAGGGCTTGCCGGCAAGCGACTGACTGTCGAAGCGGGTGCCATCACTGCGCGTCAATGTGAAGGGTGCGCCGATCGTCGCCGCAGCAGGCAGGTTGCTGCCTGCCTGCTGCGCCCGCTGCGCTTCGCCCAGCAACAAGGCACCGCCTGCCAGCGCAACCGCGGCAACGGCTCCCCAGAGGACGAGGCGCACCTTACGGAACGTTTCAGTGGTGGCCATGTTGACCGCCGTGCATCTTCTTCATGTTGCCGTCCGCGCCGCTCTTCATCTCGTGTTGCATACCTTCGTGACCTGCCTCGCTCGACTTTGCACCGAGCGGCGCCACGTCGTAGGCGATCGTTACCTCACCGGCCTTCTCGAACTTCAGCGTGCCGGTGATCGGCGTGCCTTCGACCGGCGACGCCTTGAGGTCCAGGAACATGACATGATAGCTGCCCGGCTTCAGCACAACCGTAGCGCCCGGCTTGATCTCGAGCCCACCGGCGACCTCCTGCATTTTCATGATACCGCCCTCCATCGACATTTCATGGACCTCGAGGCGGTGGGAGATGACGGCAGAACCACCGATGAGGCGGTCGGCTTCCTTGCCGTTATTCGTGATGGTGAGAAAGCCGCCGGCAACCTTGGCGCCTGGAGGCGTCACGCGTGTCCAGGGGTTGGAAATCACGAGGTCGCCGGCGGTGATGTCGCGAGCGCTTGCGGGGACTGCGAGTGCCGTCAGCGCAAGCATGACTAGTGCTGAGAACATTTTCATGGGTGGGCCTTTTCTGATGTGTGGCGTTTGTTGTCGCCATGAGTGCGCGGGTGCGGTCAGGCGCCCGCGCCAGGTTTCTAGAAGTGAATTCCGGTGCTCAGAACGAGTGACCAGTCGCGTTCGAGTTGGGGACCGTTGAGATTCTGATAGATCGGTACGCCAGCTTCGATTGCAATGCGTGCCATCGTGCCGTGCCCGAGTGGGATATGGCCGTCGAGGCCCAGGAAGGCTTCGATCCGTTCGCCGCCGTAAAATTCGGGGTAGGTCCCCTGGAACGGCCCGCCGATGCGCGGATCGGCGCCATGGATCGTGCCCTGCGTGCTCGCCGCTATGCGTGCCGTGCCGTTGAGCCCGCTCGTCAACCCGTAGCTGAGCCACGCCGTCACCTCGTGCAGGTTGCCCCAGCGATATCCCTCGTCGCTCTCGTCCTCGAGGGCGATGCGTCCCTTGTATTGGGCGCCCCATCCGAGACGTCCGGTATGGCCGGTCCAGGTCACGGACGGCACCAGGTCGTAGGTGCCTGTGCCGAGCTGCATGCCGTAGGCGGATCGCATCTGCATCATCATGCCCATCGGCGAAAGCATACGGCCGACCTCATCGGTCGATCCGGTCGGTATCGATACGCCAAGCGAAGCATTGAGCCGGTTGCCATGCCCTTCGAACACCTTGAACGCCAGCGACACGGTCGTATCGCCCATGCCCTCGGTGTTGCCGGTCGACGTGCCGAGCCGGTTCGTACCCGCCATGCCGGCAAACGTCACCATGCGCATTTCCTTTTCAACGTAACTGGACATGATCATGACGTTGATGGTGTCGGTGATACCGTACATGAGACTGAACATGTGCATTTCCATGCTCATCGTCTCGGGCGCGATGCGCAATGTCGGCGGCTGCACGCCGGGCATCATCGGGTTCTGGTCGAAGCGATTGGGCACCGTCGTCACGATCGTCTCGGGCGTCACATCGCGCGTTCCGATGCGGCTGCCGCCCATATGCATGAACATGGGGGTGTACATCATCATGACCTTGCCCTTGCGCATCAGATGCGCGCCCATCACACCGGCGGGCGGTGGGGTCATGTGGTGGCCATGAGCGCTCCCGTCCATGTCGGGACTGTAATCTTGTTTGGACGTTGCCATGCCGTGCTGCGAACTATGCGAGCCGTGCGCGGCGTGTTGAGCATGCGCCAGTGTCGATGTGAGGAATGCGGCCGCTGTTAACGCCGCGGCAAGAGCGAGTTGGCGCGTTGCGCGCCGGAGACGGTGTCGAAGCATGGGTTTCGAGCCTTTTTGGAAACGTGACGAATGATCCGCTGGCGCCGCCCGCCACGCCCAGAAAGGTCGTGGCGGCGGTGCCCGCGAAGTGCGTTCAATTCGCTTCAGGCTCGTGCGGGTGGGGCTCGGCTTCGCTTATCGCCGAAGGCGTGACGCTGCTCGATGGTGATGGCCGCGACCGTCCAAAACAGCGGCTGGTCCAGAGCGATGTAAGCGGGCATCGCCGGAACGTCGGGGATCAGGAGCGCGGGGGCGCCGCCCGCGATGGTGCAGAACGGACAGGAGACGCCGCCCTCGATCGTGCCGCCAGTATTGGTGTCCAATTCTGGGCTCGCGAGCTGGCCGGTGTTCTGGTTAGCAGCGCGGCTTGTTGCAAGCCGCAACGGGCCGCAGATGATCCAGGCAGAAGAGCCGCGGGCCGCGTCGGCGCCGCCGGCCATCGCCGAACCGGCCATGGCGACGGCATGAAGTGACAGGAGCGCGACATGGAGAATTGCGGCGGCGAGCGCTAGCCCTGCCACCGTCCGCCGTTGCCGCCGTCGCCTCATCCACTCCATGGCTGGCGAGAATACCCAGGTTTGCCCCGCCGGCAAGAACTTGCAGTGTCGCAGCGCACTTGGACCACCGCCGCGTCGGAACATGTTGCAAGCCTGCTACGCTGCCTTCGACGGCGTCCGTTCCGGAGCCTATGCCGCCGGGGGCCTGCTGGTCGGAGAAGGTTAGCCGGCAGCAAAGCGGCGAACCAGCCAATGCGCAATGGCATGCGGCTTCGGCACCCAGAGCCCCGAAGGGTGGCTGCCATCCAGCATCCGCCGGACCTCGTCGCGGTCGAACCAGCGGGCATCCGCGAGTTCGTTTGTGTCGACGTGCAGCGGCTGGAAGGCGGCTTGCGCAAGGCAGCCGATCATCAACGAGTGCGGAAATGGCCAAGGCTGCGATCCGGCATAGCTGACCCGCTCGACGGCGATGCCGATTTCCTCGGCGGTTTCACGCACGACAGCGGCCTCGATGTCCTCGCCCGGTTCGAGAAAGCCAGCGAGCGCCGACATCATGCCGTCGGGAAAGTGGGCCTGGCGGCCGAGCACGCAACGGTCCGCGTCACACACGAGCATGATGACGACGGGGTCGGTTCGCGGAAACTGGTCGCGGCCACAGGGCACGCACTTGCGCCTCCAGCCGCCGTCCCGCGCCACCATCGCCGAACCGCAGCGGCCGCAGAATCGGGAGCCGGCGGTCCAGTTGGCGAGGGCGACTGCTGTTGCCGAAATTGCGAGCTCATCGCCCGACAGCACGCCCTGCATGGCGAGCGACCTGAGATCGACGGCGGGTGAGAAAAACTGTTCCAGCGCGCCGGCCGACCGCTCAGTACTGGTATTCGCCACATCTGCCGGATCGGCATCCATGTCGAGGGCGAAGACGCCCGAGCCCGTGCTGGGATCAAGGCCGAGAAAAAACACATCCGTGAGCGGCACCCCGGCATCCCGCAACGCGTTGGGCGAAAAGCGACGCAGTTGCGCCGCCTGTCCGTCGGGTGACGGCCGGATAACGGGCTTGCCACCGAGGAGCACGATCATGCGCGCGCCGGGATCGGAAATGAGCCGGCCGAGATGATCGGCGTCCGATCTGCGTGGACTGTCGCGATCGAGCGACAGCATTGCCGAAAGGTCGGGCTTTGGTTCACGCGTTGCCGTCATCAAGCCCCCGATTGTGCGCAGTTCCCCGCCAGCGCGGCCGTTTGGACCAGCCGCAAGTATAGTCCTGCTGTGATCCGACGTGTTGCGTGACAGGCCGGGCAACCGGGCGGTCCATCGCCGACGTCTCGATCCCTGCCCGCACTGTGCCCAGACAGGCCAAATCCGGGCCACCGACGCTCTCCGCCCGGTGCCAGCGGCCGGATTATGCAGCGTTTTGGGCCGCCCTGCCGCTGCGGCTTGCATCTCACGGCGGCAATAGTCATATTCGGCCCGGGCTGGCGGCGGACGCATCCCTCGCCAACCGGGTCAGGTCGGGAACGAAGCAGCCCTAACGATCAGGACGCGGGTCGTCCGCCAGCCTTTGAATTTGCGCTCACGGGTGCATCCGTTCGCGCGGGCAATCCGGGAGAAGCCATCCAACGGCACTGTGGCCGGGCCGCCGTACGGTCGGGCCGATCCAGTCGCCGCAGCCCCCTTTGCCCCCGGGCCGCCGGGCTCTCCGCCCGGCCGTTCCCCCCCGGCCGGTTTTGCATGAGCGACCCGAGCAGAATGGCCAGGCGAGAGACCTCGAAAACCACTGGATCGGACGGCGGTGCGGGCGACAATCCCGATCACGCAACGCCCTATGTCGTGCTTGCTCGCAAATATCGGCCGGCGTCCTTCGAGGACCTGATTGGCCAGTCGGCGATGGTCACGACGCTGCGCAACGCCTTCGCATCGGGCCGGATCGCGCAGGGCTACATGCTGACCGGCGTCCGCGGTGTCGGGAAAACCACGACTGCGCGCATTCTGGCGCGAGGCCTGAACTACGAGCCGAACGGGCCGACGACCGAGATGCCGGTGCTCGGGCCGCATTGCCCCGAGATCATGGAAAGCCGCCATCCCGATGTCGTCGAGATGGACGCCGCGTCGAATACTGGCGTCGACAACATTCGTGAAATCATCGAAAGCGCGCGCTACCGCCCGATGATCGCGCGCTACAAGGTGTTCATCATCGACGAGGTTCACATGTTGTCGAAGGGCGCGTTCAATGCGCTCCTGAAGACGCTCGAGGAACCGCCGGAACATGTCAAATTCATCTTCGCGACAACCGAGATCCGAAAGGTTCCGGTGACGGTACTGTCGCGGTGCCAGCGATTTGATCTCCGCCGCGTCGACGTGCCGGATCTGGTCGCGCACTTCAAGCGCATCGCGACGAACGAAGGTGCACAAGCTGACGAGGATGCTCTCGCGCTGATCGCGCGTGCGGCCGGCGGCTCGGTGCGTGACGGCCTGTCGATCCTCGATCAAGCGATCGCGATGGGCCAGGGGCATGTCACCGAGGCCGGCGTTCGCGACATGCTGGGTCTCGCCGATCGCGGTCGCGTGTTCGATCTGCTCGAATTGGTTTTCGCCGGCAAGGCGGGGCCCGCGCTCGAGAGTTTCGCCGGCCTCCTTCGTGATGGCGCCGACGCCGGCCAGCTGATGGCCGATCTCGCCGAGGCCGTGCATATCGCAACGCGTGTGCGCGCGGTCGGCGGCGGGGCGGCGTTCGAAGGTCTTTCCGCCGAGGAGCGCCGCAGGGCGGGCGCGCTTGCCGATCGGCTATCGGTGCCCTTGCTCTCGCGGGCGTGGCAAATGCTGTTGAAGGGCTATGACGAGGTCTCGCGCGCTCCCAACGCCGCCGCGGCGGCGGAAATGGTGTTGATCCGCATCTGCTACAGCGCCGACCTGCCGTCACCGGACGAGATTATCCGCATTCTCGGAGGCGGTGCGCCTACGAGGCGGTCGCTCGGGGCACGAGATGCGGCAAGCCGCGATACGAGAGGCGAGGCGCGCGCGATCATGCGAGACGCGCCGGTGCGGGCGGAGGAGACGAGCGAGCCACGCCCGCGAGCGCCGGCTGCTTCACCGCCGCACGTCGCGGCGAACGGCGAAGAGAGTGACGACAGCGACGGCTATGAGCGGTTCGCGGACGACGCCGGCCCGAACGACGAAAGCGATTTCTTCGAGGATGCGGTTGCAACGGAAGCATCCGCCGCCGGATATGCCAACCCGTTGAGCTTCGCCGAAGTCGTTGCGCTGGCAGGGAGCCATCGCGAGGTGCTGTTGAAAACGCATCTCGAGGAGCGGGTCAGTCTGGTGCGCTTCGATCATGCGACGGGCGCGATCGATCTGCACCTGCTGGCGGGCGCGCCACCCGGAATCGCCAACGAGCTTCGCGAGCGCCTCAACCAGTGGACCGGACGGCGATGGATGGTGATGCTGTCCAAAGCGCCGGGCGATCCGACGCTCGCCGACGTCCGGCGCCGAAAACTTGCGGAGGAAATCGCGCAGCTTTCCGCGCATCCGGCCGTTCGCGTCGTTCTCGATGCCTTCCCCGATGCCCGCATCGACGATATTCGGCCGATAGAGACGGATCGCGACGACGACAGTGCGACCGGATAATCTTGCGATTCGATCGACCGTGACTGGTCGGGGTGCCGGCGGACCCCGAGCCCGGTCTGTCGGTGCGCTGGATAGGCCAGGTGTTTCAGCTGAAGCAGATGGCGAGGCGGCTGTGCCGCTGACCACGACGACGCGGCGCAGCCGCAGGAAAGACCAAACGGCAAAGCTGCCGGAAAAAGGGGGATGTCGCGATGAAAGATCTGATGGGCATGATGTCGAAGGTGCGCGAGATGCAGGCGCGCATGCAGAAGGTCCAGGAAGAACTCGAAGCCTTGACCGTCGATGGCCAGTCCGGCGGCGGTCTCGTGCGCGTCACACTCAACGGCAAGGGTGATATGCAACGTGTCAGCATCGATCCGAGCCTGATGAAGCCGGATGAGGCCGAGATCGTCGAGGATCTGATCGTGGCCGCCGCCCAGGACGCGAAGAGCAAGGTCGAGGCGACGGTCCAGGAGAAGATGGAGACGGTGACCGGCGGTCTGCCGATCCCTCCCGGCATGAAGCTTTTCTAATCGCCATGGCGTGCACGACCCGGCCCCATGGGAGAACCACAGCATGACAACGCCGCCGCGCAATCCGCAAGGCTCGCTCGCCTCGCGCGACAATGCCCTTCGCTTCTGGATCGTGACGGCGCTGGGCGTCGTCGTCGCCCAGGCGGCCATGCTCTACGCGATGGGTCGGCTGCCGATCTGCAAATGCGGGACGGTCGAGTTCTGGCATGGCGTCGTCCAGAGCGCGGAGAATTCCCAGCAGCTGACGGACTGGTACTCGTTCAGCCACGTACTGCACGGACTGCTGTTCTACGCGCTGCTTGCCTGGCTGCTGCCTCGATCGGCTTGGGGCCTGAGGCTCTTGATGGCCGTCACGATCGAAGCAGGCTGGGAGCTTCTCGAGAACACCGACATGGTGATCAATCGCTACCGCGCCGCGACGATCTCGCTCGACTACTTCGGCGACAGCATCGTCAACTCGGTGATGGACAACGTCGCAATGGTTGCCGGATTTCTCATCGCGACATGGCTTCCGGTGAAGGCCAGCGTCGCGCTCGGCATCGCGATCGAGCTTGTCATGCTGTGGGCCATTCGCGACAATCTCACCCTTAATGTGCTGATGCTCGTTTGGCCCATAGAAGGCATCGCGCGCTGGCAGGGTGGGGGCTGACATCTGTTGTATCGCTGCGTTGCGGCGATTATGCGATGCGGCTCCAGGGATCACCATAGATGTCGAAGAAGATTGCAGGACCCGAGATTGAACGGCTGGTGCAGCTCCTCTCACGGCTGCCGGGGCTTGGGCCGCGCTCCGCGCGCAAGGCTGCTCTCGCGCTCATCAAGCGACGTGTCGAACTCCTCGTCCCGCTGGCCTCGGCGCTTGCCGACGCGGTTGATAAGATCGTCGTCTGCCCGGATTGCGGCAACGTCGATACGCTCTCCCCGTGCAGCATCTGCCGCGATGAACGCCGCGACCGCTCGTTGATCGTCGTCGTCGAGGAGGTTGGTGATCTTTGGGCGCTCGAACGCGCGAGCGTCATCAATGCCAGCTACCATGTGCTCGGCGGGCATCTCTCGCCACTCGATGGCATTGGCCCGGATCGTCTGAACATCGCGCGGCTCGTCGAGCGCGCTTCGGCGGCTCACGTTACGGAGGTGCTGTTGGCGCTGAACGCGACAGTTGAAGGTCAATCGACCGCGCACTACCTGACCGATCAGCTGTCGTCTTGCGATGTCGCCGTTTCGCGGCTGGCACAGGGCGTGCCGATGGGGGGCGAACTCGACTATCTCGACGAGGGTACCCTTGCCGCTGCGATCAAGTCTCGCAAGCGGATGTGATCCGCAGGTTCGCGCACCTAGTTCCCACGGCTTCGCCGCGTCGAGCGGTCATGTGAATATCACGCGTGGAGCGATCCGTGCTCGCCGCGTCCGCGTTCTAGCTGCAGTTGGCGGATCGTGTCGGCCGTACGAGGATGTGCTGGGTGGTTCGTCCTGTCGCACGGGCTCGTGCTGACACAGACTGTTCTGGTCGTGTGTTGCCGTAGGATGCGGTTCCGTGTGAATGGAAACGGCACTAGTGTTCCGTCTCCGACACTTGGTTCCCCTTGCAGCACCCGATCGACTAGGTTTCGGAGACATATGGAACACGAGCCACTCTATGATTCGAGTGTTGCTTTTGTCACCAACGCTTGGCAGGCCACCTTGCAGCAACCGGGGACCAAGCGTTATTGACGCGGCACTAGCGGGCCAGGATGTCCGTCTCACGGAAATATTGCAAGGCTGGCAGCGGTTGAGACCAGCGCTCGACGACGACCGAAAGTTTCCCGATGGATATCCCCGTCCCGTCAACGCCTCCCTCGCGCCCGGTTCGTCCGCCGCGCCAACAGCCGGTATTCATCCAGGGCTCGCTGCTGCGCCACATCCTGGTGATGTCGGGAACTGGCGCGGTGGGTCTCATGGCGATTTTCGTCGGTGACCTCGCCAACATCTTCTTCTTGAGCCGCCTCAACGACGAAGCGATCGTCGCCGCGATCGGTTACGCCAGTTCGATACAGTTCCTGACGATCTCGATCGGCATCGGTCTCGCGATCGCTGCATCTGCTCTCGTCGCGCCGGCGCTCGGGGGCGGTCGGCGCACGCGGGCGCGGCGCCTTTCGGTCAACGCCCACCTCTGGACGTTCGTCGTTTCGTCGCTGTTGGCGCTCGGTGTCTGGCTCGCCATCGACCCGCTGCTGACCTTGTTCGGCGCGAGCGGCCGCACGAAGGATCTTGCGAGTTCGTATCTCTCGATACTCGTGCCCTTCCTGCCGCTGCTGGCGGTGGCCATGACGTCCGCGGCGGTTTTGCGGTCCGCCGGCGATGCGCGCCGCGCGATGTACGTCACGTTGATCGGCGCCATCGTCAACACGCTGCTCGATCCGATCTTCATCTTCGCCTTCGGGCTCGGCATCGAAGGCGCCGCCATCGCTTCGGCCATCTCGCGGCTCGCCGTCATCAGCGTCGGGCTCTACGGCGTCATCCGGGTCCATGGGCTTGTAACGCGCCCCCGCCCGCGTCCGTTCGTCTCTGACGCCATGCCACTCGCGGCCGTCGCATTGCCTGCCGTCTTGACGAACGTCGCGACGCCGTTCGCCAACGCTTACGTCACGATGTCGATGGCGGCGCACGGAGATAGCGCCGTTGCCGGCTGGGCGATCATCGGGCGTATTCTGCCTGTGGCATTCGGTGCGATCTATGCGCTGTCGGGGTCGATTGGACCGATTGTCGGCCAGAACCACGGTGCTGGTCGTCCTGACCGGATGCGCGAGGCGTTCACGCTGTCTCTCGCGGTCACGGCGGCGTTCACGTGTCTCGCCTGGCTCGCTCTCGCGATCTCGGCCGATTGGGTCGTCGCGATGTTCCGCGTCTCCGGCGAGGCGGCCGATCTGATCCGCTTGTTCTGCCGCTGGCTGGCGCCGTTGTTCGTCTTTCTCGGCGCATTGTTCGTTTCGAATGCCGTATTCAACACGCTGCAGCGCGCGCACTATTCGGCGCTGCTCAACTGGGGTCGCGCGACGATCGGCACCATACCGTTTGTCGTTCTCGGAAGCCGCTACTGGGGCGCGCCGGGCGTGCTGGTCGGCAACATGATCGGTGGAATACTCTTTGGCTGCCTCAGTATCGTCTTGTGCTTCGGTGTAATCGCGTGGCTGTATCCCGACGATCGATGAAGCGCTGCGTACCGCTCCGCACGCGCCGCATGATCGGAAGCGGTCGCGGCGCGGTCGTCAGCAAGGGGGCTTCGGGAGCACACAGAAATGCACCAAGAAATCCAGACTCCAGGCTTGCGGCGCGCCGTTCTATCCGCGTCCCGCTTCGCCGCCATTGCCGTGGCCAGCTGACATGCGCAAGCCGCTGGTCGTCTCCGGTCCTCCGCGGCGCGTCGCGATCGTCGCGGCATCGGCGCGCAGTCTTGCGGTATTGCGCGGACCGTTGATCGAGACGCTCGTCAGGCGCGGCATCGCAGTACTCTGCATCGCGCCGCAATTCACGACAGATGACGAAGCACGTCTTGCAGCGCTCGGTGCCGAACGCGAAGCCTTCGACTCCGAGCCAGGCGGCCCGAGGATGCTGCGCGACTGGCGCGTCTCCCGGTCGCTCGCTGAAATCTTCAAGCGCTGGCAAGCTGACGCCGTCATTGCACAGTCGGGGCGGCTTATGTGCCTCGCCCTGATTGCCGGGCGCGGGTGCGGCGTCGGGCGTTGTCTCGCACTGGTCAACGAGTTGCCGATCGGGAGTGCTGATAAAACTGTCAGCGCAGCGACCGAACGCATACCCGAGCGGCTGTTGGCAAAGGCATTTGCTGCGGCCGATGTCGTCGTGTTCCACAACCGCGATCAGCTTCGGCAGATCGAGCGCGCGGCGTTGCTGCCGCCCGGGGTCAAATCGCATGTCGTCGCTGGGGCGGGCGTCGATCTCGCGCACGTCACCGCGATGCCGCTGCCCGGAGCGGCTGATGGCATCGCCTTCCTCATGATTTCCACACTCGATCTGAGCCGGGGCGTGCTCGACTATTGCGCAGCGGCGCGTTCGCTTGCGCAACGCGCCCCCAATGCGCGATTTCGGCTAGCGGGACCAGCGGGCACCGGCCCGACGGGCCTCAGTCCTGATGCGCTCAAGCCTTTCTCCGACGTGGTGACGTTCGCAGGTCCGCTGGCCGACGTTCGCCCGGCTCTCGCGGACTGCCATGTGTTCGTCTATCCCTCGCACGGTGAGGGCATGCCGCGCGCCATCCTCGAGGCACTGGCAGCGGGCCGCCCGGTCATTACGACCACGACACCCGGCTGCCGCGACACGGTCGATGATCGCGTCAATGGCTGTCTCGTCGCGCCGGG
Organism: Hyphomicrobiaceae bacterium; assembly: GCA_020442185.1. Classification (GTDB taxonomy): domain Bacteria; phylum Pseudomonadota; class Alphaproteobacteria; order Rhizobiales; family Hyphomicrobiaceae; genus JAEUMD01. The sequence goes on from JAGRKS010000056.1 coordinate 57,092, forward strand.
CGATGTCGAAGGCCTCGATGCTGCCATGGCGAGCTTTTTGAAGCGGCCGGATCTACTGCCGGCGATGTCGCGCGCGAGCCGCCTCAAGGCGGAGCGCCATTTCGACCAGCGCCGTGTGCTCGAGACGATCACCGCGGCGATCGGCCTCGGTTGATGCGGCAGTTCAGCCGGATGTGGCCTCAGGTTCGTTGCGGCGAATCCAGGATCGCACATGGGCTTCGGCATCGGCGATCACGTGCTTCTCGGCCGAAACGCCGGCTATGCTCGCAAATCGCGACAATGGCGGCACCGCTGAAACACCGGCGACGAGGAAGCTTTCCGCTTGTGTCACGATGTCGATCGCAGCGAGGCGCAGGCCGAGCGCACGCGCGGCACGCAACGCCAGCTTTCGCGCTTCCTTCCCCGGTGGCTCCTCCATCGCCTTGAAGACGCCGCGCCGGTTTTCAATAGCGGCAACGACGGTGCGTCCGACGACGAGCATCGTGATGCGTCGTGCCGGTTCGGTGCGCCCAAGTGCGTCGCTCGCGCCATCCTCGCCGACACGGGCGGGGCCGGTGGTCGCAATGCCGTTCAGTGCGAGATGTTGGCGCAAGTGGAGCGCGTGTGCGAGACGATCGAGCGCGTCGGCGGAATTGAGGGCGTACGAACCCATCAGCTCGAGTTGCCGCAGGATCGAACGGGCATAGGCGCTCGAGCCGCCGCCGATCCGCGGGATGACGGCATCGAAGTGCGGCAGCGGTAGCTTGTCGATGCGGCAGCCGGGAGAGGCGCCGTCGAAGGTCATCTCCATGCGGGCGAGATCGAGTGTCTCGACGACATGCCCGCGTTCCGACGCGATTCGTGCGAGCCGGCTTGGTCCGCGTGCCGTCGGACGTCGCGTGAGGATGGCCATGCGGAGGGAACGATGCACGGGATCGCGCCGCGGCAGCTGGCGGTACTGCAGGTATGAGAGCCTGCGCTGCCGGAACGACGATGTCGGGTCGACGAACATATCCTCGGCGATCGCCTGCCGACCGATCAGCATGCGATAGGCCATCGTCTCGCGGTTGGTCAGCGTAATCTCGACGGGCCATGTTCGCTCGCCCATCTGTATTGGTGTCGCGATGACGTAGCGGCGTTCTCGCTCGCCGTTGGAACTCGTGACCTCGCGGCGGCCGATCACCGGGGCCGAGCATGTAATCTCGATGTCGGTGCGCCCCCCGATTGGATAGACCGAGAAGCGCACGAGCGGCGCATCGATCGGTCCGAACGGCTCGATCAGGTGGGCGTGCAGCGCGGACGTGCGCGCGCCGGTGTCGATCTTGGCCTTGACGGCGGGTAGGCCGAGTTCGGGCAGCGAAACCCATTCTTCCCAGCCGATGATGAACGGTGCCGGCATGGCTTGCCGCTTCCTCCGAGGCAACCCTGTTCCGCCACGTGTGGCGTCGCGTCATAGTTGACCGACGGTGCGGCGAGGTTGGTGTCAACTATGGCGCGAAAAGCGCCACACGAAATCCAATATGTTGCTCGTGGCCCTGATGTCTCGCCAAAATCGGTAGCGGGTGGGGCGCTGATGCGATTTTGGCGTGACGGGACACGAGCCAATTCGATGCCCGCCGGCAGTGCGGCGGGGCAATGCGGGACGCACCGCTGAGGTTTGCGCTTCTGTGCCGGGCTATCTATATCGTATGGGCGACGTCGGTGGGCGAATATCGCTCGAGCAGCGTTCCTCCCGCGCGGCCGGTTTTCGGTCGGCATTGGCGGACGCCGGCACGGAACCGGCTTGGCGACGTCAGGCGCAGGGATGCGATACGCTTATTGGGGCTTTGTGTGCGAAGCGGGAAGACAATCGGCTGCGTCATCCCGGCGATGAACGAAGCGGCAGCCATCGGCCGCGTCGTCGCCGGCATTCCCGGCTGGGTCGATCATATCGTTGTGGCCGACAACGGTTCGGTCGACGGAACCGACGACGTCGCGCGTACGGCCGGAGCAACCGTCGTCTACGAGCCGCACGTGGGCTATGGCGCCGCTTGCCTGGCCGGGATCAACGCCCTGCCGGATGTCGATGTGGTCGTGTTTCTCGACGGCGATCTTTCCGACGATCCAGACGACATGGCGGCGCTTGTCGACCCGATTGCATCGGGCTCGTTCCAGTTTGTCGTCGGTTCGCGGGTGCGCGGGGTTGTCGAGGCGGGCGCCTTGACGCCGCAGCAGCGATTCGGGAACTGGCTTGCGACCGGCCTGATACGTCGGATATGGGGAGCGGAGTTCACCGATCTCGGGCCGTTCCGGGCGATCGAACGCGATGCCCTGAGGCGCCTCCAGATGTCCGACCGGACGTTCGGCTGGACGGTCGAGATGCAGATCAAGGCGGTGCGCACCGGTCTCTCGTTCTGCGAGGTTCCGGTCGCCTATCGCCGCCGCGTCGGTACGTCGAAGATTTCCGGGACGGTTGGCGGCAGCTTGCGCGCTGGCGCCAAGATCCTGTCGATGATCGCGCGCGAGGCGCTCAGGCCGAACTCGGGCCGGAACGAAGAGGTATCGCGTCAGCGGGGGGGGCGCTGAGCTGTTTGCCCGCCGTTCATATCCATATCCCCAATTGACCGACGATCGGCGCTCGCCGATGTCGTCGGTCTGCGGTCGATACCTGATCGGGCGCCTTCAACTCGCCGGTTCGGCGAAGTCTTCGTCGTGCCAGGCGAGCGCATCGGGACCGTTGGCAACGCCAGCTAGCGTTTTCCAGTCGGGCAGATCGGCGAGCGTTGGATCGATGAACGTATGATGCCAGAGCTGTGTCGCGACGACAGCGACCAGACCGAGTTCCATCGAGCTGCGACGATAGAGCGTGCTCGAAAGTCGAGCGTACTCGCGCTTCCAGCGGTGTACCGCGTCGACGTCGAAGTAGCCGGTCTTCTCGAGCGACTCGCGGCTCAGAAGCTGGTCCACATAGTCGAGGCGTGTATCGAGAAAGAAGCCGTCGAGTGGTGCGCGGAACATGCCCTTCTTGCGCCAGGCGACCTCCTTCGGCAGCCAGCGTTCTGCGACGACGCGCAACAGGTACTTCTCGCGCAGGCCGCGCAGCTTCCAATCGGGATGCAGCTTGGCGGTGTAGTCGAAGACGTCCTCGTCGAGAAACGGATAGCGCACCTCGACCGACTGGCTCATCGCAATGCGATCGCCCTTGAAGCTCAAGAGCTGCCCGGCAAGATGAACGCGACCTCCCCAGTAGATCGCCTTGTTGATCGGGTGCCATCGCTCGACGCGGTCCAGATCAGGCTCGAGGACGCCATAGGGGTCGTGATCCGTCAGCCGGGCGAGCATGTCCTTGCTGAAGAAGCGGAACCGCGAAACGTTCAGAAGCCCATAGAAATCGTGGAACGCGTTGTGCCCGCCCGCGGACCGATCCAGCTTTTCGATGTAGCGTACGGCATCGTCGTCGAAACCGAGCCAGGTCTTCAGGCGATTGCGAGCGAACTTGTCGAATGCCCCGCCGGAAATGCTGCCGAGTGTCCCGAGTACGCGGTTGATCTTGTACCAGGGGTAGCCCGCGAGCCACTCGTCGGAGCCCTCGCCCGTCAGCGCAACCTTGTAGCCTTCTTCCCGGACACGGCGCGCGAGCATCATCAATGCCGTGCACGATGTGTCGGTGACGGGCGATTCGGCCGCCAGAAGCAGCGACTGATAGGAGTTGACGATGTCCTCGGACCCGCACGGCACGACAAAGGGGTCGGCGGCGATGTGCTTCGACACGATGGCGGCCTGAGGCGTTTCATCGAGCTCCTTGTCGAGGATCTTGACGGTGAATGTCGGCGGCGCACGTCCGAGGATCTTGGTTGCCATCGCGACGACCATGCTCGAATCGACACCGCCGCTCAGGTACGAGACGACCGGCACGTCGGCCCTGAGCCGTCGCTTGACCGCCGCGTGCAGCACCTCCTCGAGCCCGTCGGCGAGCTGCTTTTCCGTGCCGGCAAGCCCCGCGTCGCCGGCGTCGGGAAAATCCATCGTCCAGTAGGCTCGCTCGGCGATCGTGGCGCGTTCGCCGTTCCGCCCTAGCTTGATCGACAGGAAGCGTCCCGGCTGCAGCAGCGAGATTCCCTCGAAACACGTGACGGGTGCGGGGACGGCAAGGAAATTGAAGAGCTGGTCGATGCCGCGGCGATCCGGCTTTGCTTCGACCAGCCCCGACATCAAGATCGCCTTGACTTCCGATCCGAACACCAACCACTCCGTGCCGAACTTCTCGACAACGGCCCAGTAGAGCGGGCAGATGCCGAAGCGGTCTCGGGCGAGGACGATCTGGCGGCGACGTTGATCGAGGAGCGCGAACGCGAACTGGCCGCGCAGCGTCGCCAGCATGTCCTCCTTGTGATCCTCCCAGAGATGCGGAAGGATCTCGGTATCGGCGTGCGTCTTGAATGTGTGACCGGCAGCCTGCAGCTGTTCGCGCCGCTCGACATAGTCGAACATCTCACCGTTGTAGACGACCGCGACGTTTTGATCCTCGTTGAAAATGGGCTGCTGGCCGTCCTCGAGGCCGACGATGCTGAGACGACGCGCGGCAAATCCAATCGAAGGCCGCCTGAGATATCCCTCCTCGTCCGGGCCACGATGCGTAATGGCGCTGGCCATTCGCGACAGCACTTCAGGCGATGGCGAGCGGCCGGTTCTGAGGTCGATGACGCCGGCAATTCCGCACATGGAGGTTCCCTTCCTTAGTTATTCTCGCGCCTGCTGCCGCGCGCGGACCACGCCGGATTGCCATTCTGCAACCGATCGATTGGCCCGATACGTTAACCAGATCCGCACGACCTGCCGGTTGCGGACTGGAGCACGGGTGAACTGGCCTTCGGAGCACCGGTCATCATTTGTCTGCTTATTAGCATGGTCGAACTTCATGGGGCGGCACATAGCACAGCTAGGTGAATGCGCGGCCAACAAGTTGAAGGTGTGGCTCGGATTGCCGGCGAGCGCTTGAGCGTCAATTGCTTTGCTTAACGATTCAAATACGGGGATGCCGCGGAAAATTCAGGAGTATCCCGAGCGACGCATGCCACGCGCCACATTGCCGTCGCGTTGGTAGATGCGGGCTTCTCCGGTGCGTATTTTAGGCGCTGTTGGAAATTCCCGATGCCGTCAGGGCGTCATGGCCGGGCGCTGGCTCCCATCGCCGACGACTGCGGTGTCGCGAGACGGTCCGCGGCTGTCTACATCGCTATGCGATGGCAGAGGATTCCCTTGGACGTGCTTCGCCGCCTGCCAGGGCGAGGCCTTGAAATACGCTGTGACATAGGCCGTCGCCACGAGCCCTGCGAAGCCGATGAGATTGGTTGCGGTGGTCGTCAGCGGATTGCGGCCGACGACGTCGAGGAAAATGCCTCCGATCTGCGAGAGCACGACGCCTGCCATGAACACGGCCAGGGCCTGCTGGCCGACCTTGACGCAGACCGCGACGAGTGGCCCTCGCAGTCGCCGGCCGCACTCGCCCGCCGCGATATAGGCGAGGTAGGCGACGCTCAGGAAATGCAGCATTCGGCCTGGTCGGAAATTCGTCTTGTCGATGACGGGCCAGAGCGCTTCGTTGCCCTGCTTGAACACCGCGAAGTTGTCGACGAACGGTACGAAAGCGAACGGGACGAGTACGACGATGACGAACACTGCCGCCGCGATGAGCCGACGATCTATTGGTGGCGCCGGAATCCAGCCGCGCATGAATGCGAATCCGGCGAAGAACACGAGTTGCCATGCCAGCGGATTGAAGAACCAAACGTCGGCCTTGCCCGGAGCGGCGGGGAACGCCAGCACGCCTGTGGTTCCGACACACCATACGAGAATGACGAAAGCGAAAGCGGCGGCGGTGCTATGGCGGCTCGCCAGCATGACGAGCGGTAGCATCGCCAGGATCACGAGATACATCGGCAGGATGTTGAACAAGCCGGGGACGAAGGTGAGCGTCATGACGCCGAGGATGTGGGCGGGTGCATCGGGTCCGAAAATTGCGCCGAGGCTCGACTGGCCGGCGATGGTGCCGCCTGTCTTCAGGAGCTGATCGGCCGCGACGAGCACCGCTGCCGACACGAAGAAGACACCGATGTGCGCCCAGTAGACCTGCCAGCAACGATGTGCGACGCGGCTGACGCCGGGCACGAAGCCGCGCTCGTCGAAGATCCGGCCGAAGGCGATGGCCGACGCCATGCCGGAGCAGAACACGAAGATTTCGGTTGCGTCGGAAAAGCCGAAGCGTGCCGGGATATAGTCGGCCCAAGCGTTATAGGGTGTGTGTGCGACGAAGATGATGAACATTCCGAGCCCGCGAAAGAAATCGAGGCGCACGTCGCGTTGACGATTGCGGACCGGTTCAAATTTGCTGCGTTGATGGGTGGACATCGCAGTGCCCTTGCGGCTTGACGGCGGAATGCCGGCGGATGATTTCGATCGCATTAGCGGGACGCGTGTCTTACGTGGGGGGCTTGTTCCGCGGTCCTTCCGCTTGTGCCGTCGCGAGAAGCGGAACGAAAGCCACCGTCGATGTCGGCAGCGGCTTCAAACCGTTCGCCGCGCCGCCGCGACAGCGTCTCGCACAGCGGGCGTGGAATGCAAAACTTTGCCGTGATGGATCGGAACGAAGCTCCGACGCGCGGCCACTCTGCCTGAGGTCCCCAACGCAATTATGGCGAACCGGGGTCGCGATCCAGCATCTCCGTCGGGGCGCGGCTGCGACATTTTAGGCGTGATGGGCGGATAGCTATCGCCGTGTGAAAGGCGGAGGCTGCGAGGCCTGCAGGTGCAGAGTTGGAATTGATGCCGTCGCGTCAGAGGATCCATCAACACTCAATTTCTGGCTTGATCCATGGATTTGAAGCGTCATTTCCGGATCAGACCGCGAAAGGGCGACTGTCTGGATCGGCCGCGCTGATCCGATCGCTCTGTTGTGGCATCGCTCCATACTATGCCGGTGATGCGGCAAGGTTGGTGTCAATCATGGCGCGATGGCCGCCACACGAAGTCCATGATGATGCTCTTGGACCTCACGTTGCGCCAATATCGAATCCAGGTGCGGTCCGCGCCTGATTTTTTGCGCGACGTAACGGCCACTAGGCCGTTTCCGAGAGGTTCGCTTCCGCGATCAGCCGCGTCAGTTCCGATCGGCACGATCCGCAGTTCGTGCCGGCCTTGACGCGTTCGCCCAGCGAAGCGAGGGAATTGCAGCCGTTGTCGACGATCGCCGCGATGATGTCGTTGCGGCCGACGTCGAAGCATGCACAAACGATGGTCCCGCGGTCGCGTTCGTTGCCTCCCGGCCGGCCCGCAAGCAGGCGCAAGCGCTGGCGGACATCGACCTCGCGACCAAGTTGTTCAACCGCCCAGGTCCGTGACACCGCAACCGGCGTTGCGGCGGCGAACAGCAAGCCGACGCATCGCTCGCCGGTGAACGCTGCAAAGCGGTGCTGGCCTTTCGCCACGTCGTGGTAGGCAAGCAGTTCGGTGTCTCGGCCTGCACCATCGAGGAGCAGCCGGGTTGCGAGTTCAGGCCAGTCATCGGGCGCGCGGGCGTCGGCGGCTTCGAGACGCCAACCGCCGCTGGCGGCCGCCGTCGCAACCGCGGCGTAGTCGAACTGGCGATGGTCGGGCCGCGATTGGGTAACCGCAAACCCGTACCAGAGCGCGGCGAAGCGATCGACACGCACGGGTGAATATTTCAACTCGGGTTGTCCTGAAATCGGGTCCGTGTTGGGCCTGATCAGCGGTCCGATGCGTCCCGCAGATGCCAGTTGCCCCGTCCAGTGCATCGGCGCGAAGATCGACCCGGGCCGTTGCCGGTCGGTAACGACGACACGTGCGACGTAGCGGCCAGCGTCTGCGCTGATCGTCGCGAGGTCGGCGCGGTGCAAGCCGAGGCGGAAGGCATCGCGAGGATGGATTTCGACGAATGGTTCCGCATAATGGTTCGTCAGTCGGGCGGTCTTCGCGGTGCGCGTCATCGTGTGCCACTGGTCGCGAATGCGACCTGTGTTGAGCACCAGCGGCCAGGCTTCGGTGGTTGCCGAACTCGGCAGGCGGTATGGCGTCGGCACGAAGCGTGCACGACGGTCCGAAGTATAGAACCCCCCGTTCGCGAAAAAGCGTGTGTCGGCGTTCTCGATGGAGGCGCGCTTGGCCGGCGCCTCCGCCGTGTGGTCGGCCGCCTGTTGATCGGCCGTGAGGGGCCACTGGTAGGGTGCAAGGGTATCGTAGTCCGCGGCCGTAATGTTGGCGTGGCCAGAGATGTCGAGATCGCGGGTGCCAGCATTCTCGGCGCCGGTCAGTGCCGCATACTCGGCGTAGATCTCGTGGGGGCCCTGGTAATCGAAAGCGTCGGCGTAACCCAGGCGCTTGGCAACTTCCGCGATCTGCCACCAATCCGGCCGGGCATCGCCTGGCAGCGGCAAAAACTTGCGCTGGCGCGAGACGCGCCGTTCGGAGTTGGTCACGGTCCCGTCTTTTTCGCCCCACGCCGCAGCGGGGAGCAGGACGTGAGCAAGCTCCGCCGTGTCGGTGTTCGCGGTCACGTCCGACACGACGACGAATGGACAAGCGGCGATCGCCGCGCGCACGCGATCCGCATCGGGCAGGCTGTCGACGGGGTTGGTCGCCATGATCCACAGCGCCTTGATGCGGCCGCTGCCGACCGCGTCGAACAGATCAATCGCCTTGAGGCCGGCCGTCTCTGCGAGGTGCGGTGCATTCCAGAAGTCGCGCACGACCCGGCGGTGGGCAGGGACGGATAACTCCATATGCGCCGCAAGCATGTTGGCGAGGCCACCGACCTCGCGGCCACCCATCGCATTCGGTTGGCCCGTGACTGAGAACGGTCCCATGCCCGGCCTGCCGATGCGGCCGGTTGCGAGATGGCAGTTGATGATCGCGTTGACCTTGTCGGTGCCGCAAGACGACTGGTTGACGCCCTGGCTGTAGATCGTGGTGGTCTTCTCGGTCGCGGCGAACATCGCATAGAAGGCCGCGATTTCGCTGGCGTCGAGACCGGTCGCCGCAACGATATCGCCTGAGGACAGTGCGCGCGCGGTCGTGAGTGCGGCATCGAAGCCGCTCGTGTGGTCGGCGACGTACCGAGCGTCGATGCAACCATTGTCGGCGAGGTGCGCCAGAAGTCCAGCGAACAGGGCGACATCGCTGCCGGGAGCGATAGCAAGGTGGAGATCAGCGATCTCTGCGGTCAAAGTTCGTCTCGGGTCGATCACCACGACGCGGGTGCCATGAGCCTCTCGAGCCGCGGCGAGGCGCTGGAACAGGACAGGATGACACCAGGCGAGATTCGAGCCGACGAGCACGACGAGATCGGCGATTTCGATGTCCTCGTAGGTTCCGGGAACCGTGTCGGTGCCGAACGCGCGCTTGTGTCCGGCGACCGAGGAGGCCATGCACAGCCGCGAGTTGGTGTCGATGTTGGCCGTGCCGATGAAGCCCTTCATCAGCTTGTTGGC
>JAGRKS010000057.1 GCA_020442185.1 Hyphomicrobiaceae bacterium
CGCTGACGTCAACGCTCACCACATCGGCGTCGTCGTTCGTCAAGTTGCCGAGCGGCGTCGACACCGGCGCGTCGTTCACAGGTGAAACCGAAATATCGACGTTTGCCGTGTCGGTCTGGCTGTTACCGTCGGACAGCGTATAGGTCAGCGTCGGCACGGGGCCGTTATAGTTTGCCGCTGGCGCGAACGTGAGATCGCCATTGGACTGCAAGGTGATCACGCCGATGGCCTGGCCGGTTCCCGTCACCATCGCCGTAGGTGCGCCAAGCGTCAGGACGTCGGGCGAACCGTCGCCGTTCCAATCGATGGTTGCCGAGACGATCGTCAGCGGATCGCTGTCGGGATCGCTGTCGATGCCGTTCGCGGTAATGATGTTGGTAACAAGTGGCGTATCCTCGTTGGTCGATAGCACGTCGTCGACCGCGACCGGCGGTTCATTGGCGTCGCGGTAGTCGAGATCATTCACGAGCGGCACAGCACCAGCGCCGTTCGCGGCGGTGTCATTGTCGGTGTCGGCGAGGTTGAAGGTTGTGCCGCTGAGGTTCTCGTCGTTGACGTCGAAGCCGTCGGTGACGCTGGCGCCCTCGAAGATATCGAGGAGGCCGTCGCCGTCGGTGTCGGTGGTCGAGGTGATGGAGGTGGGCGCGCCGTCGCCGCGCTCGGCGATGTCGGCGGTGCCGTCGTTGTCGCTGTCGACATCGAGATAATCGACCGCGTCGGCGCCGTCGGTGTCGATCGGCGTCAGGCCGTTGGAGCCCATCGGTCCGGTCGTGGGAGTCGCGTCATACGCATCGTCGAGGCCATCGCCGTCCGTGTCGACACCGGAAGGCGCGATGTAGCCATCGGTCGTCTGGGCTTCGACGTTGTCGGTGATGCCGTCGTTATCCGAATCGATGTCGAGGTGGTTTGAAACACCATCAGAATCACTATCGACGGATTGGAGCGACTGGATCGTATAGGTGATTGGAAACGTCGTGAACGTGAACGTTGTCACTTGGTCGAGCGGCGCTATGACATCGGTTCCGAAAACAAGAAAACTGCTGACACCTGCATTGAACGTAAACGTGCCGAAGTAGTTATCCTCAACAGTGCTCGCAGGATTTAGGAGCACCGGGCTGACTGCGCCAGCTGAAATCAGACCAGAAAAAGTGACCGTCTCGTTGGTTGCCGCGGTGGCGGCGGCCTCACCAGCCGCATCCAGAGAATAGGATACCAGGGCATCGAGACCATTTGCGTTCCCTAGGCCACCCCAACTGCCCGCCTGATCAATCGCTAGAGCGTCAACGAACTGGTTGGGATCAAAATTGTCAAGATCGATGAATTGAAGTCCCTGGATCAGGACAGCACCAGCCGGCGATGTCGCCGTAATTCGAATGGATTCCGCGGCCCCAGAGCTACTGTTCGTCGTGACCGAGTTGCCACTGATTGTTGCGCCAAAGTTGTTCGTTATGGTGACGGTAACGTTACCATCAGTCAGAATGATGACCGGCTGGCCATTCACCTGGGAAGCGGCGGTAGAAGCGGCGGCATCGTAGGCGAGGGTCGAAGTTACTGGGGCGGACGTTACGAGCGACATCTCGTTTGAATCGATGATGCCGTCGTTGTCATCGTCGATGTCGACACTGTCGATTACGCCGTCGCCGTCGGTGTCGAGGGTGATCACAATGGTCGAGACGGCGGTGTTCGAAGATGACGTTCCGTCGTTGACCGTGACGTTGATGGTACGGTCGGCACCAGAGGTAGAGGACGACGAGAAGCCGACGAACTCGATCGCGGTCTGGTAGTCGGCAAGAGTTGCGGAACCGGTGAGCGTGATGACACCGGTCGCCGGGTTGTAGGCGGAGGCCGTGATGCCGCCCGGCAGGGCTGCCAGAACACTGAGGAGATCGCCGGACTGGGCGTTGGTCAGCGTGATGGTCGCCGACTGGATGTTGGTGTCGTTGGCATCGGTGATACCGACGTTGACGCCGGCAATGCCGACGGGCGCGGTGTTGGTGGTGTAGGTCGTCGCGTAGCTGGTCGGCTCGGGTCCAGGGTGGCTCGACGTGATCTGGATATTGTCGAAGTAGCCGAAGTCGGACGCTTCGAGCGCGGTGGACGCAGTGATGCGTACCGTCGTGTTGGCGGAGATGAAGGCCGAGATGTCGTGCGAGAAGCTCGTGTAGGCCGTGGACGAGTTGCCGTCATATGTTGCGAGCGTCGTGAAGTTGACGCCATCGGAAGATATCTGGATGGAGACCGTCTCCGCGGTGCCGTCGAGCCCGCCATTGCGGAAGTCATAGGTGAGCGTCGCGCTGGTCTCGCCCGACAGGTCCATCGCGCGCTGGATGGTGTCGACGCCGTTGTCTGCGTCGGTTATTCGCACCGAGAGATCGCCACCATCGGATACCAAGCGAATATCACCGGCCGATGTGCTGGTAGTCTCGCCGGTTTCGACCCAGCTTCCGGTCCAGCCGCTACCACCGGAGTAGGTGTTGGTCTCGAACGTATCGGTGATCGTCGGGCCGGCTACGACAGGACCCGCATCGGTCGTGTCGAGATCGATCTCAGGAGGCAGATCATAGGTGACGGCAATGTCGCTCAAGGCGACGGCGCCGGTCGTCACGCCCGCCGTACCGCTGACGTAGAGAACCGTCACGCGACCAACGTTGGCTCCTGTTGTCGAGGTGATCGTGAGTTGGACGGTATCACCGGGATCGCTATCGCTCGGACCGTCGATGTTGCCGTCGAACTGCTGGGAGTTGGCATTGGCGGTGATCGTATAGGTCTGATTCACGGTCGACAACGGAACCGCGGTGATGTCGGCCCCGGACAAGAGGACACCGTTGATATCGTAGGCCTGAACTATGATGCGGTCGTCCCAGCCGCCCGAAGACGCATCGATGTTGCCGACGTTGAAACTGACCGAATTGGCGCCGTTGGGAAGCGCGGCACTGTTGAGCACGATGTCGACAAGCTGGCCAACTGTCGTGCTCGTTGTATTGCCTTGGATCACCTGAACGGTGTCGCCGGTGCCGCCATCGCCGAAACCGACGCTGTTGCCGAAAACGACCCCCGTGCCGCTGACCGTGATGCTCATCGCGTTGGTGATGCCACCGAGCGGGTAGTTGACCGTGTTGCCCTGAATGAGATTGCTCGACGTCGCCCAGTCGTGTGTTGCCGACGACGGAGTGAGCAGGCCGTTCCACTCGACCACCGCGATCGCTTCGGCCGATATGCCACCGATCGTCGTCTCGAGTTCCCAGTCGCCGCCGAGAGCTGCTGCACCTGTAAGATCGCTCGAGGCAGCGATGTCGGCACCGGTGATGCCGCCGAGGATCATTGCGGCTTCCAGGCCCGCATCCCCTGCCGTGTAGTCGCAACCATAGATCAGGATATCACCGTCGGCCGACAGTGCTTCCCCGATTATGGTCAGTTCGTCGAGATGTTCACCCTGCATGCTCGCTGCAGTCAGGGTTGTATTTCCCAGGTTGAGGCTGCCCTCGGTGCCATGGCTGATGATGTGAATTGCGTCGATATTGGAGCGTCCCGCGAGGGCCTCGGCAATCTGCTCCACGCCATCGCGTTCGCCATCGAGGATGATGATCTCCGCCCCGGAATCGATCTGCTCCAGAAACACGTCAATATCGGCAACCGAGCTATCGATGACGATGATGACCGAACCGCTCGTCGTCTCCGCCTCGACCGCCGTCACCGCGTCGGCCAACGCCTCCAGGGGGTCCTGCCCGAAACCCGTCTGCTGCGCATGCCCGACATCCCCGCCAAGGCCGAAAAACGACGCGCCTCCTGGGCCATCCGTGACCTGTTCGGCGGTCTGGGCGGCGGCGGCATCGAATGCAATCCGCTGTTCCAAGGCGCGATAGGACAGCGATTCCTTCAGCAATGCCCTGAGCCTGGAAACATGCTGTTCAGCATTAATTGCCACGCGCGACGAAAGGTCATTCTTCAGCTTTTTCATGGTGAGCCATGCTTCCCAAAGGGCAAATAGGCGCAATTCTGCCATTGCACCAGTTCCGCACAGCATCAGTCCTATACGATTACCGAATTACTAAATTTCGCCCCGTTTTCTACAATCGCAGCGATATTTTCTGTTTCCGGCATTTCATACAAATCAAAACAGCTCAAGCAATTTGTCGAAAATTATAAACGTCCGCCAGACAATGAAACACCGGGGAACAGCCATGAAAATTCGCCAATTTCGGCCAATCCGCTCATCGGTGCCCACCCGCGAAAAAGCCCGAGCCAGACGCCTGCGGACTAAAAGCCGCTTTCCCGGATAAGCACGCTGACGGCTCGCCGCCAGAGCCGGTCGGCGAAGCTCTGAGGGACGCCGCCGACGACCGCAAGTCCCCGGATCCGCAGTTCGGGCGGTGCCGCAGGCCCTTCCACCGTCAGCACCACAGAATATTGTGCGCTGACCGGAACCGCTTTCCTCTCGAAATCCTCGCTCGTTGCAATGGGCCCGCCGTGGAGAGATGAAAGATCGTCGATCTCGAGCCTTGCAACACCACCCTCGGCAATATCCGAAACGAATAGTGGCAAACTCGTCCGCGCGCCGTCGTCGGGAATGAAACGCCCCCTGGCTCCGACCGCAATGCGCCACACGTCCTTTTCTGCCACATATCCGCGCGCCTGCAGCCGTTCAAATTGGACGATTGTGGCGATACTTTCCGTTCTGCCGACAACCCGGCCAGAATGCAGGTTTTCCGCGACCTCGACGACTTTTCCGGATATCGGCGCCTTGATGATCAGATCCTCGCGAACTTTCTCGAGTCCCCGCTGTTGTGTCCGCAACGTCGTCAACTCGCGGCGCAGCACATCGCTCTGCTCGCGATCGCTGGCATCGGCCGCAACACGCGCCAGTCTGACTTCCGTGGCACGCACCCGCGTCGCCAAAAGCCGCAATTCATGCTCGAGTTGATCGGATTTGAGAACAGCGAGCACGGCGCCTTCGGCCACGCGCGTTCCGGGCTCAACGCGGACTTCCAATATTTCGGCCGCTCGCGGTGGAAACACTTTTTGCAGCACGCTCGGCTCGATGACGACCGGCACTTCCACATCGCGCGACCATGGAACGAGCGCGGCTGCGAGAATTGCTGTCAGCCCCGTCGCGGTCACCCACGCCCGCCGCCTGCCCCGTATCGCCGGCCATCGCTTCTTCCATTCCATGATTTCCCTCCAGATGGGAACCGCCAGCAACAGAACCAACTCCGCTACAAAAAGGAAAATGCCGAGCGCCTTGAAGAAGAACATGTAGACCAGCACGGCAATCGCGAGGAACAGCAGCAGCCTGTAGATCCACGTGCACCAGGCATAAGCAATCAGCCAGCCCCGCACATGGCGCGGGAAGGCTTCGGGCGGCGGCTCGCCAAGACCGAACAACACCTCCCGCAAATGCCAGCGCGCCAACGCAAACGACCGCGGTTGCAGGTTCGCCACCCCGGTCAGATCGGCGAGAAGAAAATAGCCGTCGAAACGCATGAACGGGTTGAGATTGATTGCAAGGCTCATCAACCACCCTGTCGTGGCGACGATGAAAGCAACGCCCTTTACATTCCCTTCCGGCAGGAAGGTCCACGCGAAGGTTGCGACGGAGGCGAGCATCAGTTCGACCGCGACGCCGGCCGCGTCGATCGCCAGACGGTCCCGCCGTCGCCCGAGCCGCCACGCATCGGTGACGTCGGTGTAGAGCATCGGCGTCAGCATCATGAACGCCACGCCCATGGTCGGCACATGGCAACCGAGCCTGACCGCGGTGTAAGCATGGCCCAGCTCATGAAGCGACTTGACGGCGATCAGGGCCACTGCAAACGCCAGCGCGCCGTCGAGATCGAGAAACGAATGGAACGTGGCGAGAAACGCGTCCCATTGCCGCGACGCGAGGTAGAGACCCAAAATCCCAATCGTAACGATTGTCGCCGCAGCGGACCGCGAAAAGAGAAACTCTACGTAGGGCCGCGTCGCAACCAGGAAGTTCTGCGGCCTGAAAACCGGAATCTTGAAGAACAGATAGTTGTGCAGCAAACGCTGGCGCCACATCAGACGCTGACGGGCCGCCTCGCCGGAGAGCCGCCGCCAGTCACCAGCTTCGGCGCTATCGAGCAGGTTCGACTTGGCGGCGAACTCTATAAAGGCAGCGACGTCGTCCTTGCCGATGTTGCGATCGAAGGTTTCGGCCACGGCGGCCAGCAGCCTGGAAACAGTCGCTCCAGGACGCCAGAGTGTGAGGATCTCGAATGTCGGTTGATCGATCTCGATATAGCGATGACAAACCGGGTCGTAGATCAGCCATCGCTCGGACGTCTCGGGTTCACCGGTCGGTCGCAGGATCTTGAGATCCTGCCGCAGCATCGGCAGCGTCTCGTCCGGCACGGGCTTCGCCGCAGCCATCACATCCCTGTCCATTGCCGTAGCTTGGCGAATGGCCGCCTGAGTAGGTAGAACCCGAGCGTCACGCGCCCACCGTAGATTTGCGCCGTGCCTCGCGCACCGAGCCGCGCCGCCGTCTCCCCGTTCGCGAAGGCCGCTGTCACGCGGAACGACAATACCGAGGCGTCGCTCAACTTCGCCTGATAGTTGGCCCGCACGACATGCGCTGGTATGGCCGCCAGCGGACTTGAATCGAGAAGCAGCTTCACCGGGGCGCCGTTATTGAGAATGATGGCATCCGCGACCGGAACTTCGATCCGTACTTCCATCGCCGCGGGATCGGCAATTTCGAGAATGCGCTCACCGACGGTGAGGGGACGGCCTAGCAGTTCCTTCTTATCAGCAAGCACAACCAGCCCGTCACGCGGTGCCCTGAGCTCGGTCTTGGCCAGCATGTCGGCCGCGAAATTCCGCTCCGCCGTTTTCAGCGCCAGTTCGGCTCGCGCCACGCCCAGCTCGTGACGGCCCCGGTCGTCCGCGAAGGCGAGTTGCGTCGTCGTGCGCAATCGCGCCTCTGCAACGAGGACCTCCCGTTCGGCGACCTCGAGCCGGTTGCGCAACATCGTGTCGTCGAACCGCACCAGCAGCGCACCCTTCTCGACACGCTTGTTCGGCTCCACAGGAATATCGTCGATCACACCGTCGATCGGAGCAGCAACCACGAAGGGATCGCGAGCAACAACTTCGGCGGGCGCAAGCGTGGTCAAGGATACCGGCAGGAAGCCCAGCGCAGCAAAAGCCGTGACCATCGCCAGAACCGCGCGCCGCGTCGGTCGCAGGCGTCGCAACACATTGGCTTCACTACGCAACGCCGACCATGCGTGCGCGAAGGCACCGCCAAGCCGTTGGGCAACGACGAGGTCGCGCTCCTGCCATACGACTTCGCGCAACATGAGCATGCCGCCGACAATGGCGCCGCGCCGGTCCGCGAACGGCACCCATAGCGCGTGCTGGAACGGATAGCCTGAAACGATTGTGTCGCCGGCGGTTGCGTATGCTGCAAGCTCGAACTCGCAGGGACGTGCGGTCTGCCCTTCGGCGACCAGTCGTGCCGCCGCATTCTCGAAGAACCGGACAAGGGGCGATGTCCGGTCGATGGACGCCATGGTCGAAACCGCAACCGCGCGCAATGTTCCGCGTGCTTCCTCGACGACGACAATCTGTCTGGCGCGTACGATACGTCGCGCTTCGTTGGCGATCAGAATGGCAAGTGTCGAAAGACTATCGGCCCCCCGTGCGTCATCTTCGATCTTCAAGAGCCCGAGAAGACCAGCATCACGTTCCGCAGAACCGCCGATGTCACCAACGGTCCGCGCGTCCTCGTCCGCCGTCTCTGCGCTTCGAGCAACTGCAGCCCCCTCGGGAGGCAACGTCTGTGCCGCGGCCCGAACTTTCCGCTCCACGGCGTCCGCGCGCACCGCTTCAGGCGCCTCACCAGCGCTCGCCGCGGCCGCTTCAATCCGCAGCCTCTCCAGCTTTGCCATCGCCGTTGTCGCGGCGGTCGGGCCGGTCGTGTTCGCTTTACCGCCACGCGGATCGATCGTTATCGCTGTCCGCGAGGCTTTGGTCGGTGGCTGCGCCATCACCTAGCCCTCGTTGGCTGCGAAGTGTGCGGCGCCACTCATTCCCGATAGGATGCCGTCGGTTGCGACATCCTTGCCGAACGCACCGAACACCTTGACGGTTTGGCTGATGGGATCGACCGCGGCGCCGATACGTGTCACATGCGCGTCGAAGCTGCGGCGCAATTCGTCGACGACGAACGTGAAACGATCCCCTGTCCGCAGCCAGCGCAACCAGTCCGACGGCACGATCAGCTCGATTTCCGGTGCGCTATCGTCCAGGATCTCGATGATGGGCCGTCCGGAAACCGGGATTTCATGGACATGGATATCCAGAGAAGCGAGACGCCCTGAAAACGGCGCCAGAATGCGGCAGTCGTTGGCGCGTGCCTTGAGCGCGGCAACTTCACCGGCCGCCTTGTCGACACGAGCGCGCGAAATCTCGACCTCGTGCTTTCCGATGGCGCGATGCTGGTTCAGCACGAGATTGTTGTCGAGCGACAGCTCCATTTCGCGCCGCTGCGCGTCCGATGCCGCGATCTCCGCCTCGTAGCGGCGACAATCGAATGCCACGAGCAGATCTCCGGCGGCGAAGCGGTCTCCCTCCTTCAGCGGCAACTCGGAGACCCGTGCGAGAAGATCCGTGGCAATCGTCGCCTTGTGCACAGGACGGATAACGCCCCGCGCGGGAAGATCCAGCCGGTCGCTCTCTGACGCCAACGCCGCCACGGGCGCAACGACACATGCGAGACCAGCGCAGAAGAATACCCGACCAAGAACGAAACGCAGCCCCGCGCGCCACGTGATCCGTCGCGGCCGGCCCGGCGCATCGCTCTCAATAACGGACGTAGGTCGCTGTCTTGGCCGCACCACGTTCGCTCCTGCCAATGAGGGCCCTGGCGCGCATGTCGCCAGCCAGCTCGGAAACCGACAGCTGATGACTCAGCTCGTCGGCGTATGGATCGAGACCCATGGAAGCGAATACGTTGGCGTATGCCGTCTGCACGGCGGCGAAGGCGATGTCGTGCTTGACCTCGGCAACGAGCGTATTCATTTCTTCGCGGATCAGTGTCTGCTCGCTGATCCGGTCTGCGGATGCTTCGATGCGCATCTGCGCCACCAGGCGGCTCTGCACGTCAAGATACTCGGCAGCTGTTGCCAACTCCTTGCGCAAGTGCAGGTACTTCACGCGGCTTACATGCACCTGGGTCATCACGGCCATGGTCAAGGCCAGCTCGCGTTCGCGCAGGACATCGTCCTGCAGCTCGACCACGCTGCGCTTGGCGGGATACTGGAAAACCTTGAGCAGGTTCCAAGCAGCCTTGTACCCCCAACCATGCCAGGTATCGTTGAGCAGGAAGGTATTGCTGTCATAGTTGGCGCCAACATAGAGCTGGAACCCGGGAAGCAGCTCGAGCAGCGCCGCATCCGCTTCGTGACTGTTGATGCGGCGCTTATATGCCACCTCGCGAAGCTCCGGACGGAACTTCATGGCGACACCGATCATCTCCTCAAGCCCCATCGTCAGACCCGGAGTTCTAGAACTGCGAGGCGGCACCACAAGAGCGAAGTGCGCTTTCGGCTTCAGATTCATGAGCGCCGCGAGTTGCGATTTCGCGATCTTGAGATCGCGATCGAGTTCCTGGATCGTGCGCTTGATCTCGACGAGTTCGCGCTCATAGGTCAGCGCCGTAATCGGCGACGTCTCGCGCGCACGGTAAAGCCGCCGCGTACCATCGAGCGCCTGCTGCGTGCGACGTTCGAGCCGGCCGAGGCGTCGCATGAGGCGCTCGGCGCTCACAGCACGCCAGTACGCCGTCCTGACGTCCTCGACGATGCGCTGGATGACCTTGCGCTTCAGCTCATCAGCGATCAGCACCTTGTCGGCCGCCTGCCGTGCACGGATATACGAGAGGCCGAAGTCCAGCACGTTCCAACTGAAACCGATATCCGCCGTCTCGATCCTCTTTTCCTGCGACGTCGCATTGCGGAGCACCACGGGACTGGGACCGAGCACGTCACCCGGAAGGACGGTCCTGCTGCTGGTCGCCGAATAATTGTCGCGCCCTGCAAACCCAGTCGAGGCAACAGCGGAGGGCAACAAGCTCCAGTGCGAGAGATCGAGCTCGGCGACGCGCAACGACTGCTGCATCGCCTCGACACGGAAGTCGAGATTGTAGGCCAACGCACGCGACATCGCCTCCTGGAGACCTATGGCGCGCGCAACAGGCTCCTGACCGGCAGTCACCTCCGCGACATTAAGGTCCGCGTTGATCGTCAGCTCGATCTCGGTAAATGGCTCCGGACGCACGGCGCAACCCGCAAGGAACACGACGAGCCCAACCGAAATTGTCCTATAGAATGCCAGTCCCCGCACGATGCGCCCCGCCTGCTAGTATCCCCCCGACGCAAACAGACAAGACCGACACCGAAACAGAACCAACATCGAAGCAACCCGAAACAACAACCCCAGCACGAGTGGCGCCTGCAACGCACCCGCGAAGCTCAGCAAAAAAGCCCGCCACCACATGGCAAAACGATCGGAAGCTGTACCTTCCGTAAAGGCTTAACTGATTTGCAACGTGTAGTTTAGTCCCAGAGAAGTCAAAAGGCCGATTGGCGACCTCGTGTTGCCCGCAAGACTCAAGTGCGATGATTTGTGTAGGCCGAACGTTAACCAATTGTTAACGCCTGAAGCCCAGCTCTCTGCAGGGCGCGGTTTCATTCAAATGTATTCAGAGCTCCTGAAACAGCTCGGCGCGCTCTCACGACGGCGGTTGCGGCGGCCCGGAACCCTTTATTGCCGCGCCTTCTGGCCGAACAGGACCGACCTCGACCCTTCGTTCACGACCGGTGTGGTATTGATACGATCGGCAATTGCATAGGCACGCCTTACGCTTTCGCGCGCGCCGATCGTCTCGAACCAGCGCTTCAAATTCGGGAAGTCATCGATATTTTGCTTCTGGCGAAGATGGGGAACAATCCAGGGATATGCGGCCATGTCGGCAATTGAATAATCGCCCGAGATGAATTCCCGCCCATCGAGTTGCTTGTTCAATACGCCATAGAGCCTATTTGTCTCTGAAACGTAGCGATCAATTGCATAGGCAATCTTTTCAGGCGCGTATTGACTGAAATGATGGTTCTGGCCGGCCATCGGGCCCAAGCCACCCATCTGCCAGAATAGCCATTGCAGCGTTTCCGACCGTCCCCGCAGGTCCAATGGAAGAAAGCGTCCGGTCTTCTCGGCGAGATACAGCAGGATCGCGCCGGATTCGAACATGGCCAGAGGCGGTCCGCCGTCCGCCGGCTCGTGATCGACGATCGCCGGGATGCGGTTGTTCGGCGCGATCTTCAGGAACTCCGGCCGGAACTGTTCTCCCTTCGATATGTCGACAGGGTGCAGTTCATAGGCGATGCCCGCTTCCTCCAGGAAGATCGTGATCTTGTGGCCGTTGGGGGTTGTCCAATAGTAGAGATCGATCATGGCGCTCATCTCTCGTCGGTGTTGCATTTGTCATGCGGAGATTTAGCGCAAACGAACTCCTCGCCCACGCACATTTTCGTGCGGGCGCCGGTCGAGGAGCAAGCCGCACACCGGCGGCTCACTCGCCGGCGGCTGGGACGAGACCGATATCGAGCGCGAGTTGATGCAAATTGTCGAACGCGTGCCAATGCGGCAGCTCAGCCAGCGGCGCCTTCCGGTATCCGTTCGCGAACAACGCGAACGCGACCCGCCCGCGCGCCGCCGTCTCGGCGTCGACCTCGCTATCACCGACGTAGAGCGCCGTGTCGGGCGTGCTGGCCAGAGCATCGATGGCCGAAAGCAGCCCTTCTGGATCGGGCTTGTGGGTCGCGAGCGTGTCGCCACCGATCACGACGGAGAATTTATCACCGAGGCCCACGTCGCGCAGAACGGCTCGCGCCAGCGCTTCCGACTTGTTGGTACACACGCCGAGGCCGTAGCCAGCCGCCTGGAACGCATCCAGGGCTTCCACGACGCCCGGATAGATGACCGTTCGTATAGCCGGTTCCTCCGCATAGAGGCTCTTGAACCGTGCGACCGCCACGCGCGTTTCGGCCTCTGAGGCCTTCGATCCCGCCGCCGCAAGACAGCGCTCGACGAGCGTTGGAATGCCGTTGCCGACGAACGAGGTCACGGTCGCGATTTCGAGCGGAGCAAGTTGCATCTCCGACATCAGCCGGTTCGCCGCCGCATGCAGGTCGGGTACGCTGTCCACTAGAGTACCGTCGAGATCGAAGACAATCGCCGTGATCGGCGCCCTACCCTGGCTCACGCCGGCTCCTTCCATTTGATCGAGCAGCCCATGGATGCGATCTGGTGATCTGGGCCGCGCCCGGTCTCGGCGACTTGTTTCATGGCAAGGAAAAGATCGCGACGCAGGTCCGCCGGTCCTGCTTCCTTGCGCGAGGCGTCGAGGCGTCCGCGATATTGCAGGCCAAGACCGCGATCAAAACCGAAGAAGTCCGGCGTGCAGACGGCGCCGTAGGCGCGCGCGACTGTTTGCTTCTCATCGTGAAGATAGGGAAACGAGAAGCCCATATCCGCTGCGAAGCGCCTCATGTTGTCGAACGAATCCTCTGGATAGGCGTCCGCGTCGTTCGAGCAGATCGCAACCGTCGCGATGCCGAGCGGGGCGAGATCATGTGCGTCCCGGACGATTCGATCGATTACGGATCGCACGTAGGGGCAATGGTTGCAGATAAACATGACAAGCGTGCCATTGCGGCCGGCGACATCGCCAAGCCGCCAGACGCGCCCGTCCGTGCCGCGAAGCTCGAACTCGGGGGCCTTCCATCCGAAATCACAGATCGGCGTCTCGACCGCCATTGATCACGTCCCCGCAGTTCCGCACGCCATTTCAGAGAATCAGAAGAATTAGGCGGCCTTCGAACGTGCCGCCCCGTCGGCGGCCGCACGGATCGCCGCGATGTTTTCCGCGTAGGCGGCGCGCGTCCCGCCCTTGAACACGGCCGAGCCTGCGACGAGTACGTTGGCGCCGGCCGCCGCAACCAACGGCGCAGTTTCCGGGGTCACGCCGCCGTCGATCTCGATATCGATCGGCCTGTCGCCGATCATCGCCTTGACGCGCTTGACCTTCTCGACCACCGCGGGAATGAACGCCTGCCCGCCGAAGCCAGGATTGACCGTCATCAGCAAAACGAGATCGAGCCGGTCGAGCACGTATTCGATGACGCTTTCCGGCGTGGATGGATTGAGCGAGACACCCGCCTTCTTGCCGAGCCCCCGGATGGCCTGGAGCGAGCGGTCGAGATGCGGACCGGCCTCGGCATGCACGGTGATGATGTCGGCGCCAGCCTCCGCGAAGGCCTGCAGATATGCGTCCGCCGGTGCGATCATGAGGTGGCAATCGAACACCTTCGTCGAGGCCTTGCGGATCGCCTTGATGATCGGCGGACCGAATGTGATGTTCGGCACGAAGTGGCCATCCATCACATCGAGGTGGATCCAGTCTGCTCCCGCGGCATCGACTTCGGAAACCTCGTCGCCGAGTTTTGAGAAATCGGCGGAAAGGATCGAGGGGGCGATAATGACACCGTTGCTGCTCATGATCTTGGCCTTCCTGGTCCCATCGGATCGTCGAGCCCACCGGAGAAGACGCGGCTCTTACGGATGTCCACCTCTGAAATCGTCGATAGCGCTTTTGCGTCGACCGGTCCGGTTGCCGACTCGAACAGCCTATTGGCTTGACGAAGGCGTGCACGGTCAAGTGCGTTTCGGATCGATCGAGCATTGGCGAAATGCGGCTGCGAACGGCGCATCGTGATGTATTCGGCGAAGGCCTTCGCGGCCGCATCGTCGAACATGTAGTTCTGACTGCCCAGCATGTTGCCCGCGATCGACAGCAACTCGCCGTCTTCGTAGTCGGGGAAATCAATGTGATGGGCAATCCGCGAGCGGAAACCCGGATTGGACGTGAAGAACTTGTCCATGCGGTCGGCATAGCCAGCGAGGATCACGACCAGATCGTCACGGTTGTTTTCCATCACCTGCAGCAGGATCTCGATGGCCTCCTGGCCGTAGTCGCGTTCGTTGTCCGGGCGATAGAGATAGTAGGCCTCGTCGATGAAGAGGACGCCGCCGAGCGCACGCTTCAGGACGTCCTTGGTCTTGGGCGCGGTGTGGCCGATGTACTGGCCGACCAGATCGTCGCGGGTGACAGAGACGAGGTGCCCCTTGCGGACGTAGCCCAGGCGATGCAGCAGTCCGGCCATCTTGAGCGCGACGGTCGTCTTGCCAGTTCCCGGATTGCCGGTGAAGCTCATGTGCAGCGTCGGCGTGTCGTGGGCGAGGCCCATGCTTTTTCGTGCGCGCTCGACGATCAGCAGCGCCGCGATTTCGCGGATGCGCTGCTTGACGGGCTTCAACCCGACGAGTTCACGGTCGAGTTCGGTGAGGATCTCGGCAACGCCCGAATTCTCGAACTCCTCGGCAAGATTGACGTGTGTCACGACTGTGTTGGCTTGTGCTGCGGTTTCCGACATTCGGCCTGCCTGTTTCGAGATCGGGATATCCAATGGCGACATTCGTCGTCAAGCGCACCTGCTCGCATCGGTCGCGCTGCCCGTGCCCGACGGCCGTCTCTCCAGGATACGGCCGTCGGTGGTCTTCTCATAGTTAGGTCGTGACGCGTCCGGGATCAACGGCTGACCGGCTTCCACGAATAGCGCTGCGAGCGTCCCTTGATGTCGGTGCGCGTCATGTCGAGCTCCGGCTCGATCTTGGGGCGATTGACGATGAACGACATCATGACGGTTTCCCAGCCGCGCGTGGAATCGAACGCATTGAGCCGAATGTAGTGGTCAGGATGTGCCTTGCGGCACTCGTCCAGCTCCATCATCACGCCCTTGGCGTCCTTGAGGTCGAACATGGGGTGCCCGAACATCGACCAGTAGGTGTTCCGCGGATGGGGATCATCGGTATATTCGATGCCGACCGCCCAGCCGCGGCTCAGGCAATACTCGACCTGCGCCGTGATTTGCGTGTCCGTGAGGTCGGGGAGAAACGAGAAGCAACCTTGTGTAATGCGCATTGATTTTCTCCTGTTCTCTCGGCTCAGCCCGACACGCCGACGGTCGGCACGAAGTCGGATGTATCGGTCGAGGTATAGTTGAACGTAATGTCGCCCCAGACATCGAGCGCGGCCTCGAGCGGCTTGCACCACTTGGCGGCGGCACGCAGGATCTCGGGCCCCTCGTTCTTGATGTCGCGGCCCTCGTTGCGCGCCAGCACCATAGCCTCGAGCGCCACGCGATTGGCCGTGGCACCGGCCTGAATACCCATCGGATGGCCGATCGTGCCGCCGCCGAACTGCAGCACCACGTCGTCGCCAAACAGATCGAGCAACTGGTGCATCTGGCCAGCGTGAATGCCACCCGACGCGACCGGCATGACCTTCTTGAGATCCGCCCAGTCCTGCTCGAAGAAGATGCCGCGCGAAAGATCGACCTCATTCTTGGTCTCGCGGCAGACATTGTAGTAGCCCTGAACCGTCATCGGGTCGCCCTCGAGCTTGCCGACGGCTGTGCCGGTGTGGAGATGGTCGACGCCGGCGGCGCGAAGCCACTTGGCGATGACGCGGAACGAGATGCCGTGGTTCTTCTGGCGCGTGTAGGTGCCGTGGCCGGCGCGATGCATGTGCAGGATCATGTCGTTCTGGCGGCACCACTCCGAGATCGACTGTATCGCGGTCCAGCCGATGATGAGGTCAACCATGACGATGACCGAGCCAAGCTCTTTGGCGAACTCCGCGCGGCGGTACATCTCCTCCATCGTGCCGGCAGTGATGTTCAGGTAGTGACCTTTGACCTCGCCGGTATGCGCCGAGGCGAGGTTGACAGCTTCCATGCAGTACAAGAACCGATCGCGCCAGTGCATGAAGGGCTGCGAATTGATGTTCTCGTCGTCCTTCATGAAGTCGAGGCCGCCCTTGAGGCCCTCGTAGACGACGCGGCCGTAGTTCTTACCCGACAGGCCGAGCTTCGGCTTCGTCGTTGCGCCGAGCAGCGGCTTTCCGAACTTGTCGAGGCGCTCGCGCTCACCGACGATACCCGTCGGCGGGCCCTTGAACGTCTTGAGATAGGCAACCGGCAGGCGCATGTCCTCGAGACGTGCCGCCTTCAGCGGCTTGAACGAGAACACGTTGCCGATGATCGACGCCGTCAAGTTGGCGATCGAACCCTCTTCGAACAGGATGAGGTCGTATGCGACATAGCAGAAGTACTGGCCGGGCGTGCCCGGCACCTGATCGACGCGGTACGCCTTGGCGCGATACTGATCGCAGGCCGTCAGCCGGTCGGTCCACACGACTGTCCACGTCGCCGTCGAGCTTTCACCCGCGACCGCCGCGGCAGCCTCGATCGGATCGACACCAGCCTGCGGCGTAATGCGGAACAGCGCGATGAGATCGGTATCCTTGGGCTGGTAGTCACCATCCCAGTAGCCCATCTGCGCATACTTCAGAACGCCGGCCCTGTAGCGCTCCTTGCCCTTGATCTCGGTCTTTGCGTCCGTGTTCATCTGCTCGGTCCTTTCCCATGAAGCGTTGTTGGCTGCGGATCCCGCAGTCTCATGCTGCCTTGGCGATGCCGACGCGCGGGTCGAGTTCGCCCGCCGCATACCGCTTTGCCATTTCGCTCATTGCGATGACCCTGATCCGGGACGCATGTCCTGCGGTGCCGAACGCCTCGAAGCGTTCGCGGCAGACCTTGCTCATCGCGTCCATCGCCGGCTTCAGGAATTTGCGCGGATCGAATTCCGACTTCTGGGTCGCCGCGATGCGACGAAACTCCGCCGTACCGGCAAGCCGCAGATCCGTATCGATGTTCACCTTGCGCACGCCGTGCTTGATGCCGCGGACGATCTCCTCGACGGGCACGCCATAGGTCTCGCGCATCTCGCCACCGTTCGCGTTGAATACCTCCTGCCACTCCTCGGGGACGGAGGACGAACCGTGCATGACGATATGCGTATTCGGCAGCTTGGCGTGGATCTTCTCGATGACATCCATCGCGAGAACATCGCCGGTCGGTTTGCGCGTGAACTTGTAGGCGCCATGACTGGTGCCGATCGCCACCGCCAGCGCGTCGACCTTGGTCTCCGAGACGAAGCGGAGCGCCTCGTCAGGATCGGTGAGAAGCATCGAGCGATCGAGCTTGCCTTCGAAGCCGTGGCCGTCCTCGGCATCGCCTTCGCCGGTTTCCAGCGAGCCGAGACAGCCGAGTTCGCCTTCGACGGAAGCGCCGACCATGTGCGCGAGCTCCGACACCTGGCGGGTGATCGCGACGTTATAGTCGTAATCTGCCGGCGTCTTCGCATCGGCCTTGAGCGAACCATCCATCATCACGGACGTGAAGCCGTGCTGGATCGCCGACAGGCAGGTGGCGACGTTGTTGCCGTGATCCTGGTGGATGCAGATCGGGATTGCCGGATACATCAGTTCCAGCGCTTCCATCATCTTCGCCAGCATGATGTCGTTGGCGTAGCTGCGCGCGCCGCGTGAAGCCTGGATGATGACCGGCGAGTCGGTCTTCTTCGCCGCCTCGAGGATCGCGAGACCCTGCTCCATGTTGTTGATGTTGAAAGCCGGAACGCCATAGCCGTTTTCGGCGGCATGGTCGAGGAGTTGGCGCAAGGTTATGCGGGCCATGTCTTTCGTCTCCGCTGTGATTTCAGATCAAGTCGTTGCAACGGTCTGCTTCAGGGCCGCAACACCGGGCATCTCCCGGCCTTCCAGCCATTCGAGGAATGCGCCGCCGGCCGTCGAAACGTATGTAAAGCGCTCGGTCACACCGGCGCCGTTGAGCGCGGCAACGGTGTCGCCGCCGCCCGCGACCGCGACCAGCCGGCCCGCGGTCACGAGATCAGCTGCCGCCCGTGCGACCTCGAATGTGCCGGTCCCGAACGGAGCCAGTTCGAACGCGCCGAGCGGGCCATTCCATAGCAGCGTCGCCGAGTTCGCGAGCGCTTCTGAAATGCGCGCGACCGACGCCGGGCCGACGTCGAGGATCATGCCGCTTTCGGGAACGGCATCGACCGGCAACAGCGCGTGCGGCGCGTTGGCAGCAAACGCTTCGGCGACGACGACGTCGACCGGCAGGATGATTTCGACGTTGGCATCGCGCGCCTTGGCGAGAATGCGCTCTGCGACCGCCACCATGTCATGCTCCACGAGCGACGTGCCGATGCCGTGCCCTTCTGCCAGCAGGAACGTGTTGGCCATGCCGCCGCCGATGATAAGGCGGTCCATACGCGACAGCAGGTTCTCGATCACGGCGATCTTCGACGAGATCTTGGCGCCGCCGACCAGCGCGGCGGTCGGGCGCTTGGGACATTCGAGCGCCGCTTCGAGCGCACAGAGTTCCGCGGCCATCGTCGGCCCTGCGAATGCCGGAAGCAGCGCCGCGAGCCCCGCGATCGAGGCATGTGCGCGATGAGCAGCCGAGAAGGCGTCGTTTACATAGATGTCGCCGAGTTTGGCGAGCTGGCGCACGAATTCCGGGTCGCCCTTCTCTTCGCCGGCATGAAACCTCAGGTTCTCGAGCATCGCCACCTCGCCGTCGGCCAGCGATCCAACGACGGCCTCGGCCTCGGCGCCGACGCAGTCTCCTGCGAACACAACCTGCCGCCCCAAATGGCGCTCGAGAACCTCGGCAACCGGACGGAGCGTCGCCTCCGCGAGGCGCTGACCCTTCGGACGGCCGAGGTGGGACAGAACCACGACCTTGGCACCCCGTGCCGCGAGTTCGGCAATTCCAGGTGCGACGCGCGCGATGCGGGTTTCATCGCTGACAACGCCGTCGCGGATCGGCGCATTGAGATCGACCCGCACGAGCACCGTGCGGCCTCTCACATCCGCCTCGGAGATCATTCCAACGCCCTTCATGGTTCCAAGCCTTTCGTTTCAACCCGTCAAGTTTCGCTTCAAGCCGTCAAACGGCGTGCGGCTTCTCTGACCGCTTGCGGGGTGATCCCGAAATGCTCGTAGAGTTTCGGAGCCGGCGCGGACGCGCCGAACCCGTTCATGCCGATGAAGACACCGTTGTCACCGATCCAGCGATCCCAGCCGAACCGCGACGCAGCCTCGACAGCGATACGCGGCGCGGTTCCGAGCACGGAAGCGCGGTAGGCGTCATTCTGCTGCTCGAACAGGCTCCAGCACGGCATGGAGACGACAGCGGCCGCGACACCATCGGCCGCCAGCAGGTCGGCCGCCGCCACCGCGATCTCGACTTCCGATCCCGTTGCGAGGATCGTCACGGCACGCTCGCCCTTGGCCTCGCGCAGCACGTAGGCGCCGCGCGCCGATAGGTTGGCGCCGGTGTGCTCCGTTCGCAGCGTTGGCAGCGCCTGCCGCGACAACGCCAGCACGGACGGTGCGTTGTCGGTCTCGATCGCGGCTTGCCAGCACTCGGCCGTTTCGACGGCGTCGGCGGGGCGGAACACCAATGTATTCGGGGTCGCGCGCAACATAGCCAGATGCTCGACCGGCTGGTGCGTCGGGCCGTCTTCGCCGAGACCTATCGAATCGTGCGTCATGACGTAGATCACGCGCTGCCCCATCAGCGCCGACAGCCGCATCGCGCCGCGGGCGTAATCGGTGAACGCCATGAACGTGCCGCCGTAGGGGATGAACCCGCCGTGCAGAGCGATGCCATTCATCGCCGCGGCCATGCCATGCTCGCGCACGCCGTAGTGCAGGTAGCGGCCGGTGAAATCATCGGGCGTGATCGAGCCCAGCCCCTTCGTGATGGTGTAGTTCGAATGCGTCAGATCCGCCGAGCCGCCGAGTGTCAGCTCGCTTGCCGCGTTGATGATCCCGAGCACCATTTCCGACGACTTGCGGGTCGCGACCTTGGGGGCCGACGAGACCAGTTCCTTGCGATAATCGGCCAAGGCCTCCGATATGTCCTCCGTCGCCCCGGCCATCTGCCGCTCGAAGGCGGGGCCGCGCTCGCAGACGCCAACTCGCAACTGCCAGGCCGCCCGCGTTTCCGCGCCACGCTCTCCGACGCGCCGCCACGCCGCGCGAATGTCATCGGGGATCTCGAACGGCGCATGCTGCCATCCGAGTGCGGTGCGCGCTCCCGCGATCTCGTCGGCGCCGAGCGGCTCGCCGTGTGCCTTGGCGGTTCCCGCACGTGTCGGCGCGCCGAAGCCGATGACCGTCCTGCAGGCGATCATCGATGGGCGGTCGGCGACGGCATTGGCTGTCGCGATGGCCCGCTCCACCGCGTCGGCGTCATGGCCATCGACCGATGAGACATGCCAGCCGGCAGCGGCGAACCGCTTCATCTGGTCCATCGACGTCGCGAGGCTGGTCGCACCGTCGATCGAGATCTGGTTGTCGTCCCACAGCACCAGAAGTTTGCCGAGTTTGAGATGTCCCGCCAGATCGATCGCTTCGTGGCTAATGCCTTCCATGAGGCAACCGTCACCGGCGATCACATAGGTATTGTGGTTGACGAGTTCGGTGCCGAAGCGCGTCTCGAGAAGTCGCTCGGCGATGGCCATCCCGACGGCGGTGGCGATGCCCTGCCCGAGCGGACCCGTGGTCGTCTCGATGCCGAGCGCATGACCGTATTCGGGGTGACCCGCCGTACGGCTGCCGAGCTGGCGGAAGCTCTTGAGGTCGTCCGTCGTCATGTCCTCGTAGCCGAGCAGGTGGTGCAATGCGTATTGCAGCATCGAGCCGTGTCCAGCGGAGAGCACGAAGCGGTCCCGGTCGGGCCAGGAGGGTGAGGTCGGATCGATCGACATGAAGCGCGTGAACAACACCGTCGCGACGTCCGCCATGCCCATCGGCATGCCCGGATGTCCCGATTTCGCGCGCTCGACCGCATCCATGGACAGCGCGCGGATTGCGTTCGCCATATCCCTTTGCGACACCTCGGAGGCACGCGCTTCGATTTGATCGGCCACAGCCATGATGGTTCTTCCTCCAGGTCAGACGGCGCGCTTCTTCATCTCGATGAGCCGGTGGATCGTCGGCGTCAGGATGAGCTGCATCGCGAGGTCGAGCTTGTTGCCCGGGATGACGATCGAGTTGGCGCGCGACATGAAGCTGTCGTGGATCATCGAAACGAGGTACGAGAAATCGATGCCACGCGGGCTCTTGAAGCGGATCACCACCAGTGACTCGTCCGGCGTCGGAATCCAGCGGGCGATGAACGGGTTCGACGTATCGACCGTCGGAACGCGCTGGAAGTTGATGTCCGTGTGCGTGAATTGCGGACAGATATAGTTCACATAGTCCGGCATGCGCCTGAGGATGGTGTCGGTCACCGCCTCGGTCGAGTAGCCGCGCGAGGCCTTGTCGCGATGGATCTTCTGTATCCATTCGAGATTGAGCACCGGCACGACGCCGATTTTCAGATCCGCATGCCGCGCAATGTCGACCGCATCGGTGACGACTGCGCCGTGCAGGCCCTCGTAGAACAGCAGATCGGTGCCGGGCGGAAAGTCGCGCCATGGCGTGAAGCAACCCGGCTCGACGCCGAAGCGCGCCGCTTCCTCGTCGTTGTGAATATAGTTGCGGGTCTGGCCGCCGCCCGTTTCACCATAGGTTTGAAATACGGATTCCAATTCGGCGAACAGGTTCGCTTCGGGGCCGAAGTGGCTGAAGTGCCGATTGCCCGTGGACTCCGCCTGCTTCTGCGCCTCCTTCATCGCCGCCCTGTCGAAGCGATGAAAGGCGTCGCCCTCGATTTCGGCGTGGACGATGCCTTCGCGCCGGAAAATCTGCTCGAACGTGTGGCGAACCGTCGACGTACCGGCGCCCGACGAACCCGTCACCGAAATGATGGGATGCTTTATGGACATCTCGCGCTCTCCTCAGGGCCGGAACAGGCCGCGTTCGTTGAACAAGGGTGGGGACTGTTCCCGGATGGGCGCATCCACGTGATAGCGCGTGACGCGGTGGACCTTGTCGGCGGAGCCGAAGATGAGCGGCGTTCTCTGATGCAGCGCGGTCGGCAGAATATCGAGAATGCGGTTGACGCCGTCAGTCGCGCCGCCGCCCGCCTGTTCGAAAATCAGTGCGATCGGATTTGCCTCGTAGACCAGGCGCAACCGCCCGTTCTCGTAGCCCTTGCGGCCGTCGCGCGGATAGAGATAGATGCCGCCGCGCGCCATGATGCGATAAGCCTCCGCCACCATCGACGCGACCCAGCGCATATTGAAGTCCTTGCCGCGCGGTCCTGTCGCGCCAGAGATCAGATCGTCGATGTAGTCGCGCACCGCCCGCGGCCAGTGCCGATAGTTCGAGGCATTGATCGCGTACTCGTTGCGGTTCTCGGGGATGCGCACGCTTTCGGCGGTCATCCGGAACGTTCCGTCCCGCGGATCGAGCGTGAAGATGTGCGTGCCGGCCTTGAGCGTCACAACGAGCGCCGTCTGTGGCCCGTAGATAAAAAATCCCGCGGCGAGTTGATCGCGCCCCGGCTGCATCAGCGCCGATTCGATGCGGCCGGTTCCGGTAGGCGGAACGGGAAAGATCGCAAAAATGGTACCTATCGAAACGTTCGTGTCGATGTTCGACGATCCGTCGAGAGGATCGACCGCGACGGCGAGAGGGGCTGCGGCATCGATGACGTCGACGCTTTCGCGCTCCTCGGAGCCGATCACTGCGACAGGCGCCGCCGCCATGGCCTCGCGGAACAGGCGATCGGCCTCGACGTCGAGAAACTTCTGCTGATCGCCGCCGGACTCCTCGCCCGTGCCGACGACCTTGCCCATATCGCCCTGCAAAGGCCCGATGGCGATCGCTCGCGACAATGCGGCTCCGGCGGCCGCCAGTACGCTCACTGTCCGCGCGACGTCCGCCCGCCCACCCGCGCTCACAAATGTTTCGAGATGCTCCTCGAGTGTCTGCAGAGCCTTCTTCACCGTGCGCCCTCCCTGGCGTCGTCCATCGTTCTCTCCGGTCGCCGCGAGGTCTTTATGCCCGCGAGGGATCGGAACCCCACCGTCTGATGCGGTAGTTCGGTTCCCACACTTTAGGGCGGACTAGCACGCCGAACAAAACTGAATTATCTTTGCCCCATGAAAAGAAAAACTTTATCCGCGCCCCTTGCCGGCGTCACGCTGAAGCAGTTGCGCACCCTGGCCGCCGTCATCCGTGAGGGCAGCAATGCCGCCGCCGCCACGAGCCTCAACGTGACGCCGCCTGCCATCGCACTGCAATTGAAGGCGATCGAGGAAGCTGCGGGCGTGCCATTGATCGAACGCGGCGGCGGCCGCCTCGCGCCGACGGTTGCGGGCGAGGAACTGCTTGCCTGCATCGCGCGCGTCGAGAACACACTTGCCGATTGCGCAGAGATCATGCGCACTTTGCGGGACGGCGAAGGCGGCCGCGTCTCGGTTGGCGTCGTCAGCACTGCGAAGTACTTCGCCCCGCGTGCCTTTGCCGCATTTTCCCGCCAGCATCCGGCCATCGAGATGGATCTTTTCGTCGGCAACCGGGCGGAAATCGTCGATGAGCTGAAGCGGTTCGGTCGCGACGTCGTGATCATGGGGCGCCCACCCGATCATCTCGACCTCGTCACCGCGTCAATCGGCCCCAATCCGCATATCGTCATCGCGGCGCCGTCCCATCCCCTCGTCGGCAAGCGGGGGCTCAATCTCGCCGCTCTCGCCAACGAGAAGTGGCTGGTCCGCGAGAATGGCTCGGGAACGCGGCTCTTGATGGAGCGGGTATTCGACGCAAACGGATTTCAACCGTCGATCGGCATGGAAATCGGTTCGAATGAAACGATCAAGCAGGCGGTGATGGCGGGCCTTGGCGTCGCATTCATATCAGCGCACACCGTCAGCCTCGAGTTCACGGCGCGTCAGCTTGCCGCGCTCGACGTCAAGTCACTGCCCGCCATGCGCAACTGGTTCGCCGTTCGGATGGCGGAAAAGCGCCTGCTGCCGGCGGCCGAGTTGCTCTGGGACTACCTGACGACGCGCGGCCGCGACTTCCTGCCGCGACTGACCTGAAGCGCTGTGCGATGAGGCCAGTTGCGCCGCCGCGCCGCCGTCCCATCGTCACCCCTTTGCCTCGGCAGAGGTTGCCGCAGCCGCCGCAACGCCCGGCGCTCCGGCGAGCCGCATATCGTTCAGGGCATCGAGCAACGGGGTCAGACCTTCGACGTCCTCGAACACGAACACCTCGATGTCGTTGCGGGCGTGCTTGCTCCATCCGGCGTTCTCGAGCATCCGGTCGGCCTTCGAGAAGACGCCGTGATTGCGGATATCCTTGACCGCCAGGAATTCCGCCTGCTCCTCCTCGGTGTATCCGCGCGGATTGTCCTTCATCCAGATCTTGCGCGCTTCCACCAACGCCGACTTGCTCGACAGGCTCTCCTCCTCGAGCAGGATGTCGAGTTCGTCCTTCTTCCAGAACTGCCAGCGCTTGCGGCGATTGGGCCAGCGGATAAGACCGAGATCGTCGAGCACGCCTGAAAGCTGGTTCATGGCGAGCGCCTTGTCGGCTTCGCCGGGTGTGTCGGGATCGGCGCTGTAGAGGTTCGGGATGATGAAGTAGCTGTCCTTGAAGTGATGCAGGAAATGCTTGCGCACCCACTCGATGTCCGCGCCGGGCGCCCGTGCCGCCGCCGTCCTCATCGCATCCTGGATCTGGCTCACGGTTTCGGGCGCGAAGCGCTTGCGTTCGGGCCGCGGCGGATTGAGCGCCGTCAGCACGAAGAGCCCGAGGTCGATGCCGAGCGTCGCCAGCAGCGCGATGAGGTCGCGCCCCGTGATCGCCCGTCCGGTGACAGTCGAATCGCCTGATACGCCGCCGCCCGACGCCACGTAGCTGACGAGGCTACCGGCATACGCGCCCATATTCTCCCAAAGCGACTTGACGGCGTTGGCGACACCGGCCGGTCCCTCGTTGAACGAGGCGTCCCTGAGGTTGAGCACGGCCGGTTCGCCCGCCTGCTCGGCCGCCTGGTTGAGGCGCTGCGCGAGCGTCGGATCGTAGCAGGAGAATCCTGGCTGCTTCGGAGGCACCGCAACCGTCGTCGCAATCGCGCGCATCTCTGTCGCGGTCGAGCGCCCGAGCTCGTTCGAGCGCGCCGCGATCGCGCGTGCCGATCCGCGGATGCGCGCCGCCGCCGCCTCGAACGCCTGCTGGCGTTCAGCGACCGTGTCGCCCGAAAGCTGCGAGGCTGCCTGCTTCAGCTTCTCGAGATCGGCCTGCACCGGCTCGATCCATGCGGTGGTGACGTTGTCGCGCAACGAGGCGATGCCGTCGCGCACGCTGCGCCGTGCGTTGTAGAGGGGGCCTCGTCCCGCACCCGAAGTGACGCCGCAGCTCCCACCACTCGTCTCCTCGCGTGCCATCTGGCTGTCAGACCAGGAGACGACGCTGTCGAGCTGGAGCTTGACCGCGGATATCCGCGCCGCAACCGTCGTCGCGGCATCGCGCGCATCTTCCTGGAGGCCGGCAAGCCCCGTCCGCGTCGCCTCCTCGCCAGCAATCAGGCTCCACCAGAATCCGTAGCCGAAGCCGATCGACCAGAGCGCGAGGAACAGATAGAGCGGCAACGTCAGGAGCCTGTCGCGCAGCGCGCGCTTGGCGGCAAAGGTCTCGCGTAGCGCCAGCCACATGAGGAAGGTCAGCGCCACCACGATCGCAATGACGAGTATTTCGTTCGATACCGAAAGCCCGCCGACGATTTCACGGCCGTGCGCGCTCGCCGGAGACTGCGAGACACCGATGATGAAATCCGCCATGCCGCTCCACGTGGCATAGCCCGAGATCACCAGCAGCATCAGCGAGGCGACGCCGATCAGCGTGTTACGGCCGAACAAATATTCGGAAGCTCTGCTCCAGGTTCTGTTGTCGGATTTGGCGGCGGATGCCATGGCGAACTCCCTGATGCACCGGCGGGCGCTTCGCCGCCGGTCCGTGCGGCAGGTTGGCGAAGGTTCCGGTCCACGAACACGACCACAACTGCGAGCAAGTCCGCCCAAATGGCCCCGAGGGCCCCGGCCGGCGTCCCGGCGCTTCGACCTCGGCGCCAAGTATCCTCATGGCGAATAGCCCAGTCAGGGAGATTTGTCCCGCCCCATGGCGCGGGATGCCGGCCGACGGCCGCCACGGCGATGCGCCACGGCAACGCCGTCGAAGGCGGCAGCGATAGCCCGACAATCGCGAAGAGCGCGACCCCTCGGCCGGACCGCGCGTCTATTCGGCCGCCTCGCGTCCGAACTGCAGTTTTGCGAGCCGGCCATAGAGCCCTCCCGCGCCGCTCAGTTCCGCATGCGTCCCCTGCTCGACGATACGTCCCTGGTCCATGACGACGATGCGGTCGGCCTTCTGGACGGTTGCGAGACGGTGCGCGATGACCAGCGTCGTCCGCCCTTCCATGACGCGCTCCAAGGCACGCTGCACCAGCACCTCGCTTTCGGCATCGAGCGCACTCGTTGCCTCGTCGAGCAGAAGGATCGGCGCATTCTTGAGGATCGCGCGAGCGATCGCAACACGCTGGCGCTGACCGCCGGAAAGCGACACGCCGCGCTCGCCGAGGCGCGTATCGTAGCGCTGCGGCAAGGCCTTGATGAATTCGGCCGCGTGCGCGGCTTCGGCCGCCGCCTCGATCTGCTCCCGTGTCGCGTCCGGTGAGCCGTAGGCGATGTTGGCCGCAACGGTATCAGCGAACAAGGCGGTGTCTTGCGGTACGAGTGCCAACCGCTCGCGCAGATCCTCGAGGCGCGCGTCGCGTATATCGACGCCATCGATGCGCACAGCCCCGCTGTCAGGATCGAAGAACCGGAACAGAAGCGAGAAGACCGTGCTCTTGCCCGCGCCCGAAGGGCCGACCAGGGCGACGGTTTCGCCCCGAGCGACGGAAAGCGTCAAACCCTCGATCGCGGGTGTTGCGCTCCGCGACGGGTAGGCGAAGCTGACCGCCTCGAACGACAGCTCACCGCGCGGTGGCTTCGGCATCGGGACGGGATTTTCCGGCGAGCGGATCTCCGGCACTTCGGCAAGCAACTCGTTCAGTCGTTCCGCCGCGCCGGCCGCCTGGCTCATCTCGCCCCAGACCTCCGACAATTCCGCCATGGCACCTGCCGCGAACACGGCATAGAGCACGAACTGGCCGAGACGGCCGCCCGACATCTCGCCGCCGATAACGGACGAGGCACCGAACCACAGCACGCCGGTGACGCTCGCGACCACGAGGAAAATGGCGAGAGCCGTCAATCCGGCACGCGCCATGAGACGCCGCCGGGCACTCGAGAAGGCATCCTCGACCGCCGCGCCGAAACGGCCAGACACGACATTTTCGTGGGCGAAAGCCTGCATCGTGCGCACGGCCACGAGATTTTCCGACGCGTAGGCCGACGCCTGCGCCAGGCTGTCCTGCGCTTCGCGCGACAGCCGTCGTACGACCTTGCCATAGGCGACGAGCGGCAACACGATCGCGGGGATCGCAAGCAGCACCATCGTCGACAGCTGGGGACTGGTGACGAACATCATGACCAGCGCGCCGATTAGCATGATCGCGTTGCGCAGGGCCTGCGACAGCGCGGTTCCGGCCGCGGCCTTGATCTGCGTCGTATCAGCCGTCAGGCGGCTCATCACCTCGCCCGAATGTGTTCGCTCGAAGAACGCCGGACCAAGGCGCGTCAGGTGCGCGAAAACGTCTGACCGCAGGTCGGCGACGACCCTCTCTCCCAGCCAGTTCACCGTATAGAACCGCGCCGAACTCGCGAGCGCCAGCAGTGCGCCGATCGCAATCAGCATGGCGAAGTACTGGTTGATCAGCTGGCCGTCGGCGCCGGCGAACCCGAAGTCGATCATACGGCGCACGGCGAGGGGGACGACGAGCATCACCGCGGCCGATACGATCAGCGCGAGTAGAGCCGCGGCAACCATCGATCGGTGGCGCAACAGGTATGGCTTCAGCGCCAACAGCGGACGGAGCGACCGGCGCGCGACCTGTTGTGCATCCCCGGATTCGCCCGGTTGCGCCCGATCCGTTTCCCGGTGAACGCCTGGGGTCGCGGTCGCTCGCCCTGCTGCCGCGTTCGCCGCACCGGGATTCACGGCGCGGACGCCCTCGACTGCGGTTGCTCTGATCTCGACGCTCAACGTATCATCCTCGGTATCGTCCTCGATATTTCGTCGCGGCATCAAGCCGGAACCGTCCGCGGCACCCGGCCGTCGGCGGGCAAAGATGCCCCACAAGACCGGGTGTCTCAAGTGTATATGGCGACGGGGCGGCGCGCACTCGCCTCAACCCCGTCTGGCGGCCCGCGACGGACTCCCAAGGTAGCGGGTGCGGGCGGCATCCCTTGGTGACCTCCCATGGCAGCGGCGCCCGAGCCAGCGCCCTTGTCAACCCCAGGGAAGTCGACTATAGAGGCGCCTTCCCGATTTCCCGGCATCCCCGGCGGCGCCTCGTCTTCAGCGCGTCCCGCCCGGCTGCCCTTCCGGCCCGGAGCCCAGCCATGAAGAAAGATCCCGAGGTCCACCCGGACTATCACCAGATCAAGGTCGTCATGACCGACGGGAGCGAGTTCATCACCTACTCGACCTACGGCAAGGAAGGTGACACGCTTTCGCTCGATATCGATCCGACATCGCACCCGGCCTGGACCGGTGGCGACGGCAAGCTGATGGATCGCGGCGGTCGCGTCTCGCGCTTCAAGAAGAAGTTCGAAGGTCTGTTCTGATCCCGCGCGGCAGCGACGCCATCGTCGTTGCCCGACGATCCTGAACGGCACGCCTGCGGACGGTCCTCTGTTCCAAATGGAGCGATCACGATACAAACCGCGGCGCGACGTGACGAACCTCTATATCGCAAACGGCCCAGCGTCTCCGCCGGGCCGTTTTTTTGTTTGCCATGCTGCGTGTTTTCCATGCTGCGCGATGGTCAGACCGCAGCCTGTCGCTTCGACCAGGCCTATAATCCCTTGGCTGCGAATGCCGCCTCGAGGCGGCTCATCTGATCGCCGACCGGATTCGTGACGACCGGCGTATCGGCAGACGGCTGGCGATCCAGAAACATCGAGCGGTCGAGCTGGACGATCCGATCGTGCAGTTTGAAACTATCGACGACGAGAGTGCGCAGTCCTTCCGGCAGATCGGCGAAACCCTTGATATGCGATGGCCGGCCAAGTCCCTGGAGCTTCAACCGCTGGCGCTTGCGGCGCGCTTCCACCGTGGTGATCTCGCCCTCCTTGAGCGCGCGGCGGATCAGCAGCCACGATGCAAGGTCGAGCAGACGCGTGGTCAGGCGCATGCTCTCAGTTGCATAGAGAACGTTGACCGGCGACTTCAGCAGCTTTGCTTCGCGTCGCCCCTGTCCGTCGAGATAGGCGGCCGTCTGCTCGACGAGCGACATGCCTTCCTTGAAAACCTGGTCGAACTGTTCGGAAGCCTGAAAACGCTCTCCGAATGAAACCGTGACACTGGCTGCCACGCGACCGTCCGATAAACTCGTCTCTCTATTCATGATACGCCGTGTTACACGCTGCAACTCTACGCTAACCGTCTACGTCAGCCAGCCTGCCAGACCATAGTTAACAAGAAGGGTCGAATCGAGGCGGACGCGTTTCGTATCGGCACGTCACGGGCACCATTGCAAAAAAAACGCCGTCCGTGAAGCGAGGCCGCACCCCGTTCGCCGTGATGGCCTCGGCAACGGACCGGCAAGCGACGCCGGCGCACGCGAGCCCACTGTCAAGTCCACGAACGCCCACACAAAAAAGAGCCGCCTGTTACGGCGGCTCAAAAGTCAACAGGGAGGCGTCAAACGGAGTGGACACAACCACTCACAATCCAGAGGACTGGATAGGATCGATGCTGGCCCGATATGGTTAGGATTAGGTTAAGTCGCGATCGATTTCGCACAATGACTTCTGGCGCGGCCCTCGACGGCGCATTCACGCAGAGCACCAGCGGCCGTGCACTCACGACTTGAAAAGGGCGCTCGCCGCGGCGCTGTGGGCTCGTTTTGCTGCGAGCATGGTCTCGATGCGCTCGATCTCGGCCTTCAGTCGGGTGCACATGTCCTCGAGTTCGGTGACGGACAG
This sequence comes from Hyphomicrobiaceae bacterium, assembly GCA_020442185.1. Taxonomy (GTDB): domain Bacteria; phylum Pseudomonadota; class Alphaproteobacteria; order Rhizobiales; family Hyphomicrobiaceae; genus JAEUMD01. Next base: position 30,070 of record JAGRKS010000057.1, read on the forward strand.
CACGGAAAGATCGGCACCGATCGTGATCTGTGCATCAGGCTTCGGCCTCGCGTCTTCCCAATCCATCCTCGCCTCCCTTTTCCTTGTCCGCGGATTTCCCGTGACGACGGCGTTCTGGCCGGCAGGGCCGCGTGGATAGCGGCCGACCAGCCCCGCTACCGGCCAATGCCGCGGCCGCGGATCTCGCCCCTTGTCTTCCGGCGTCCGTGCGGGCATCACATCGCCAGCCGCTCCGCCGTCAACCGCGCGAGCCATCGACCACGCCAGACGCCAGGATCCACCATGACCAGCCTTCCCGATACCATGACCGCCATTGTCATCGACGGCAAGGGAGGCCCCGAGGTGCTGAAGCCGCGTCAGGTTCCGGTGCCTTTGCCCGCCGCCGGACAGGTGCTCGTCAAGGTCGCGTCGGCCGGCGTCAACCGCCCCGACGTCCTGCAGCGCGAGGGCCTATACCCAGCGCCCAAGGGGCATTCCGATATCCCGGGTCTCGAGGTCGCCGGGACGATCGTCGCGCGCGGCGACGGCGCCACGCGGTTTGCGGTCGGCGAGCCCGTGATGGCCCTCGTCAACGGCGGCGGCTATGCCCAATACTGCATCGCGGACGAACCGGCGACGATCGCCGTGCCGGCGGGGCTTTCGCTTCTCGAAGCCGGCGCCGTGCCGGAAACCTTCTTTACCGTCTGGCACAACGTCTTCGAGCGTGGCGGCCTCGAGCCCGGCGCATGGTTCATGGTCCACGGCGGCACGTCGGGCATCGGCGTCACCGCGATACAGCTCGCCAAGGCATTCGGCGCCAAAGTGATCGCCACCGCCGGATCGCCCGAGAAATGCGACGCCTGCATGAAACTTGGTGCCGATCGCGCGGTCGACTACGGGGCAGAGGATTTTGTCGATGTCGTCCGGGACGTGACCGGAAAGCGCGGCGTCGACGTCATTCTCGACATGGTCGGCGGCGACTATGTCGCGCGCAACATCCGCTCGCTCGCCGACGATGGCCGGCTGGTCAATATCGCCTTTCTCAAGGGCTCCGAGGTAACGATCGACATGATGCGCGTCATGCTGAAACGACTCACCTTGACCGGCTCGACGCTGCGTATTCGCCCAACCGCCGTCAAAGGTCGCATCGCCGCCGCCATCGCCGAGAAAGTGAACCCGCTGCTCGCCGCCGGCACCGTGAAGGTTATCGTCGATAGCACGTTCGCCCTCGAAGATGCGGCCCGCGCGCACGAGCGCATCGACAGTGGAGAGCACATCGGCAAGATCGTTCTGACGGTTGCTTGAGGCCGGGCGACATCGCCGCACCTGTTCGGCCAGGTCGTCACTGATTGCCGTCAGGCCTAGCACGATCGGGAACCCGCACCGCTCCCACTTGCCACGTCGGCGGATTAATCCTTTGCGCCTAAAGCCAATATGAGCCCTCCTGAAACGCTACCGTCTGCCACAATCGGCGGCTAGTGTTGCGGATCTGACCTTTACCCGCCCTCCGCTGGAAGGTTCCGAGCATACGGCAGAACCATGAGGACCACCATCGACCACATGAGTCTACGGCAGTGAGTCTACGGCAGTTTATGCATCGGACGTTTGGCCCAAGGGCTAGCAGCGCGTGTGTAGCAAACGTCAGATGCTCTGCACGAGACACACGCTCCGGGCCGCTGACGTCAGTCAACGGCCAGATCCGCTGAGCAGACGAGGCAGTCACCCGTGAGCACATCGATCGACAAGACGAAGGCCGGCACCATGATCGTCTCCGAAGGAGACGTCGTCACCGCCGAAATCCGCAATTGCCGAAACCTCGTCGTCTTCGGCTATGTCGAAGGCGATGTCGTCACCGACGAACTGGTGGTCCATGAAGGGGGGCAACTGTTCGGGCGTGTGAAGGCCGGCACCGCCGACATCAGCGGCACCGTGCAAGGTAATATCGAGATCCGCAACTTGTGCGCGATCCGAGCCACGGCGGATGTCGCGGGCAACGTGCAGTACGGCCGCTTGTCCGTCGAGCCCGGCGGCTCGTTGACAGCCGAGGTCCGCAATGTGCCGCCACGTCTCATCGGCGATTTCTCGATTACGGTTTCGCGCGGCGGCACGGTCCGGCTGACCACCTTGGACATCGCCGCTGTTGATCCCGACAATGCGGCGAGCGAACTCACCTTCCGCATCACCAACGCCACCGGCGGCCATGTCGCCATGTCATCCGCACCAGCTTCGAGCGTCGAGCACTTCACTCAAGCCGACGTCGAACGGGGCGACATCATTTTCGTGCATGACGGCGGCAGCGAGCGCCGGGTGCAATTCGACGTCGTCGTCACCGACGCGGCGGGCGCTTCGTCCGGCTCGCCCAAAACCGTCGAGGTGGTCGTCGCCGATCGCGCAGCTGCTTGACCCTCATAGTCCCCGGCCACACTCTGCCGATGCGCGGGTCCGCAACTGCAGCCCTGCTACCAGGCGAGCGAGGTCATCGCCGCAACCGGCCTGCTCGGAAGTTCATCGAACAATGCCGATACGGCTGAAGCATCGAGACCGTTGCGTGGATCGACGTGGATTGCGCTGGCAACGAAGACCGAGCGTATCCCCGCACGCGCAGCGCCGGCGATGTCGGTCTTGACACCGTCTCCTATCGCCAAAATGCGATCCTGCGGCACCGGCGCGCCACGCAAAGCCGCTATCCTCGCCGTCGCGAGCGCATAGACGGGGAGGTGAGGCTTGCCGGCGTACGTCACCTTGCCACCGAGTGCCTGATAGGCTGCCGCCACACCACCTGCACACCATACGATCCGGCCGCCACGCTCCACTTTGAGATCGGGGTTGGCGCAGATCATAGCTAGCCCCCGCGCGTGAAGGTCGGTGAGGATCGCGGCGTAGTCGTCCGGCGTCTCTGTCTCGTCATCGAACAGGCCCGTACAGACGACCGCGGCGGCCTGCGCCGGCTCGGTCAAAGTAACACCGAGCCCGTCATAGATGGGCAGATCTCGTTCCGGACCGAGGTGATAGAGCGCCTCGCCGGCATGTGCCGAGATCATCGCGCGGGCGGCATCGCCGGAGGTGACGATTTCGTCCCATGCCGTGGCGCGGACGCCGATGCGATCGAGCTGCGTCGCGACGCTGGCGGCCGGACGCGGCGCGTTCGACAACAAGAGAACCGATCCGCCGCGAGCGCGGAATTCCTCACACGCCGCCACTGCACTTTCGAAGGGGCGGACGCCATTGTGCATCACGCCCCAGATATCGACGAGCCAGGCATCCGTCGAGGTGGCGAGCGGCGCTATCGAGGCAACGATCGGTATCGCGGCCAGATCGGTTTCGTTCATCATGCCGCCGGAATGCCTTGGATCGGCCGCGAGATCAAGCGGCGGCCGATCGAGTCGCGTTGTTGATCTGAGGTGCCTTCATGCGGCGCGGGCCGCCGAACAGCTGTCCTTGGCCGAGCAGAGCGCCGAAACCGAACACGCGCGCCCGCTTCGCGTCGTCGTCGATGTGCTCGACGACGAGTGACAGCGAGCGCTCGGCAAAATACTTGCAGATGTCGGCCGCCGGCAGGACCGCGCCCGGCGCTGGCATGCCGTCCAGGAAGACATCGGCGTCGAGTTTGACGAACGCAAAACCGCTTTCCGTCAGCTCGTCGAAATCCATGTCGAGATCGGTTACGGCGCGCAGCGCAAACCGGAAGCCGAAGTCTCGCATCTCGACGAGTGTCGACCACTCTGGTGCGCGGAAGCGGCGCACATCGTCCTGGGCAAATGTCAGCACCAGCTGGCCTGCGAGACTTTCGCGCTCAGACACGACATCGGCAAGCGACGACAGGAAGTCGTCCGACGTCAACGACACACCCTGGAACGCAGAAAATACGGAACCGGTCTTTCCGCGCTCTTCAAGTCGTTGCGCGAGGTAGGCGGTCTGGTCGAGGCGCATACAGTCGAGCAACGGCAGCACGGCCTCTGTGCGGTCGGCCGCCGCGACCGGTTCGACGACAATGGGAGCCCCCTCGTCGTCGGTCAGCCGCAACGCCACCTCGTAATGTCGTGCCTGGTTCTTCTCGAGATCGAGGATCGGCTCCAGGAACACGTCGATACGGCCGGCCTCCAGGGCCTCGGCGATCTTGCGGAACTTCGGATCAATCTGCCGGTTCATGCCGGCGGCTGATGCCTCGTCCTCTGCCTCCGCAACATGCCCGGCCTCGCCGGGACCAGCCATGGCATCGGCAATTGCCCGGTCCGCCCAAGCATCCGCGCCCGCGGCATCGTCTTCCGGTCCATATCCCGGCGATGTCTGGCGGTCCGGACCGGCAGACCCGAGAGCCGCATATTCAAGTTCGGTATCGCTCTCGAAGTCCGATTGATCGCGGCCCCCCGCGCGCTGGATGACCGGGCCCGAAGCGGCCGGTAGGGGGGGCGGTACCGTGGTCATGGTCGCAATCGGCTGGGCCCGGCGCATCAGGGCCTCGACGTCGAAGTCGGCATCGCTCGGCCCGCTGCTCTGCGCACTGGCCGGCGCACTGGCCGGCGCGGGCGCAGGCGGCGATGCTGCCGGTTGGTGGCCGCGCATGCTATTGGCTGCCTCCCGCAACGCGCCAACGGACCGTTCGATGTCCGCCTCACGCGCCGAATTGTCGCCTGCGCGACCTGCTGGCGGCTGTGCGACCCCGGCGGAACCGACTTCCGCCGCGAGCTTCTTGATCAAGCCCTGGATCATTTCGACATCGGCCTCACGCGGCGAGATCTCGTCCGCCGCACCAGCACCGCCGGGGCGGTACGACCAAACGTCGTCACCGTCGCCCGCTTCAGTTTCGGGACGTTGCGAAGCGCCCGCTTCAGGCATCCGCTGTGAGGCGGCGGCTTGGCCTGCAGGTCCGGTACGCTCGACGCGCTGAGGGGCGGCTGGAGCGACCGCACCTCGCGGCAACGCTCCTTCGAGCGCCGCGCCCGAAGGCGACATCCGGCCACCATCAGCGGCCGGTGGCGTGCCGGTCGCGGATTCCGGGGGCGCACTTGGCGCGCGAATGATGTTCGCCATCCGCCCCGCAACGCCCGAAGTGGCAGCCCGAGCGGGCCCGGCCTCCGGGCCCGCAGCGGCGCGGCCTGTCGGCAGGGAAGGTGGTGTCGCGGACGTGGCCGCCGGCGGAAGCGGTGCGCCCATGCCGCGCGGTTCGTCCATAGTGTTGGGGGCTGCTGCGGCTCCGCCGCGCATGTGAGCCGCAACACCGGGTTCGCCTGCGCGAGGGTGCAGCGCCATCGCCGAGCCGCTGGCAGCCGGACGCTGTGGGACTGCAATGCCGGCCTGGTTGGATCCTGATCCAGCGCCCGGATGAGTTGCGTGCACCGGCGCCGCGGCGGTCGCCGGCCCGGCTGGCACGGACTTTGGCGCGGCCGGAACCGCATCACTGGCACCGGCCAAGCGGTCCCCGGCCGCACCGATGCGTGCGACATCGGACTTCAGGCGGTCGAGTTCGGCGCGAAGTTCCTCGATTTGTCCGGCCCTCCGCACGAGGGCGTGCGTCGTCAGCAGCCCGGCATAGAGCGCCAGCGAAACGGTCACGGATAGCCAGAAACTGAGTCCGCCCTGCAGCACGAGCCCGAGGCAGAGCGCCAGCGCCACGAGTGCCATGGCCATCATGACGAACCCGTCCGCGAGGCGGCTCTTCAGCCCCTTACCGGGCGCCGTTCCCATTCCTTTTGCCGCCCTTTTGAGCTTTGCATCTGGCTTTGCCTTTACCGTCTTGTTCGCGTCGACCATGGGTTCCCCGATCCGAAAACCTCGTCGTGAGCACACTCGGGTTGCGCTCAAGCGAGAGATTCGCCAACGATTCGCTTGGCTCAACAGTCCCGATCAGGTCGGCCAACCGCAACGCATCCAGCGGTTTTTTCACCAGAAAATAGGTGTTTGAAGCACGCTCGGCCGCCGAGTTGTTGCCGCCACGCATCATGGTGTTGCACTTGCACCCTCGTGGGCGTCATCACGCCAACTGCCTCAGTGCACGGTCGATCGAGTCGCGAATCTGTTCGATATCGGATGCCGTCGCGATCAGCGGAGGCGCGACCACGAGCGTATCGACAGCAACGCGAATGTAGAGGTCGTGTTCGTGATAGGCGCGATCCATCATCTCGAAGGCGCGGGCGCCGGCCGCTCCCGTCCGCGACGCAAGGTCGATGCCGCACAGCAGGCCGATCGGGCGGATGTCGACGACGTGCGGTGAACCTCTGAGGCTTATCATGATCTCGGCGAATTCCGCCTCGAGGGCCTGCGCGCGCGCGAAAAGCGCCTGCTCGCGATAGACGTCGAGCGTCGCCAGTGCCGCCGCCACGCCGAGCGGATGACCCGAATAGGTATAGCCGTGGAACAACTCGGGCAGATGCTCCGGCCCGGTCATGTGGGCGTCGTAGATGTGCTTGCGCACAAGCACGCCGGATAAAGGCACGGCTCCGTTCGTGACGCCCTTCGCGAACGTGATCATGTCCGGCACGATACCGTATCGTTGGCTGGCGAAGGCGTGCCCGATCCGGCCGAACGCCGTGATCACCTCGTCGAAGATCAGCAGGATGCCATGCGCCTCGGTGATCGCGCGCAGCCGTTCGAGATAGCCCTTGGGCGGCGGCAGGCAGCCGGTCGAACCGGCGATCGGCTCGACCACCACGGCGGCGATGGTCGAAGGATCGTGCAGCCAGATGATCCGCTCGAGTTCCTCCGCGAGATCGCCGCCCCAGTCCGGTTCTCCGATGGAAAACGCCTGCCGCTCCCGGTCGTAGGTCGTCGCCAGATGATCGACACCGTTGAGCATCGGACCGAACATGCGCCGGTTGGCTGGCAGACCGCCCACAGATATGCCGCCGAAGCCGACGCCATGATACCCGCGCTCGCGCCCGATGAACCGCGTCCGCTGTCCTTGCCCGTTCGCCCTGTGGAACGAGATCGCGACCTTGAGCGCGGTATCGACAGCTTCGCTGCCGGACGAGGCGAGCAGCACGTGATCGAGATCGCCCGGTGCCAGCAAAGCCAGGCGGCTGGCGAGTTCGAAGGCCGCTGGGTGGCCGAAGTGGAAAGCTGGCGCGTAGTCGAGGGTTGCTGCCGCTTGCTGGATGGCGGCCACGATCCGCGGCTGCCCATGGCCGGCGTTGACGCAGTAGAGGCCGGACGTGGCGTCGATCACGCGCCGACCGTCGGCCGTTAGGTAATGCATGCCATCGGCGCCGACGAACATGCGCGGACGCGCCTTGAAGGACCGGTTTGCCGTGAACGGCATCCAGTAGGGTTCGAGCGTATTGGGCTCGCCATATCGTCCGGTCATGCCGCGTCTCCCGTCATCATGCCGCGTCGCCCATCATGGTGCGCGCCTTCGTTGCGGGCCGCCGCGTCGCGACAGAGGCCATAGCAGTCAGGTGCGCGTCGAGACCCAGCGCGTCCCGCGGGCCCAGCGCGCCCCGCAGGCCCAGCGCGTCCCGCGGGCAGTGTGCAATCGTCGATAGCTTTTCCGCAAGCGACGGGCCAGGTGGCCCGCACTGTGGACAAATCGACTTTGCGGTGGATGACCTGCGTTTTTTCCCCGCAGCCGCGGTTTAGCCGCAACACTGCCCAGGTCAGACCGCGATCAGCGTCTTGTTTAGCTCTCGTTAGGCGAATCGGCGTGGTATCGTCCGGGCCGGGCCGTCTTGCGGTTAGTCCTGGCGTAGGCAATGGAGAGAGCCCGATGTTCATGAGCGTTGTAACTCATTCGCCCGGCGTTCCGGTTTATGCCGAACTCGCCGGCGCGCGGGTCGTAATTACCGGACTGACACCGGACACGGGCGTCGATCTCGCTCGCGCGTTTGCCGATCACAAATGCCGCGTCGTCGTGCAAACTCCCGATGATGGCCCCGAAATGGCGGCCGTCGCGACCTTGTTGTCGGAATCGGCCGCCGAGATCGCCCTCTTCACCCAGACATTCGGCGATGCCCACGAAGCCGTGCGCTTTGCCCAGGGCCCGGCCATGTCTTTCGGCGGGCTCGATGTCGCGATCAATCTCGTACGCATCGGCGCCGCCGATCTTGCCGGCAAGACGTCGCTCGAGGCAATCGACGACCTCGTTTCCGAGCGCCTGCTCGCGCCCACCCTGATGACGCGCGTGATCGCCAACCGGATGCGTCTCACCATGACCGAGGGTCTCATCCTCAACGTCGTCATGACCGAGCGCCCGGCCGACGACGCTTCCGAAGTCATGATTGGCATCCTCAGGTCCGCGGTTGCCACCATCACCCGCCGTGAAGCGCAACAGTGGGCCGGCGAAGGCGTCCGCATCAATGCCGTAGGTCCTCGCGGCTTCATGGATGCGTCGGGCGGCGGTGCCTGCTTGACGTCAGGACCCGACATCGCCGCTCTCGCGCTCTATCTCGCTGGCCGCAAGGGTCGTCAGCTCTCGGGACACGTTTTCGACGCGGAAGGCGTTGCCACACGGGGCTGCTGACCCCGCGGGTTTGGCTGTGCCCCGGCGGACAGGCGGGAGCCCAGGCGGACAGGCGGGAGCCTAGGCGGACAGGCGTCAGTCGCTTCGGATGGGCGTGCACTCGAGCAAACAACCGATGTCCGCCGGCTCAGACCTTGCCGTTGCCATGATTGCCGCGACGCTTCTCGGGATGCATGGTCTTGCCGAGAATGTGCTCGTCGCGACCGATCACGTGTGCGCTGGAGCCGACGATCAGAGGATCCGGCGCCTTGGCCACATGGTGATCCTTGCCCTTGTAGTCGAGCGTCGACAGGAAATGGCGCATGCAGTTGAGGCGCGCCCGCTTCTTGTCGTCGGATTTCACGATGGTCCACGGGGCATCCGCGGTGTCGGTATAGAAGAACATCGCTTCCTTGGCTTCGGTATAGTCGTCCCACTTGTCGAGCGAGGCGCGGTCGATCGGCGACAGCTTCCATTGCTTCAGGGGATCCGTGGCGCGCGCCTTGAAGCGCCGCGCCTGCTCCTCTCGTGTCACCGAGAACCAATACTTGTAGAGGCGTATCCCCGAGCGCACGAGCATGCGCTCGATATCAGGACATTCGCGCATGAATTCGAGATAGTCGTTGGCGGTGCAGAAATTCATGACCCGTTCGACGCCGGCACGGTTGTACCAGGAGCGATCGAAAAAGACGATCTCGCCACCAGATGGCAGATGCTCGATGTAGCGCTGAAAGTACCACTGCGTCCTCTCGCGATCGGTCGGCTTCTCGAGCGCGATGATGCGGGCGCCGCGCGGGTTCAGGTGGTCGGTGAACCTCTTGATCGTTCCGCCCTTGCCGGCCGCATCGCGTCCCTCGAAAATCATAACGATGCGCTCGCCAGTTTCCTTCACCCAGGCCTGGACCTTGAGCAGCTCCGTCTGCAGTTCGGCCAGCTGCGCCTCGTAGTCTCGTGTCCGCAGCTTGGACTGGTAGGGATACTGTCCAGTCTCGAAGGCGTTGCGAATGGCGTCCGGCGAATGGCGCATTTCGGCAATGCGATGCGATGGAGCGGCAGGCGGCGGCGGCGTCTCCGATGCTGGCGCGGCAGCGACCGGAGCGGAAGAGCCAGCTTCGACCGGGGACGGAGGCGTGGCAGCCGGCGTCGCCTTGGCGATCGTGGCGGTCGGGGTCGTCTTGCTCGGCCTGCTCATATTCGTTCTCCTTGGACGCCTTGCGGAGAGCCGTCAGCGCACAAGCCCCTGCACTTGCCAAACTTCTGCATGCGCCCGACTTCTGCATGCGCCAGACGCCGGCACGCTGCAGCACTCCGTACGCGCCCGACCACGACAGCGGGCGTGAGACGGATTTAATCCTTTGCCCGCCTGAATCCTGCCCCGCAGGGCGATGCCGGCTGCTCTATGGCAGTATCGTGACAGACATCTGACGGCCCATGATTGACATGGATCAATCACGCGTCGGCGCGCCCGCTCGCGCTCCGCCCCTTCGGATCAGGCTCGGCCGCAATGACAGATAGCACTGACAACAGATAGCTTTGGCCATGTGCGCCGGCACATCGGCACTCGCGCGAAGTACTCGCCAAAACGGCGGCCGCCGTTCGCATCGGCGGCTTGGCGTCGAGCCGACTCCTGGTCACCGCTCCGCGATCCAGGCATCCGCGCCTAGATCGCTAGGCGTCAATAGCAAACGCCCGACGCGGATCGGATGGGGCCGCATTGGAACGTGGCGCGGGAAATTAATTCGAGATCATATTGAAGTTCTGGCACAGCGCCCGCATCGGCTCGGACAACCGCGCCAAGACCTCGGGCGGCATCCCGGTCACCAGCGCGCCGTGCTCCGCTTCGACCGGCCGTCCCGAAACGTTTGCGAGCATCATGAACCAGCCGTCGAATATGCGTTCGTTGACGGTATCCTCGGAGATCACGATGAGTCCGTCGTGACGCGGATCCTTGACGATACGCTCCATCAGCTCCGCAATGACGTCAGCATCGCCTTCCAGCGTCTGCATGAAATTGCTCCCGTTATAGAGCAGCAGTCCCGTCACGTTCTTTTCCGCATTGCGCGTGGAGGCGGTATGAAGGATGTCGATGAGCATCTTTTCGTTGAACGTCGGCGCGATGGTGCTCACGTAAATCAATCGGATCATTGTGTTTTCCCGACCTTGTTGTGATCGCTTCGCAGGCTGCCTTGGTCTCGGGTGGTATCGTGGCGCGGCATATTCCTGCGCAAATTCAGGTTTTGTGCGCCGGATATAGTCTCGCCTGCTACGCTGCAATATTAACTTTCACATGCGGGAAGCGATATTCAGCACACATTGTTCCTCTTGTTGAGGGCCGCTGAAACGTCGGACGGTGGACTCGTCGCCCAGGCGGCAGACCGCCACCTTTTCCCGTGGACGGTGATGCGGAGCTTCGCCTCTCGTTTGACCCGACCTTCAGCCGCCCCAGATCGCCCAATGACGACAAACCTCTGACCCGGCGCTTCCCGAACGGGCAGCGGCCGGGATGCTGTGCCCCGTCGACCAATTCTTGCCGGCCATCCTGGCCGGACCAGTTCGAACGCGGCGTGTCGGAACTGCGCGCCCGGTTCACACGCCAGTTGCCGGCGACGGGTTTGCGAGCGGCGACCCGTCGATGACGAAGCGACAACCGAGAACCCGAGGGCCGGCGACACACGGGCTCGCAACACACGGGCTCGCAACATGGCGATCGGCCGGAGATTAGCGACGAGACGAGCGGCCAGCGACTTGACAGTCCGCCAGCCGCCGCCTATGTCTCCACCGCGCTGTTGGCACTCACCAACTGGCAGTGCTAACAGCCCACTCATCAATCCAGAATCCGGCCCGGGCAATCGTCCCGCGCCGCCTCACGGAGCAGTTTTCCCATGAAGTTCCGCCCCCTCCACGATCGCGTCGTCGTCAAGCGCGCGGATGCCGAGACGAAGACGACCGGTGGCATCATCATTCCCGATACCGCTGGCGAGAAGCCGCAGCAGGGCGAAATCGTCGCCGTCGGCCCCGGCGCCCGCGACGAGACCGGCAAGGTCGTCGCACTCGACGTCAAGAAGGGTGACCGCGTCCTGTTCGGCAAGTGGTCCGGCA
>JAGRKS010000058.1 GCA_020442185.1 Hyphomicrobiaceae bacterium
GTCTGTTGGTAGTGATCGAGCATCATCTTGTGGTTTTCGCGGCCGATACCGGACTGCTTGTAGCCGCCAAACGCCGCGTGCGCGGGATAGAGGTGATAGCAGTTCGTCCACACGCGACCGGCCTTGATGGCGCGACCGAAGCGGTAAGCGCGCGTGCCGTTGCGTGTCCAGACGCCGGCGCCTAGGCCGTACAGCGTGTCGTTGGCGATCTCCAGCGCCTGCTCGTCATCCTTGAACGTCGTCACGGCAAGCACCGGTCCGAAGATCTCCTCCTGGAACACGCGCATCTTGTTGTGACCCTCGAGGATCGTCGGCTTGACGTAGTAGCCACCCGCCAGTTCGCCATCGAGGTTATTGCGCTCACCGCCGGTCAGCACCTGCGCGCCTTCCTGTCGGCCGATATCGATATACGACAGGATTTTCTCGAGCTGGTCATTCGACGCCTGCGCGCCGATCATCGTCGAGGGATCGAGCGGATTGCCCTGGCGGATTGCCTCGACGCGCTTGATGGCACGATCCATGAAGCGCTCGTAGATCGATTCGTGCACGAGGGCGCGCGAGGGACAGGTGCAGACCTCGCCCTGGTTGAGCGCGAACATCGCGAAGCCCTCGAGCGCCTTGTCGAAGAACTCGTCGTCGGCATCGGCGACGTCGGCGAAGAAGATGTTGGGTGACTTGCCGCCGAGTTCGAGCGTCACCGGAATGATGTTTTCCGAGGCGTATTGCATGATGAGCCGGCCCGTCGTCGTCTCACCGGTGAACGCGACTTTGGCGATGCGCGGGCTCTGCGCCAGCGGCTTGCCGGCCTCGACACCGAACCCGTTCACGACATTGAGCACGCCGGGGGGCAGCAGATCACCGATCACGTCCATCACGGCGAGGATACCCATCGGAGTCTGCTCGGCAGGCTTCAGCACGATGCAGTTGCCGGCGGCGAGCGCGGGCGCGAGCTTCCACGCCGCCATCAGGATCGGGAAGTTCCAGGGAATGATCTGGCCGACGACGCCAAGCGGCTCGTGGAAGTGATAGGCGATCGTGTCGTGGTCGATCTCGGCGATCGACCCTTCCTGGGCGCGCAAGCACGACGCGAAGTAGCGGAAGTGGTCGACGGCGAGGGGGATGTCGGCGGCCATCGTCTCGCGGATCGGCTTGCCGTTGTCGAGTGTCTCGACGGTCGCGATCAACTTCAGGTTCTGCTCGATCCGGTCGGCGACGCGCAGCAAGATATTGGCGCGATCCGTCGGCGACATGCGGGCCCAGCCGTCCTTCGCCTTGTGGGCAGCGTCGAGCGCCAGCTCGATATCCTCGGCAGTCGACCGCGCGACTTCGCACAGTGGCTTGCCGGTCGTCGGTGTGGTGTTCGTGAAATACTGGCCCTTGACCGGCGCGACCCACGCGCCACCGATGAAGTTGCCGTACCTCGGGCGAATGCGAACCTGTTGCTGCAGCTCAGCGAGCGTCTTCTCGATCACGGTGTTTCCTCCCGGCAGATGGATGGCAGGTTTGGCACCCGCCTATGTCCATACAAACATAGCACGAGCAATGTTTGATTGGATATAGGTGGCGCGACAATTGCCAATAGGTGCAACGGCGGGGGCAGGCCGGTCAGGATGGATGGAGCGTCTTCAGACGTCGAAACAAGTCGCGGCCGTAAATGGCTGTGCGTGGCGGTCTCTGTCGTCAAATCCGCGACAGTTGACGCAGACCCGCGTTGCGCCGATCCGGTATTTGCGGCGGATGTGGGTGTGGCCGTGCACCCAGACGGGCACTGTTTCGAGGGCCGCGATCATGCCGTCGAGCGCGCTGGCATAGGCGCCGTCGAGACCATTGCCGGCGAACAGCGGGTTCAGCCCCTTGAGGCTCGGCGCGTGATGCGAAACGACGACCGTTGGCGCCGCTCCTGCCCCGCCGAGATGCTCAGCAAGTCGCCGGCGCGCCCGGTCGTGGGCGGCAAGCGTATCCTCGGGCGTCAACCGGCGAAGGTCCACCGCCGCACCTTCCGCGTGATTGGCCGCCGAGCCATGCACCTCTGGATGGTACGAATTCCGGGATGGTGCGCGCGGGTTTCGACTGCCAACAGGGGAGGCCGCCCGCGACTTGATGAAGAAGTAGTCGCCGATGCCGCGCCGCACATGCTCCATGCACGCCGGGTCTCGTCCCTCGAAGTCGGACCAGAGCGTCGTGCCGAAAACGTGGACACCGCCAATCTCGACCGCGCTGTCGTCGAGTAATTCGAAGCCGTCAAGATGCTCGGCGAGCAGCGGCACAGTCTCCTCGAAGACGCCGTCGAAATGCTCGTGGTTCCCCACAACCATCAGCACACGGGAGAAATTGTCGACGGCGAGATCGCGGAACCGCAGCACCCGCTCGCGCTGCGTCGCGGCATAGCGGCCGCGCGCATTCGGTGCCAGCGCCGAGGCGTTGCAGAGATCACCCGCCACGATCAGTACGTCGCCTTCAGGCAGGCTGAAATTGATCTCCTGGTTTTCGAGATGCAGGTCACTCAGATAATGGAAGCGCAATGGGCCCCTCACGATGATAGGCGACGAAAAGCGCACCCGCCCCGTTTGTGCGGCGGTTTGCACCAGACCAATGGCTTGCCGCCGCGACATCATATAGACAATCTTTACCATGACACTGTGAAGCTACAGCCGGGGGGCGAACAGTCGATTTGATCCGAGCCTCGCCCGACGGTCATGCATCGCTGCACGAGCCGTGCCGTCGCACGGACGTTATCGGGCAGGTCTCAAAGCGCATTTTTCTCAGGCAAAACAGCGGCTCAGGACAAATTCTGGCGTGTCAGCAAATCTTTCGACATCGCTGTCCGTCCTGGCCATTTCTCTGGCGAGCGTTCTCGCGGCCGGCCTCACGCTGGCACCACCGGAGCGGGCGCACCATCAGGCAGCTGGCGCCGGCGCGCCGATCCCACGGCCAGCTGCGCAACCCGCTCACGTCGCAACCGTCGCGGTCCGCACGATCCGAATAGCAGAGAACACCGCCCCGCCTCGGGCAAACCGCTTCGCGTTCGACCGCACGGAAGGTTTCAAGCTCGCCGTTGCGGAACGGGCATCCAAGGCCCAGGCTGCGGTCATCGCCCGTTGGAGCCCCAACCGTCCGCTGATCCAACCGTTCGCCGTACCCACCCCCAGGCACGTGCGTCGCAAGGACTTCGCCCATCTGTTCCGCGTACCACTGAAACAGCCGCGCACCACGCTGGTGTCATTGTCGTCGGCGCCCTTCCCCTACAACGGGCGCGTACCGGGCACCGGTGAAGCGTTTCTCAATGCCAGCACGGAAGGGCGCCTCGCGCATCGCACCCGCGGCGGGCGACTATATACCGCCGATGAAACCTACAGCGACAATCGCTCGCTGTTCCATATCCCCAAGGGCTTCGACATCACCCAGCCGGGCGTGATCGTTCTCTTTTTCCATGGCCACGGAGCGATGCTGAAGCGCGATGTCTGGGAGCGTCAGAGGCTGCCAGCGCAGATCACGGCATCGGGCGTCAACGCGGTACTGCTCGCGCCCCAATTCGCGGTCGATGCGCGTGATTCGAGCATTGGCCGGTTCTGGCAACCCGGCGCGCTCAGGCAGTATCTCAACGACGCAGCCCGACAGTTTGCCGCGCTCTATGGCGAGCCCGGCACCGAGGCCGAATTCGCGCGCATGCCGATCGTTGTGGTCGGCTACAGCGGCGGCTATATGCCGGCCGCCTGGGGTCTGGCGCACGGCGGCGTTCGCGACCGCGTGAGCGGCGTTCTTCTGCTCGACGCCATGTACGGCCATCAGGCCTCGTTCTTCAATTTCATCCGGCGCTCGCCAAGCGCCTTCTTCGTCAGCAGCTACGGGCGCTATACCCGCAACGGCAACGACAGCCTGCGCCGCGTTCTTGCCGACGTCGGCATCGACGCCGCGCCTTCATTGCCCAGTGTGCTGCGTGGCGGCAGCGTGGCGCTGATCGAGGCCACCGTGAGCCATCGCGACTACGTCACCAACGCCTGGGCGCCCATGCCGGTCGCCGACGTCCTGCGGCGGATGCCGGGCGTTGGGCGGATCGCAGCGCCCGGACGGGTTGCCAGCCGCCGTTAGGCTGGCATAGCCCATTTCTCGGCGGCGGTCCGGCACGAGGCCTATCCGTTTTCTGCCGCCGCTCGACGCGTACGCCTCACCTCGCGCCGCTCAATTCCTCCCCTCGCTCCTTTTACTCCTTACTCCTTGCTCCTTGCCCGACGTCGGCCCGTGGCTGGCGCCAGCGCACTCAGTGGCTCAGACGCTCGCTCAGACCAAATAGAACGGGCAAGTGAGACCGCCAAGACGCGGTTCTTTACCGAAATGACATTCGTTAAAGGGACGATCTACTCGGCCAGCCAGAAATTGTTGTAATGAAACTGTTGCGGAGCTTGGCTAGAGGCCATTTTCATTCGAGGCGTTACATGGACGCGATTGTCGAACCTTCTTCGCTGCCCACCAGCAGGGCTGCGAAAGGGATCACTGCATTTACGGCGACGTCGATCGCCGTCGCCGACATGGTCGGCATCGGCGTTTTCACAAGCCTCGGTTTTCAGGTGCGCGATATCGAATCGGGGTTTTCCCTCGTCATGCTCTGGGTGGTCGGCGGCATCGTCGCCCTGGCCGGCGCGCTGTGTTACGGCGAGTTGGCGGCGGCATTCCCGCGCTCTGGCGGCGAATACAACTTCCTTTCGCGGGTCTATCATCCTGCCGTCGGCTTCATGGCCGGTTGGCTCTCGGCGACGGTCGGATTTGCTGCTCCGATCGCACTCGCGGCGATGGCGTTCGGCGCCTATGTGCAGAGCCTCTATCCGGCAGCCCCTTCCGCAACCTCGCTCGCCCTCGCGATCACCTGGCTCATTGCGCTCGTCCACCTGAGCGGCCTGAAGCCCAGCAGCACCTTCCAGAATGCCTCGACCGTCTTCAAGGTGGTCCTGATCGTCGGCTTCGTCGCGGCGATCTTCCTCTACGCGACACCCGAGACGATCTCGTTTTCACCGACGCTCGCCGACATTGGCCATATGACGAGTGCGCCGTTCGCGATCAGCCTCGTGTTTGTCATGTATTCCTATTCCGGCTGGAACGCCTCGACCTACATCGTCGACGAGATCGAGAACCCGAAGCGCGATGTCCCGCGCTCGCTCATCCTCGCGACACTGATCGTCATGTCGCTCTACGTCGCCCTCAACGCCGCCTTCCTCTATTCGACGCCCATTTCCAAGATGTCGGGTGAGCTCGAGGTCGCTCTTGTCGTCGGCCGCCACGTGTTCGGCCCCACCGGCGGCGCCATCGTCGGCGCCTTGATCTGCATCGGCCTCGTCTCGGCGATCAGCGCCATGATGTGGATCGGCCCGCGCGTGACGCAGGTCATGGGCCAGGACCTTCCGGCCCTGCGCTATTTCTCGCGAACCTCGAAGAGTGGCGTCCCGGCCGCCGCGATCCTCCTGCAGATCATCATCGTGTCGTTGATGGTCTTGACGCAGAGCTTCGAGGGCATCCTGGAATTCATCCAGTTCAGCTTGACGCTGTCGTCGTTCCTGGCCGTGCTCGGTGTCATCGTCCTCAGAATCCGGCGGCCCGACCTCGAGCGCCCCTACAAGGCCTGGGGCTACCCGTTCACGCCTGCGATCTTCCTCGCCGTCACCGGGTTCATGCTGGTCTACCTCATGATCGAGCGCCCGGTGCAGTCCCTCGCTGGCCTCGCCCTGTTGGCGACCGGCCTCGTCGTGTTCCGGATCGGCGCGATGCGGGCGAAGCCGGCATCCGAACTCAAGGCGACGGCGAAGCCATGAAGCCCAGATAATCGATACCCCTGAAGCACTCCGAAATCCCGTTACACCTCGAGACCCAGGCAAAACGTGAGAACCTGACAAGATGCGCATCATTACAAATATTTCACTCGGCCGAAGCCTCGGCGCGACACTGGCACTCGCGCTCGTCGTAGCGCCACTCGCAACCGCCAATGCCAAGGCCGCGCCGATGGCGCGCGCCAGCCATGCGGACACCGCCCGCTTTCTCGCCGGTCTTCCCGTTTCGGACCGCTCACCCCTCGAAGCTGCAACGAAGAACCGGACGTGGCGCAATCACGCAGCGCGGCTCGACAGTGCGTGGAAGTCTCTCGATCGTCGTCAGCTCTCCAAGATCCGCGGCTGGAGCGCGGCGAACCTCACCGATCCGCAGCCGACTTTGTTCTACATGTTCAGCGGTCCGGACTACCTCTATGCCAACTCGTTCTTTCCGAAGGCGACGACCTATGTGCTTGCCGGGCTCGAGCCGGTCGGCCGCGAGCCGAACCTGCTCGACATGTCGGACGGCCGTCGCGCCAGCGGCCTTCTGGCCTTGCAGTCGTCGATCAACACGGTCATCAACCTCAGCTTTTTCCGTACCAAGGAAATGCGGGTGAAGTTCCGCCAGCAGGCCTTCCCCGGAATCCTTCCGGTGCTCTACACCTTCATGGCCCGCTCGGGAAAGACGATCGAGGCCCTCGACTATCTCTCGCTCGGACCAAACGGCATTCCGCTTTCAGTCGCATCCGACCGCGAGGCGACAGGCGTCAAGATTACCTTCTCGTCGCCCGGGGAAAGCGGCCAGCGGACGCTCTACTACTTCAGCACCGACATCTCCAACGGCGGCCTCCGCAAGAGCAACTTCCTCGAGTTCTGCCGGTCGCTCGGCAAGGGTGACAGCTTCATCAAGAGCGCCTCGTATCTTCTGCACAGCGGCCAGTTCTCGGACATTCGCTCGTTCCTTTTGAACAACAGCCGCCAGATTGTGCAGGACGATTCAGGCATCCCGATTGTCCACTTCGCGGCTGACGAGTGGAACCGCCTGCCGTTCGGCAACTACAACGGGCCGATCCGCCTGTTTGCTGGCCAGTATCAGCGTGGCATGCGAGACCTGTTCCGCCAGAAGACACGCAAGCCGCTCAACTTCGGCATCGGTTACCGCTGGCGGCCGGGCGATTCCAACCTGTTGCTCGCGGTCCGCAAGGAAAGCTGATCTCGCGTCGCCGCCGGCGGCGGGTGACTCAACGTTGCTGCCGCAGTACGTCGATCTTCGAGGCGCGCCATCTGGAAATCAGAGGGCGCGCCTCAACCGTATCTTATGGTTTGACGGCTATCTTCGACGCTCGACCACCGCCTGCATTGCGGCCCGGACGCGCGGTTCAATCCGGCAATCGCACCGCCCCGCTTCGCTCGATGCGGCTTTGCGCGTGGGCATGTCGCACCTGACCGACCGACCAACGCGAGGCATCAATGCCGGCCACCAACTCAAATGAAACCCTTTCCGACGTTACCGACCCGCGCGAACGCGCCCGCCGCTTCCTGAAATCGGAGAGCACGTTCTCGCTTTGCTCGGACGACTTCATCGCCGCGATCATGGAACATTCCGTTGTGATCAGGCTTGCGGCCGGCGAGACGATCTTCCGGGCGGGCGAGCCCGGCGACAGCCTGATGATCGTTCTCAAGGGCAGTGTCGATGTCGTCAACACCAGCGGCTGCGGCCGTGATGTCGTCCTTGCAACCATGCATGCGGGATCCGTCGTCGGCGAGATCGCCGTGCTCGACGGGCATGCTCGTACCGCGAGCGTCGTCGCGCGCGAACCCGTGGAAGTCGTTGCGATCTATCGCCACGACCTCATGCCGATCCTTGCGGACAATACGGATGCCCTGCTGGCGCTGCTCGAGGCGACGTGCCGGCGACTGCGCGCAACCAACGAACTGATGCAGGGCCGGCTGCTGCGGCACGGCCACGCCGCGCAGCAGATCCTCCCGACGTTTGACGCGGACAACAGCAAGCGGGCGGCTGCCCGCTGAGACGGCAGTATTGCGATACGTCCCGCCCGCTGGCTCATGTCCCGAGGCAAGCGGCCGCTTTCGCGTCAGAACGGCAGGCCGAACGCATCGCCAAAGATGCTGCTCGCGCTCTCGCCCTTCTTGCGGCGCTTCGCTGGTGGCGATTGTGCGACCTTGTTCTTGTCGAATTTCGGTTGCGGCGGTGCGAGGTGGTTCCGGCCCTTGTTGATCCTCTTCCAGTCGCCGTCGAGCGCCTGCGTCACGCGCTTCTCGTGGCCGTAGATGTCGCGGAACGTCTTGACCTTGCCATCGTCCGCGACCCAGGCCGTGAAATAGGCGAGATGAACCGGGATATGCTTTTCCATCTCGACATCGTTGTCGAGCGGCCCCTTGTCGATCAGCGCCTTGATCTTCGCGCGATCCCAGCCCCTGTCGTGACCGAGCACGATCTCAACCAGGCCCATGGGGTTTCGCACCCTGAGGCAGCCGTGACTGAGCGTGCGCTGGCGTGAGTTGAACATCCACTTGTCTGGCGTATCGTGCATGAAGATGGTGTGCTGGCTCGGGAAGGAAAACTTGACGAAGCCGAGAACACTGCCGCGGCCCGGTGGCTGCCAGACGTGATAGTTACGAATGTCGTCGTGGTTCCAGTCGATGGTGCGCCAATCTCGCGACTGACCGCTCTTGGTGGTGATTTCGAGGCCGTAACGGCGCATCTGGCCGCCGCCGCGCCGGAGGTTCGGCCACAGCTCATGCACCATGATGCTTTCCGGCACGCGCCATCGCGGACGCAACACCACCGACTTTAGCGGACGCGAAAAGACCGACGACTGTTTGCCGATCTCGCCGACGACGATCCGCTCCGAGCGGACGACTTTCCCGTCCTTGACGACGTATTGCATATACTCCGGCAGATTGTTGAAGATATGGAGTTCGCCGAGGTCGTCCCACATCCAGCGCCAGAACTCCATGTTGGCGCGCAACCGTTTGGCGGTCGCGTTGAGCTTGCCGCCGCCCTTGCCGTCCTTCGTCTCCGCGAGAAACGCCTGTCGCAATTTCTCGAACTGCGGATGCACCGGATGCAACGCTGCAAGTTCGGCCGCGACGTCGCTTGCACGGGCCAACCGCTCCAGTACGTCCTTCGGATCGTGCACTTGCGGTTTGCGGTCGAGATTCGAATTGAGAAGGCGCGCGGGCTCGGGGATGCGCCCACCCCGGGCATGCCGGGCGTAGGTCAGCGCGGCGCGCGAGAGCTGATAATCGATCGCACCAAGCTGTGCGGCCGTCGCGCCGGCGTCGAACTCGGGGAGATCGAAGGCCGAGGGATCGAGACCGTAGGCCGCTGCGTTCGCGATTTCGTTCCTGAGGGCCACACCGCGCGGCGTTGGTCCGTCGGCCGCGACCCACAGCGGCTCGGCGTTGCGCTGACGGTAGAACGCGGCGAGGGCGTCGCGGTCTTTCTCGATGCCGCTCAGCTCGCGGGCGGCGGCCTTGCCTTCCGGAGGCTGGTCGAGCACGGCTCGGAGGGCGCCGGTCAACGCTTCCGGCAGCGCCGACGCAGCGTCCTGCGCGATCGCTAGGGGGGGCGCCGTCACTGTCCCCGTTTCGATGGTCGATGGCGTCGCATCGGCCGGGGCCGAGCGTTCCAAGGCGCTTTCGTTGCCCGGAGCGGAATCGGAGGCCGCGGAGGGCTGCGGCTGCGGTACGCTCGTCGCAGTTTCGGCGCGCGCCAGAGAAGCGCCGGCCACAAGGATTGTTGCGAGCAATAGTCTGCCGCACACAGTCAGCGACGTCAGTCGATGCATTCCTGGTATCCCCCGTGGCAGAATCCTGGATGCGGACGAGCATCCTCGGGAAAAGCGGTCCAATCGCGGCAGGCGAGCGCCATCGGCACCGAATCGCATGCAATCCGGCACATACTGCCGGGTATGCGCGCTACTTGAAAGGCGATGTCGGTGCTGTTTGGCCGGCGTCACCGACAATCGGCGCTCCCGAGCTAGGCAGGAGACGGCGACTGCCACGCGCAGATCAGCCGAGAGCCGCGAGAATGGCCGCGACCGGCTCGCCGAGACGCCGGCTCATTTCGGCGGCGAGATCGCGCGGCGTGTTGCCGAACTCCCGCTGTCGCGCAACCATCGTCAGCGTTCGTGATATCCGCGGACCGGGAAGCGGCGTCGCCACGACACGGCCCGGCGGCATGCGAGCCTCGAAGATGCAGAGCGGCGTGGTGATCGCGAAGGCGTCGCCGGCTGCCACCATGGACGCAACCCCGAACGGCGTATCGAACTCGCACCATGACGGCGGCGCAAGCCCCAAGCGACGCAGATGCCGCTCGATCTCGACACCGGTCTGCGAGCGCGCGCTGTAGCGGACGAACGGCGTCGTCTCGGCAAGCCGTCGCAGCGCTGTCAAGGTTCGCACCTGTGGATGCGCCCTCGGCAGCAGCAGAACATACGGCTCCTTCAGCAACTCCCACCGCTCGAGCCCTGGTGCCTCGTCGAGGTCGTCGACACCGACGTAGATGTCGAGCCGGCGCGTCAACAACGCATTGGCGTGCGCGGCGGTGAGCCCCGCAAGAACCGATACGGCTTCGGCGCGCGCCGCGAGAAACTCCGCAATCGGGGTCGACAGTGCCCGACCGACGGAATCGACGAGCCCGACCCGCAGCAGCGGAATCTGGCCTTGCGCGGAACGGCGCAGCAGCTCCGGGATCTCGCGAGCGTCGGCGATGAGCGCAACGGCACGCTGGCGCAGGAGACCGCCCGCCGCCGTCAATGCGAGCGGCCGCACGCGTCGATCGAACAGCTCGGTGCCGGTCCTGCGCTCGAGGTCGGCGACGGCGAGTGAAATGGCCGGCTGAGTTATCGCGAGCGTCTTCGCGGCCGCCGCCATGCTCCCGGCCTGGCAAACCGCGAGGAAGATCTCGAGCGAACGGAGATCGAAGGGCAGCTCCGGAGCGGATTCTGACATCGGCACACTATAAGCATTGCTTATATTCCATTCAACAGTCCTTCAGGCTTAACTGAACCAGCGCTCGAACCCTGAGGGGGCAAAGGCATGCGATCGCCGCCATACTCCATCTTTCGCGTTCTCCGCGAGGCGCTGCGCGGTCATACCGGCTGGGTTCCCGCCTGGCGCGACGCACCGCCCGGCACGGCTTACGATGTCATCATCGTGGGCGGCGGCGGGCACGGTCTCGCGGCCGCGTATTACCTCGCCAGCCGCTACGGAATCCGCAAGGTGGCCGTCGTCGAGAAGGGTTGGATCGGCTCCGGCAACGTCGGACGCAACACGACGATCGTGCGCTCCA
>JAGRKS010000059.1 GCA_020442185.1 Hyphomicrobiaceae bacterium
GCTCTACCGCTGAGCTAAGTGCCCGTTCGCCACGTCCGAAGCGCCGGAGAACCGCTCCTATAATCACATTGTGGCCGGAGAGCAAGCGCCGCCGACACCGCCGATCGATAAACCCCGAGGCCAGCCCTCTCAGGCGGCGAGAACGCGCTCAACCTCCTGCACGAGATCCTTGAGATGGAAGGGTTTCGAGAGCACGCGAGCTTCCTTGGCCGCGGCAACGTCACTGTTCAAGATGACGGCGGCAAAGCCTGTGATGAACATGATCTTCAGCTCTGGATCGAGCTCGCTGGCGCGCCGGGCCAACTCGATGCCGTCCATACGCGGCATGACGATGTCCGTCAGGAGCAGCGTGAACGGCTCCTGCTTGAGGCGCTCGAAGGCTTCCTCGCCGTTGGCGAAGCTGGTGACGTCGTACCCGGCCCGCGACAGCGCCCGCTGCAGAAAGCCGCGCATGGAATCGTCATCCTCGGCAAGCAGAATACGTTGCATGGGTACGCTTGAAGGCTTGGCTGTCATCGTGGCCGCCATATCTTTGTGGACGCAAGGAGCATGTTTGACGAGATCTCATCGGAATCTGTCGTCAGGATGGTAAACGGAGGGTGAAGCGAAGGCGGTTTCTCGAAGTCTTTCGCGTTTTGCCCGACATGATTGCAGCTTATGTCAAGTTGTCGTTCCCGCTTGCATCAACGCGGCGCATCGACATCACCGGGCGAAGCTGGCACAGTCTCGGGGCTCGGGCGTCTCGGACGCCAACAGGGCTCCCCCCGCAATACGGACGTTTGACCTGACATGCCCCACGCCGAGCTTTCCGGCATTGCCAGCGAGTTGATTCCGCCGTTCGTCATTTCCGAACCGGTTGATCAGTCAGCGCCGTTCGTTTTCTGCTCGCCCCATTCGGGACGAGTTTATCCACAGCATTTTCTTGATCAATCGCGGCTGGATCCGCTGACACTGCGCCGCTCGGAAGACTGCTACGTCGATCAGCTGTTCGCCGCTGTCAGCGATCTCGGGGCGCCGATGATTGCCGCGCGCTTTCCCCGCGCCTTCCTCGACGTCAACCNNAACCGCGAGCCCTACGAACTCGACCCGATGCTGTTCCGCGAGCCGTTGCCCGACTTCGCGAACGCCCATTCGGTGCGCGTTGCAGGTGGGCTCGGCACTATTGCGCGGGTGGTCGCCGACGGCGAGGACATCTACCGCTCGCATATATCGCTGGAGGCGGCCTTCGCCCGCATCGATGCGCTCTACAAACCCTTCCATACCGCACTATCGGGTCTTCTCGACCGGACGCGCGATCGCTTCGGGTATGCGATCTTGATCGACTGCCACTCGATGCCGTCGGCTTCGATGACAAAAGGCATCCTGACCCGGCCCGATTTCGTGCTCGGCGACCGCTTCGGTGTCGCTTGCGATTTCCGCTTGTCGCACTTCGTCCGCGAGGCGCTCTCCGCGAAACGCTACGATGTGCAAATGAACCGCCCATATGCCGGCGGCTTCATTACCGAGAACTACGGTCGCCCGAACCAAGGTTGGCACGCGCTGCAAATCGAGATCAACCGGGCTCTCTACCTCGACGAGATGACGCTCGAGCGATCAAAGGGCTTCGACCGGCTGACGGCGGATCTCGCAGAGCTCGCCGGCGAAATGTTTGACATGTTGCCGCAGCATTTCCAGCGGCGGGCAGCGGCCGAATAGCAACCCAGGGTTCTTTTCTCGGCGCATGTACCCTTTGGCAGGGCTCCGCCCATCAAAGCCGTTCGGCGAGGTAACTCCCCGCGCGCTCCTTCTGGCCCAGTTCCAACGCCCTGGCTCCAGGCGATAGCCCACCCGGGTTTTGCTAGCGCATCAGCTCGGCCGACGCACTGGGGCCATCGACGGCATGCCAGACAAAAAAAAGCCGTCCGCGTTTTGGCGAACGGCCCCGGAGTCTGGGAGGAAACACCCGGATCGGGCGGCCGGCGCCGGACGATGTCCGACGCTGACTGTCATTAAGCTATGTTGCGCCGCAGCAGTTTTCAATATGTACGAACGTCGATATTGCGCCTGCGAAGGTCGTCGGTTGAGGCCACAACAACGGGGCCGGGAAATTCCTGATCAACGGCTGACCGGCCATTGCGACATCGCTCAGCAACGGCACAATCGTCCATTGACCGGGAAATCCGCAATATTTTAGGGGTTTTTCGGCGTTCCCGGGGGCGGCCGTCTGGTCTCGATCGACGGGGGCCCCAAAAGAAAAGGGGCCGTCCGGAAACCGAACGGCCCAAGTCTAGGGAGGAAACGCCCAAGGAGGGCTACGACAGACGAGCGAGGCTCGCCGGTGTCGCAATGCAATAATTAAAGGTGCGACGCACAATCGACAACTGCAATTTTTGCAAGGCAGCCGGGACTCAGGCGGGCAGCTGTCGGAATGCAGCCCACGACTTCATGGGGCAAGCCATCTGCTCGCGTGATATGTCCGGTTATCGATTGGCCTTGGAAGATGGCCGATAGCCGACGGTCGCCATCGCCATTGCAAACGGCCGACTGGCGCCCTGTCCTGCGATGGTCGCTTTGATCGACCAGATTGTGGCAGATCTAACTTGCGCTCCGTGACGGTGATCCGGCCAACGATCACGCGCCAAACATGGGCGCGAGCCCCCCGAACGCCCCCGTCGCGTCAGATATGCGCAGCGTGCGGCAAATCTGAACACAAAAGGGGCCGTTCGTGCGTGCGAACGGCCCAAGTCTAGGGAGGAAACGCCCAAAGTGGGCAGTGGAACCGTTGGTGAAAACGATCCCACGACATAATAGATGAGAGTATTCGCACGGGGATGCAATTGGCCACATTGTCCAGTGGCAAACAACACGTGTATGAGGTGCAAATCTGACACAACCACGTCATCCGGATGTGCCGATCCGCTCCCGCCCCCCTCCATTCTAGTAGGTCACCACTGAACAACAGGAATTTTCGCGTCTCCCTGCCCGTTCAGCAAGCTAAAGGATATGAATTGCTGTGGCAATCACGCCTCCGGTCCGATTCAAGACTTTGCTGGACTTCGCTCATGATGTGCTCGACCAGAGTGGTCCTGTAGTCCTTCGACATTTTCGCAAGAAGATCAGTGTCGATAACAAGCTCGGCGGCAAGGGGTTCGACCCGGTTACAGCCGCGGACCGCGGCGCAGAAAAGATAATTGCGCGCGAAGTGACGCGGCGCTTCCCCGACCACGGCTTCATCGGCGAGGAATTCGGCATACGCGCTGGCGACGCCCGATACCGGTGGATCGTCGATCCCATCGACGGCACGCGCGCCTTCATCATGGGCTCGCCACTTTGGGGCACACTTCTCGGCTTGCTGGATGGCACCTCCCCCCTCCTCGGCATCATGGATCAGCCCTATACCGGCGAGCGCTTCTGGTCGGCGGAAAAGGCCAGTTATGCGCGCAATGCCGGCGGCAAAATCTCGAAGATCAAAACACGGTCCTGCAAGCGGCTCGCCGACGCGACCGTTACGACCACACATCCCGACCTCCTGGCCGCCGGATTCGAGCGCGAGAGCTTCGAGCGTATCGCAGCGACGGCCCGCATGACCCGATATGGCGGAGACTGTTATTCGTATTGCCTGTTGGCGGCGGGCTTCGTCGACGTCGTTATCGAAGCCGGACTCAAGGGCTACGACATCGCCGCTCTCATCCCCATCATCGAACGCGCTGGCGGCCGGGTCACGACCTGGGACGGACGACCGGCGACCGATGGCGGCCGCATTCTCGCGACGGGCGACGCTCAACTCCACGATGCGATCCTGAAGCGTTTGGCATCCTGAAACACCACGCACCGATGCGACCGGCCATAGTCACCACGGCATGACCCGGCGCAATGATGCCCACCGGTGCGCAGCGATGGATCTGCGTGTGCGCCGCAATTCCGCCCTAGGCTGCGGCCGCCGCGGTATCGAGATAAGCATCGAATGCCGCCCAGAACCGCTGCCTCACCTGGTCGGTCTCCTGCAGGATTTCGTGGAGCGCGCCCGGCAACAGCAGGTGGCTTCCAATCTTCAGCCGGACACCCATCTCCTCGATCGCGCGTGTCGAAACGATGGTGTCGTTGCCCGCGGCCAGCATTAGCACCGGAACGCGGACGCTGTCGGCGAACGCCGGTGCGCCGACATGGGCGCAGGAACGATATGCCGCGCGCAACCAGCCGATCGTCGGCGCACCGAGGCCGAGATCGGGAGCCGCCTCGATAACGGCGCGCGTGCGCCCGTAGCGCTCGCGATCGGCGGTCAACTCGTTACCTTCGAAGGGGCCGAGTTCGACGGGAACTGAGGAGCCTTTAAGGACAAAGCTCGACGCAAAGCCCAACCGCGCGAATGTCTCGGAATAGGCGCGCGCGACGGCCTGCGGATATCCGACCTTTTCGTCGGCGAATGCGATCATCGGCGCCGTCAGCACCATGTGCGAGAACCAACTGCCCGGCGCGGCGGCGGCGCGCAGCAGAATGTTGCCGCCCATCGAATGCGCGAGCGCGATGTAGGGCGGCGGGCAGTCCGGCAGCACCACGTCCTTCATGAAGCGCAGCAGATCCTTGTCGTACTCCGCGAAATCGTCGATGTGCGATTTGCGCCGATCGGCCAGCGCACGGAAAGACCGGCCTTGCCCGCGCCAATCGAGCGTGGCGACGGCGAAGCCGCGGCGGCGCAAATCCGCGATGGTCTCGAAATACTTCTCGATGAATTCCGCGCGCCCGTGAAACAGGCATACCGTGCCGCGCCGCGGTGAGCGTGTCGCATCCCAGCGGGCATAGCGTAATGGTGCTCCGTCATAGCCGGCGAAGGCACCGGTGACAGCGCCGCTCGGCACGGGATTACGGGCCAATGATACGAGGTCCATGTGCTCTGCCGTCCAGGTCTTTCGGTCCGCCGCGCGACGAGAGGGGACGTGGCGGAAGGCCGCCGCCCGATCGAGATTCGCACGCGTTGCAGACTATAGCATCGAGGAGGGCGTGAGATCACGCATCAGGAACACGCGACACCGAGCCAGGCGGCGACCAGAACGAAAGACGCGCGAACGTCACGTGGTGACGTTCGCGCGTTTGCCGGAGGTGGGCTCTAGCGCGCCGATTTCTCATAGACGTAGGGGCTCGGCGTTTCAGAAGACGTCGTCGAACCTCAGCCCGGCCCGGAGCGACACGCCCGCACGTGTCCTAGGGTGCCAGTCGGAACGGCCCCAGTCGGCACGATCCCAGTCGCGGCGATGCCAGCCCCGGCGATCATAGCGCCGTTCGTCCCACCGGCTGCGGCGAAAATAGCGTGGCGGCGGCTCGAGCGGTCGCGCCAGCACGACCTCGCCAGAACAACGATCGACGCGGATATGAAACAGCCGCCCAGACGGACGACGCGCCTCGACAACCACGTACGGCCCGCGCGGATCGGCATTCTCGAAATACCGCCACCCATCAGCTTCGAGGCGGCTGCGGATCACGTCGCGCGGAACACACGACGAAGATCGGCGATAGTCGGAGCGGTGCGGCCCGGAATCGTAATCGCCGCTGTCGCCCCACCGATCCTTGTAGGAACCTTGCGGCGGACCATAGTCGTCGAGATCGGCCGCCTGGCTCGGCGGTGCACCCATCAGCATCACCGCCAATCCTGCGGCCATCGCGGCGCACCTGCTGGCGAGCGTCGAACACCTGCTCATCTACGTCTCTCCTTGGTCGATGGTTGCGATCGGGCCACCTCCCTGCCCCTGGAGCCTCCCTGCCCCTGGAGAATGTGCTCTGGCCAAAATGAACCGCAGATGAAGGAGCGGTGCCAATCCAAGAAGATTAATATGCTCAAACAATACGTTATGCCGGGACGGGCAGGGCGGCATCAGGCCTTGCCGGCAACCGGCGGCGACGACCTTCCGGGCTCGTGCAGGCTCCGTCTTGGGTGGCTTCAATCACCGCGATTCGAGGCGACGGCGACGGAACGGCGGAAGCGCAGCGAGCCACGTTCGCCCCCCCCCTTGAAGAACACCGATGCACGCCTAAATCGAGGACGTGGTTGCCTCGTCAGAGGGGCCACGATGGAGCGCCGGGCTCTTAGGCAGCCGCACCGTCAGACGACACGCGCCGCTAGGGCCGGCACAACGCATGTTGCTTCCTGAGGAGGATATGTGATGCGACAAGTTGATTTTGCACCACTGTACCGTTCGACCATCGGTTTCGACCGCATTGCCCAGCTGCTCGACAGCATGGCCAGTACCGAGGATACCGCCTACCCGCCTTACAACATCGAGCGGCTCGGCGAGAACGAGTACCGGATTACGATGGCCGTCGCGGGCTTTGCGGCCAATGAGATCAAGGTCGAAGTCAAGGAGCAGTCGCTTTCCGTTCGTGGCGACAAAGCCAACGACGAGAAAGAGCGCCATTTCCTGCATCGCGGGATCGCGGCCCGTTCCTTCGAGCGTCGCTTCCAACTCGCCGACTACGTCGAAGTTTCGGGTGCCGACCTCAAGGACGGCCTCCTGCATGTCGATCTCGTTCGCAACATCCCCGAGCGAATGAAGCCGCGTGTGATCCCGATCGCCGCTCAGCCGACGAAGCAGATCGAGGCGCACGCGTAACATGGCGACATGCTGAAGCACGCTCACCCCGAGCAAGCTCCGGGCCTCGCGCGAGCCAGGGCCGAGCCTCGGCGGGCATTCATCCGTCTCGAGTATCAGCGGATGAGCGTGTGAAGGCGCGAACCGGCCACCGGTGCCCCCTCGCCGGTGGCCGGCAATCAGCATCACCCCTTCAGCACCCCTCGCTCGCGGGCGCGAGAGTGCCGCTCATCCGCCGATGGACCCGACGAAGAAAGGCCGAGAGACGAGGAAAAACAGCGCGTACCGCGAACCCGTGAAACGAAGTTGCGAGTTGCGCATTATGTCTTTTCGGAGCGCTACCCCGACCAAGGATCGCTCCGTATCCCGCGAATGGTCCCCGCTGCGCCGCCCCCGTGCGCGGCTGGCCTTCCCCCGGGCCACGGACCATCGCTGGCGCTGTGATGCAACCCGCTGGCTTCCTCCAGATGCACACAGCGCCGTCGCCACCGGCTCCCCCACCGGTGACGCGCGAGGCGGATGGCCACCCGGCTGTCCGCCTCTTTTCCTGCGACATCGCTCGCGCAGTATGCGCCGGTGAGCAGAACCCCGCGGCCGCGCTTCGATGCCAGCCCGTCATCGCATGCTGATGGCGCATGCTCGCAATCGCAGCCCGAGCACTTGTGCAACCCCGAAAAATCTGCCATGTTTGCGGAAAAAGGACAGCATTGCTGACCTTTATCCGCAGTGCTCTGCGGGGACGCGAAAGCTGATGCAAGCGCGTTCGGGCCTTCGAGCCCATTTCGAATTTCGTTGCCCCACCGGTCCCGGCAATCCAGCCTGGCCGGTCTTTCGTTCGACGGAGACGCGCCTCGTGCCGCCAGTTCCGGCCACGTATGAATTCTTCCGACGTCATCCGGCCGCCGCGCCGGGGCGGAAGAGGGATTGCGTGCCGCTCAACCGCAAGGCGGCCAACCGAACGTGGGGTCCTGAATTGCCTGATCCGGGCCGCCTCGATCGGACCTTCCTCGCGCCCGCCGCACGAAAACGCTGACTGCCCTACGGCCGCGAACGATGGCCGAGCGTCACGTACGTCAGCCGGCTCACTTGCTTCACTCCGGCAAAGAACCGATGATCCGACTTCCGCGAGATCTCCATAAGACTTTGATCGACGACCGCGCCACCGACGGCACTCAAGGACTTGATATGACCAATAGCCCTCACTCCGAGTTCGCATACGACACCGCCGACGACACCGAACGCGACGCAAGCGGCCGTCCCGAGGCCCAGGGTCTGTTCGATCCGGCGCTCGAACGCGATGCGTGCGGCGTCGGTTTCATCGCCGACATGCGCGGGCGCAAGTCGCACAAGATCGTGGCGGACGCGTTGCAGATCCTCGAGAACCTCGAGCATCGCGGCGCTGTCGGGGCGGACCCGATCGCGGGCGACGGCGCCGGCATCCTCGTGCAGATCCCACACGCCTTCCTCGCCCAGGACTGCCAGGTGCGCGGTTTCTCGCTGCCCGAGCCGGGCAACTACGCGGCCGGACACGTTTTCATGCCGAAGAACGACCGGCTGCGCGCACACTGCAAGCGGGTCTGGTCGCGTATCGTCAAGGAGCAGGGGCTGAACCTCATCGGCTGGCGCGACGTACCGGTCGACAATTCCTGTCTCTCGGAAATGGTGATCGGCACCGAGCCGATGCATCGCCAGGTCTTCATCGGACGCGGCAGCTTCTCGGGCGACCAGGACGCATTCGAGCGGCGTCTGTATCTTGTCCGCAAGATGGTGTCGAACTCGCTGCAGGACGCCTACAAGGGCCGCGACATCGGCCACTACTGCGTCAGCCTTTCGACACGCACACTGGTCTACAAGGGCATGTTCATGTCCTATCAAGTGAAGGCCTATTTCAAGGACCTCTCGGACCCGCGCTTCTCATCGGCGCTGGCACTCGTTCACCAGCGTTTTTCGACCAACACGTTCCCGTCGTGGAAGCTGGCGCATCCCTATCGCATGGTCGCGCACAACGGCGAAATCAACACGCTGCGCGGCAACGTCAACTGGATGGCCGCGCGGCAGGCATCGGTGTCGACCCCGCTGTTTGGCGACGACATCCAGAAGCTCTGGCCCATCTCGTATGAAGGCCAGTCCGATACCGCATGCTTCGACAACGCGCTCGAATTCCTGGTGATGGGCGGCTACAGCCTGAGCCATGCGGCGATGGTGCTTATTCCGGAAGCCTGGGCCGGCAACCCGACGATGGATGGCAAGCGCCGCGCCTTCTACGAATATCACGCAGCCCTCATGGAGCCGTGGGACGGCCCGGCTGCAATGGCGTTCACCGACGGCCGCCAGATCGGCGCAACGCTCGATCGCAACGGCTTGCGGCCGGCGCGCTACCTCGTCACCAAGGACGACGTCGTCATCATGTCCTCGGAATCGGGCGTGCTCCCCGTCAAGGAGGAGAATATCGTCAAGAAGTGGCGTCTCCAGCCCGGCAAGATGCTGCTGATCGATCTCGAAAAGGGACGCATCGTTTCCGACGAGGAACTGAAGGCCGACATCTCCGCAAGCCATCCCTACGAGAGCTGGCTCAAGAGCACGCAGATCCTTGTTTCCGACCTGCCCTTGCCGCAGCGCCGCCAGCCCGCGCGCACCTCCAATGTCAACCTGCTCGATTTGCAGCAGGCCTTCGGCTACACGCAGGAAAGC
>JAGRKS010000060.1:0-9058 GCA_020442185.1 Hyphomicrobiaceae bacterium
AATCCTGAATGTCGATCCAGCCTAGTGCCATGACGTCTGCTCAAGGCCCAATTGCCAACGGGGGAGAGTTGTCACGTCCGCATACCGAAGTGCCGAAACCGCAGCACGATCCGCTCTTCTCGCAGCTTATGGGCCGGGGATTGAAACAAACCACATAGCCAAGCACGATCACAGCGAAAGACCGCGCGAACGCATATGCCACGACACCGATCCTCCCTGAACCACGCCGCTGACTCCCTTGCCGAGTTGGCGGTCTATGACCGGCCGCCACGGAACAAGAGTGAACTCGTGGCTCTGTTCGACCACGGCGAATTTGCCGCTCGACAGCTGGACGGTCCCCGTGAACTTGCCGCCGATCTTCTCGCCGTCGGTGGCCGCACGGAACGGCAGGTTCTTCGTCGCGGCCAGCTCGCCGCCGATGAGCTCGATCTCGCGGGCGCGCAGCGTGGCGAGAAGGTTGCGCCGGTAGAGCGTTCCGCCGTTCGGGCCGGGGGTGGCGTCGCCACGGTCGATATGATGCTCGCGGCGGAGGTCGATGGCATCACGGACCTGCTGACCGAAGCCGGTCGGCGCGAGGTCAGACGTGCCGGGCGTCATCAGTCGCCGGTCGAGCCAGGTCGCGCCGTCCGCGCCGATCTGCTGTTCCAGCCGCGCGGTCGCGAGGATGCGGATATTGGCCTGCCGGTTGCGGCCCGCGTCATAGGCGGCGGCGCGCGCCTCGTAGTCTTGCGGGATGCGCCACTGGTCGGCGTCGATCCGTTCGGCGATCCCGGCACGGCGCAGCGCCTCCAGCCGGCGCACATGCGCATCGACATAGCCGTCATAGTCGCCGCCCGGCACGCGGCCCTCGAACTTCGCCTGTTCGAGATGCCGGCTCGGCCGATAGATGCCACCTTCGGCAGTGGTCGCGATGGTTCGGTCGGACGGACGGCTCGCGGTATCAGGCGGGCCGATCTCGACGACGCTGCCGATCCGGGCATCCGCCACGCGGGCCGGGTCGATGCCGCCGACATGGTGCGTGCGGCCGTCGATGCCATCGACCACCACGGTCAGGTTCTCGCCCAGCTCGTCGGTCAGATATTTGTCGACGACGCGGCCGGTGATCGGGACTTCCGGCGCGGCGTCGTGAATCTGGAAGGTCATGGGGTCGCGCTCCAGCCCGTCGGCCTTCAGCGCCTTGTGCATGTTGCGGATGATGTCGCCGCGCTCGCCCAGCTCGCGCAGCGCCGGTTCCATCCGCTCGCCGAGTTCCCAGACGCCCGGCGCGTGCTCGATGGCGAGCCCCATCTTCTCCAGCTTGGCGAGACGGCGCAGGCGCAGCGTCCGATTGAACTGGCGCTTCGGATCGGCGGGCTCGTAGCGCAGATCGAGGAAGCGGTCCTCGGCTTCCTCGGTCATAGCGCGGTCGATACGGGTGAAGCGGTCCTGATCGATCTCGGCCGAGAGCTTGCGGCTCTGCTCGATCTCGGTGACGGGGCCGAGTTCGAGCGTGGCGAGATCGCTCGCCCGCTCGTGGATGCCGTTGGCGAGATAGTCGCCATTGATGACGAGGTTTTCGCCCAGCTCGTCCGTGCCGCGCACGATGACATGAACATGGGGGTGGCCGGTATTGTGGTGATTGACCGCGACCCAATCGAGCTTGGTGCCGAGATCGGTTTCGACCTGGGCCATGAGGTCGCGGGTATAGGCGGTGAGATCGGACAGGTCCGCGCCGTCCTCGGGTGAGACGATGAAACGAAACTGGTGGCGATCGTCGGCGCCGCGCTCGACGAAGGCCGCGCCATCGGCTCGGTCCTCGTGAGCGGAATAGAGCTGGCCGCGCTGGCCGTCGCGCGAGGTGCCGTCGCGCTGGATGTAGCGCAGATGGGCGGCGGACTTCCCGTTCTTGCCCGCGCCCTGGACGTAGCGGGTTTTGACGACGACGCGGCGCTGACCTGGCGTGCTGTGCTTCCATCCGCCCGACAGGGTGCGGGCGCGCACGAAGGCCGCGCCGCGTCCGCGCTTGAGGCCCGGCGCGCTCGTCCGCGAAGCCTTGCCGCCCTTGGACGGCGACGATGACCGGGAGCGCGATGGCGACGACGCCGAGGACCGCGACGGGCTGTTGCTTTGCTGGCGCGCGATCTTCTTTGCCTGGGTGAGAAAGCTCTTGGCCTTGCCGAGCTTCGGCGTGTCGGCGCGGATGCGGCCGGGCTTCGGCCGGAAGCGAAATTCGTCATCAGCGCTCAAGGACGCGCCTCCAGTCCAAAATGCCGCAAACCGCCCGATTTCGGGCTATGGTGCCGGTCGAAACCCAGCAAAGCCAAGGCTTTGCGCGAACACGCGGCACGCGGGCTCGAAAAGCAAGGTGCCGGAAACGGCACGCCAAAACAGTGTGCAGACAAGGGCTTGCCCAGAAACCGCCGCCCCGTGGTGCCGGTTTCCTTTATCTTGCCCTCCGCCCTTTCTTCCCTTCCTGCTCCTAAGACGGGGAATGCAGCCAGGCGCTCCCTTGCCTGACTGCACACCGGATACGGCCCGCTCGAACGCGCGAACGCGATGCTCATCGCATTCCTCCGCCGTTCGCGCGGGCCACGAACATGACGCCGCGCTGCGGCTCCGCATCGACGGGATCGCGCACCGGAACGGCTGCGCGACCGTCGCCCGATCGACCGCTGGATTGCGCATCCGACTGCCCGCCGGATGACGGCGCGGCTGCGGTTTGCGTGCTGCCCGCGCGCAGGATGAACAGCGGGGCCTCGCGCCAATCGGGCGGCGGCTCCGCGCGCTTCTCCGGCGTCCCGGCCGCGACCGCGCCGCCGAGCGCCGGAGCGAGTGCTGCGACATAGGCGCGGGTCTCGGCCGGCAGCGGGCGGCCTGTCGCACGATGCTCGTCATAGCGGCCAGGACCGGCATTGTAGGCGGCGAGCATCGCCGCGACATTGCCGTAGCGATCCCACATCTCGCGCAGATAAGCGGTGCCTGCGAGGATGTTGTCGCGGGGATCGTAGGGATCGCGGCCGAGGCGGTAGCGCACGCGCAGGCCCGCCCAGGTATCGGGCATGACCTGCATGAGCCCAATCGCGCCCGCCGACGAGATCGCGCGCACATCGCCCGCGCTCTCGGCGCGCAGCACCGCGCGAATCCAGTGCTCGGGAATGCCGAACCGCTGCGACGCCTCGGCGATGTGCGCGGCATAGGGATGAACGGCGGCGGCGCGAACAATCGGCGTCGATTGCGCGACGGCGAATGCCGAGCCGCTGACGAAGGCGAGCACGCTCGCGAGCAGAAGAACGGACGATCGCCGTGCCGACCTTTCTCCGCCGAACCGCCAGCCTGCCAGCGTGCTCACTGCGGTCAAGGGTGCGCGCGAAGCGCCGGCCGATGGCCGCCCTTGACCTTCGCTGCGCGCGCCGGCCGACATGTAGTCGAGCGGGACGAAGTAATGAGACGGCTTTCCCGCGAACAAAGGAATAAGGGCTTTGAGCGCAATGATGACGGGGTGACGCATGGCCTCAATCCCGCTCTTCGCGCGGTTTGAGGCGCGTCCAGTGCAGCGACCATGACGATCCCGCATCGTCGTCGCGGAACAGGTTGGCGCGGATCGGGTGCGGCAATGCAGGGTCGTCGAGCAAGACGGAGAGATATTCGCCGGCCTTCTCGCCGGTGCGTTTCCACGCCGCGCCGACCTCGGGGCCGTCATGCGCAATGACATGGACGCGGTAGTCCGGGGAGTTCTCTGCGTCCGAATGTTCGGCGGGAACGATGACGAGTTCACGCTTGAGAGTGAGCGTCACAAGCTCACCGGCGAAGCCGGATGCGTCGCGCGAGAATTGACCGATCTGCGGCATGGGAAGTCTCCTTGCTGGTGTTGTGGTTGGGAAATCAGTGCGTCGGCGTGCGCCAGACGAAGCGGCCGTCGCCGTCCTCGTCAGTCCAGAGCGGCAGCGCGCGGCCGATGACGGCGCTCGCCGGAAGCGGGCCGAAGTAGCGGCCGTCCAGGCTGTCGCGGACCTCGCTGTTCATCAGGAAAAGCTCGTCCGGCGCGACCACGCGGCAGCCCTGCCAGACCGGCAGAGCGCGGCCGATCCGGTCGCGGTCGAGCGCATCGCCCATCTCCACGCCATCGACGGTGATGGCGCGGCCAGTGCGGCAAACCCGCTGCCCCGGCAGGCCGACGAGGCGCTTCAGGAGCGGCACACCGCGACCGACATAGCCGCGCGCCACCATGAATCCGGCGAGTGGTTCGGGCGGCATGACCGCGACCAGCTCGGGCACGGCGAGCCGGTCAGCCGGTTCGATGGTGTAGAGGCCGACCGGGGCGCTGGCGGTGACGTTCCAGAGGAGCCTCAATGGCATGTCGACGGCGCTGGTGGCGGCGATGCCGGTCACGGCGAACAGCGCCACCGCGAGGATACGGCGGTGGCTCATGGGTCGATCCTCCGGCGACCGATCCATGCGGCATGGCGCTCGGGCG
This sequence comes from Hyphomicrobiaceae bacterium, assembly GCA_020442185.1. Taxonomy (GTDB): domain Bacteria; phylum Pseudomonadota; class Alphaproteobacteria; order Rhizobiales; family Hyphomicrobiaceae; genus JAEUMD01. The sequence goes on from JAGRKS010000060.1 coordinate 4,454, forward strand.
TGTAGGCGGTCGGCTCCAACCCGGCGCTGAGCCGGTTATGAACGTGCCGCCAGTGATCGGGCGAAGCGTCGGCCGGATCGAGGCCGAGCTCTTCCACGGCGTCGATCGCGGCAAGCGCGCGCTGCACCTTCTGCCAGGTGTCGAGGCGGAGCAGAATGTCGCCGCCGGGACGAACGAAGGGCAGCGTCTGGAACGGCTCGCCGCGGCCGATGGCGCGCACGATGTCGATGCGCGAGATGATCGTGCCATGCTCGCCGGCCGCCCAGCGGACGAAGGCGAAGATGCTCTCGGGCGCGAAGCCGACGACGCTGCGGCGACGGTCGAGGATTTGTTCGTAGGCTTTGCGGCCGAAGCGTATCCAGTGTTCGACCCTGCGTTTCTCGAAGGTCAGCTCGACGAGCGTGGTGAACGACGCAGACCCGTCCGGCAGCGGACGGCCATGGGCACGGTGGGAGGCTTTGCCGCTCATGACCGGCCTCCATGGCGGTCCTCGTCGGCGAGCATGTCGCGCAGCACATCGGCGATGGATCGGGCGGCACCGGCACCACGCCTCGCGCGCGGGTGCGTCAAAGAAGAAAAGTTAGATTCTCTGTTAGACTCTAAGCTAGCAGCCGAATTCCGCGTTTCGGGCCAAAGGCTTAACTGGGGTCCGTGCGTCCGAAATCCCGATAGTGCTGCGCCCGAAGTCCCGATACCCTTTGCGCCCGAAGTCCCGATACCCTTTGCGCCCGAAGTCACGAGCGTTTCCACAGCGTTGTCCACAGGCACTGTGGACGGATCGAGCGGCCGGATTTGCAGCAGCTCGCGGCGGCCTTCGCGGTAGATTTCCAGGCGGTAGCCGAGCAGCGATTGCCTGGCGACGATGCGGCGCAGGTCGAGCGCGAAATCGGAAATCCGTGCCATGGAGCCGGATTTCTGGTGAAGATGGGCGACCTCGAACAACCAGCCGTGCGGCTGATGCCCGGCGTGCTTTCGGGCGACGCGATAGAGCCAGCGTTCGATGCCGCCGGTCAGCCGGAAATAGGCCGGGTCGATCGCCAGCACGAGCGAACGGTCGGTGACGCCGCGATAGAACCAGTCCGGCAGGACGAACTCCATGCCCTCGACACGGCCATCGCGGGTGGTCAGCTCCTCCCATTCGTTGATCCAGGAGAATTGATGCCGCCGCCAATGCTCGCCCTGCCGGATCGTCGTGCGGATGGAGGTGGATTGCAGGCGGATGAGCGCGTTCTTGAGCAGGCGATATTCACGCGCGCCGGTTGCGCGGCCGATCGCCATGAGGAGCTGGTAGGGCGTGAAGCGGAAGAAGCGCGACGTGGTGAGACCATTGTTCTCGGCCGCGACGATTTGCGAGGCGGCCCAGATCAGGACATCAGCATCCCAGATGGTCGCCATGCCGTAATCGGTCATGCCGAAGACCTCGACGCGGACGCCGCCGGATTCGTAGAGGATCGGCGCGGTGCGCTTGACCTTGGCGAGCGAGAAGAACGGCCGCTCCATCAGGTCGCGTTGATCGCGCGGGCTCGCGTCGCCGATGGAGACAACGAAGGGGTTGAGACGGCTGCGCTCGCTCGTGTCGGTCGGCTGCGCGGTTCTATGATCGTCGTTGCGCAGCATTCAGCACTTGCCCCGCTCTTCGGGCGTCAGCGGACGCGCGGGGAAAACCGTGCCGGCCGTCGTCTCGCGGATGGATTTCCGCGTGCCGATCTCCGACCAGGATTCGAGGTCGTGGACGGTGTAGAGAACGCGGCCGCCGATCTTGCGGTAGGTCGGGCCGGTGCCGTAGGTCCGGTGCTTCTCAAGGGTGCGGATAGAAATGCCGAGGAAGCGCGCGGCTTCCTGCGTGCGCAAGAGTCGTGGCGGCAGGCCCGCCAAGGGGTTGGCCATGGGATCACCTCTGGTTCGTCGATGGATGCGCGCGGCCTTCGTGGCGGCGGGCTATGGCGAACCATGGCGAGGGATCGGCGGCCGGTAGCGTGCCGCATTTGCGGGTCCGCGCTGGCGGCACCCCATAGAGGCTGCTTGAAGCCAATAAGTTGAGCTAATTCAGCGAGTCATTGCCGGCCGACAGATTCGGCGAAGACATTTTCGCGCGGTTCGGCTATGACTCGAAACGGAGCAGAGACGCGCTGCTCCGGGGCGTCGAAACCCCTCTGTTACCGGTTGGTGCCGGCCGTTACGGCACCGAACTCCTTGACCTATGGTCGGGGAGCCTGTGGCGTATACAACAGGCTCTCCGAGCTAAAGGCCATGGGGCCGTGTAACAGCGGTTTCGAACTCCCCGATCACCAAGAGTCATAGAGGATGTTTGCGGGGGCGCACCGCAGACGAACCTCCTCGGATTTGGGGAGTCGTTATGCGAGTTACAGTCGAACTCGATCCCGACGTGGCCGACGAAGCGCCGAGCGGAAACGCCATCACGCCCTATGATGAACAGCACTATGTCACCTATCTGCGCCTGCTTGACGCCAGCAGGGATGGCGCGGACTGGCGGGAAGTGACCCGCATCGTCCTGCACCGCGATCCCGTCGCCGAGGAAGCGCGCAGCCGCCGTTGCTGGGAAAGCCATCTCGCCCGCGCGCAATGGCTCTCAGGCTCAGGCTATCGGCGCATTCTGGAACAGGCAGTCGCGATGGCGGCGCGCGGCGGCAGGTAGATGCGGGCTTATTTGCCAGATGGTTTGATCGGATAATGCAGTAGCAGCCGATAGCCGCCGCGCATCATCTTGATCCCATGGGCGACAAGGCGACGAGCCTTGTTCTTGCGCGGATCGACCTCGAAATCCTCTTTCGTCCCGCTGAACCCGAGCAGGACTTCGGCGATGGTTCGATAGCTCTCGCCGCGCAAGCGGGCGTCGAGCGCGCGCAAGGACAGGATATGCCATTGCCGGAGCTGGGCGGGCAGCGCGCGAAAATCAGGGCCCGGCAGTCGGCCCTTGAGTGCGCGCACCAATTGGCGAGCGGCGTGAGAGCGCAGGTCGTAGAAGTCGTCTATCGGCAGGACCGTGCCATAGAAAGCCGCCGCATCGGGAACGGCGTGCGGCAGCCAGAATTGGTGCGCGACGCCATCGGCCTGCCAAATGCCATGCCAGCCATCGGAGGCCTGGCGCAGGTCGAGGCCGTCAAGATGCGCCAGCGTGACGATCGGCTCGGTCTTGCCGTCGTGATGCTGCACGGGAGAGAGCCAAATAGCCCGTGGCTGAAGGCTGGGAATCCAGAACAGGGATTGCCGATCCGACGGGGTTTCAGGATCGGTCGGAAAATCGCAATCCCCAGCGTTGCACGAACGCTTCCAGCCGCTCCGGGTCCGGCTTGCGCGACGCGGTGATGGCCTGAAACTCGCGACGATACTCGTCATCGCGGCGAAGATATTCCCAGGCGAAACCGGCAGCGGGGATGCTCTTGGCAAATCGGTATGCCGCCGAAGAACGCCAGTCGATGCTCAGCATGGCGTTACCTCTCTATGCCGGACACACGCAAAGCAACGCCCGGATAGAGAGCTTTGAACATCTCGAGAAATAACTGTAGCTGCGTTATCACGATAACTGGATCGTCTAACGCGATAGTTTTCTTGGTTATTTTCTTCTTAACATCGCCGTTGTTGTTTGGCGAGCCGGGCGTAGCCCGGCGAGCGCGGCCATGTTTTCGGGCATGGCCGCACCGCCGATCCGCAACGCCGGATCGGCGCGATTTTTTTGGCGGGCCAGGCCGTGAATGACAGGGCCACCATGACGGCGGCCCTGTCGCGTTTGGGATCAATGTCCCTTCAATTTCTGCATTCCTTCCGCCAGCGTCCAGAGCGCGCGATTGAGCGTCACATTCTGGTCGATGCCGTTGATGGCGCGGGTTTGCGTGCGTCGAATTCGGCCGTCCGAGGCTTGGCGGCGGCCATGCAATCCGCCCCGCACAAGGTTTTCCTGAATGACATTGAAGGTCTGCCACACGCTTTGCCCGGCATCCTCGCGGCGGCGCGGGGTAATGATCTGATCCGGGCGAACCGGGCTTTCATCCTCGCCATAACGGGCGACAAGGCTGGCCTCGGCAAGCACGGTCTGTTCCGCCTGCGACAGCCGGGTTTCCTTCATGGTCTCGGTTGCGTCGATGAGGCGCGGAAAATCCTCCGCAACCGTATAGACGCCCTCGATGATCTGGTCTTGAATGCCGCCCTTGTGGGGAACGCGGACTTCCTCGAAGCGCTCGCCCGCGATCATGCTGTTGGTGCAGACGAAACGCAGCATCCCGGCGAACATCTGATAGGCGCTGGTCCCGTCATGGCTGTTGACGATGATGACTTCCGCCGCCTCCGGCTTGCCGATCCCGCCATCGCGGCGCAGGCGCAGCATGTGCTTGGCGTGGCCGTGCCGCGAACCGTCGCGCGGAACCGACTGCACGGCGAAGAACGGGAACCATCCTTCGCGGCGCAGGCCCTCCACGATGTCGATGGTGGGGACATAGACGTAACGTTCGGAACGGCTGTCATGCGCTTCGCTGGCGAAGATCGACGGGACGTGCCGATAAAGCGCCTCGTTATCCAGCGGCTCACGCCCGCTGATCTGGTGGGAGTTGCGGCCGAACCGGGTGGCGAGCTGGTGATACATGGTCTTTC
>JAGRKS010000060.1:9128-9434 GCA_020442185.1 Hyphomicrobiaceae bacterium
CCGGGACGGAGGGGGATCACCCGGCCTGCACGGAACGGAGGAACGACGTGGAGGAAGGCCGGGGATACCGTCCCGGTCGAGCGCCAGCGATCCCTTGCGCCGCGCCGGGGGGAGACCCCCAAGCAATCCGCCCGGCCAGAGCGGAGCGGAAGCCGGGCACGAGATCCGATCAGGAGTCCCGTTCTCCCGATTCCTTGTTCCTTGACGGTGGCGGGCATGAGCATGAAGAAGCCCCGCCGCGGCGGGGCTTCTTGAGGGGCTGGCCTCAGTCGCCGTTGCGGCGGGACCAGATGAGGTTGTGACCGC
>JAGRKS010000061.1 GCA_020442185.1 Hyphomicrobiaceae bacterium
AGGGCGCCCGGCGCAAGCGCCGCCCCCGCGGAGGCCCGAGCGGAGCGAGGATCAGCCGTGAGCGAAAAAGCGACTTAAACGCTCGGCCCACCTTCGAGCCCAAAGCGATGACGGATCCGCTCGAACAGCTGGTCGCGCACATTGCGATAGGATTGGACGATCTGCTCGCGCGTGCCATGACCGACGCCGATCGTCGCATCGAGTGTCGGCCAGTATTCGACATCGACGGCCATCGTTCGCGTCAGTTCGAGGGCCTGGTGATGTGCCTCGGGCGAGAGGGAAATGATGAGGTCGAAGCTTGTGTCGGCGAGCGCCTGGATCGTGCGCGGGCGGTGCGATGCGAGGTCTATGCCGATCTCGTCCATCACAGCCGTTGCGAAGGCATCCGGCTCGCCCGCGCGCACGCCGGCCGACTCGACATAGACGCGGCGTCCGGTCAAGTGCTTCAGTATTGCCGCCGCCATCGGGGATCGCACTGCATTCATCGAGCAGGCGAACAGCACGGCGCCAGGCATCTCGGCCGGCTGCTGCACGCGACGCTATCCCTTCCAGTGCAACGCCGTGATGAGCGTAAACAGCCGGCGTGCCGTATCGAAATCCAGCGTGATCTTGCCGGCCAATCGCTCCATCAGGATGCGGCTGCCTTCGTCGTGCAAGCCGCGGCGGCCCATGTCGATTGCCTGGATGCGGGACGGCGGAGCGGTGCGTATCGCCTCGTAATAGCTGTCACAGACGATGAAATAGTCCTTGATGATGCGCTTGAACGGGGTCAGCGACAGGTTGTGAGTAACCAGCCCGTCCTCCGCCTCGTTGCCAATGGTCATCTGCAGGCGCTGCTCGACGATCGCGAGGGTCAGGCGGAACGGACCATCGTCGCGACCATCGACGGAAAACGAGTTGCCGTCGAGGATGTCGAATATCGCCACCTCACGTTCGTGCTCGATGTTGGCATTCGAGTTGTTGATCGACTTCGGATCGATCTCGATCGCGTAAAGCCGCGTCCGGCTCTTCTGGGTCTCGTCTTCGCTGTCGGACATCAGCTTCTCCCGGCCGGATCAGTGACGCGGATCTCGACGGAACGGCGATGGGCTTCCAGGCCTTCCGCCCGTGCCAGCGTCATCGCGGCGGGCGCCAATCTGGCGAGTGCTTCCGCGTCGAGCTTGAGCAGCGACGTGCGTTTCATGAAGTCGAGCACGCCGAGGCCGGAGGAGAAGCGGGCGCTGCGCGCGGTCGGCAGCACGTGGTTCGATCCCGCGACATAATCACCGATGACCTCTGGCGTGTGGCGGCCGATGAAGATCGCGCCGGCATTGCGGATGCACGAGGCCAACGCTTCGGCATCGTCGGTCGCGATCTCGAGATGCTCGGCGGCAAACCTGTCGGCAAGCGCCGGCGCCTCGTCGAGCGAGCGGAGCACGATCGTGGCGCCGAACACCTGCCAGCTTTCACCGGCGATATTGCCGCGGGGCAGTGAAGCGAGTTGGCGGATCACGGCGGCCTCGACTTCGCTGGCGAAGCCCTCGTCGTCGGTCATCAGCACGGATTGCGCGGCCGTATCGTGCTCTGCCTGCGCGAGAAGGTCTGCCGCAATCCACTCGGGGTTGTTCTTGCGGTCCGCGATGACCAGCACCTCGGAAGGACCGGCGATACTGTCAATCCCGACGGTGCCGAACACCTGTCGCTTGGCGGCCGCGACATAGGCATTTCCAGGCCCGACGATCTTCACGACAGGCGCTATCGTCGCCGTGCCGTAAGCGAGCGCCGCGACCGCCTGTGCGCCGCCGACGCGGTAAATTTCGGTGACACCGGCAATGTCTGCGGCAGCCAGCACGAGCGGGTTGAGCTCGCCGCGCGGCGTCGGCACCACCATGACGACGCGCGGCACACCCGCGACCTTCGCCGGAACCGCATTCATGAGGACGGAACTCGGGTAGGATGCGAGGCCGCCCGGCACGTAGAGCCCGGCGGATTCGACCGCCGTCCAGCGATCGCCGAGTTCGACGCCCTGATCGTCGCGATAACGATCGTCACTCGGGCGCTGTCGCTCATGATGGGAGACGATGCGATCGCGGGCGAACGCGAGGGCATCGAGCGTCTCGGCCGTGCATTGCGCACGCGCGGCGGCGATCTCATTCGGCGTCACCTGCAGGCCGACGCTCTCGAGATCGACGCCGTCGAACCGCTTCGAAAGGGAGACGAGCGCCGCATCGCCGTCGCGCCGAACCTCGGCGATGATCGCCGCGACCGCGCGATCGACGTCGGCCGAGACTTCCCGCTTCTCCGAGAGGAACGTGCGAAACTCGGTCTCGAAGTCCGCGTCCGATGTTCGAAGCCTTTTTGGCATCGCCGCTTCGGCTCCCGCGGAGCCGCTCCCATGATGTCTGCCTTATTGGAGGATGGCAGGAAGGTGGATGTTTGACTGGTCTGGTTACGAACTGCCGCGGCGGCCCTGGCCGTCGTCATCCTCGTGAACCGGCCGTCGCTTGGCGCGCCATGCCGCTCCGAGGTCCTTCAGTTCCGCCTCGATGCACTCGACGTCCAGTTCGATCGCGGCGCCACCGGAGAAATCCAGCCGGACGCGGCCGCCCGGATCGGCCTCTCCCGCACGGGTCATCGTGATCGCCAGAAGCGACAGAAAGGAATTCTGCGACTTGAGATCGATGCCGCTGAGACGTGCCGCGAGAACCCGCTCGAAGCGCAGGCCGGATCGCCGTCTCAGCACCTCGTCGGACTTGCCGCCACTGGTCGCCACGGTCATCCAATCGAACCGATTGAGAACGGTGGCGAACCGCTTGTGGCGCGGCAGGTAGGCCATGTCCCCGACGCGCACCACCGCATCCTGGAGATGAGCCGACATCACAGCCAGGTCGGCATCGTCGAGCGCAATCAACATGAGCGGTGTGATTTCGGCCATCGATTTCGGACGCTCCGGCGCGGGCCCGCAGGACGAAACCGCGCTCGCCAAGGCAGGATGATCCGGTCCCCCTACGGGAACGGACGCGGGCATCGGCGAGTGATAGCGTTCGGGGCCGCACGGCGCAACCGAGCCGAACGGCAAGATCGGCTGCGAGCCGATTTACCGCAGACCAATTCCCCAAAGGCCAGGGTTAGGGCCAGGGTTAGGGCCAGCGTCCAGGCCGACGTCCAGGACCATCGAGCGGTGGCCTCAGGCGGCGCTGATCCGCTCGATCGAGGCGCCGCAGCGGGTCAACTTCTCCTCGAGCCGTTCGAAGCCGCGGTCGAGATGGTAGACACGGTTGATCATCGTCTCACCCTCGGCGACCAGACCACCGATGACCAGCGAGACCGAGGCGCGCAGATCGGTCGCCATAACGGGTGCCCCGCGCAGTTTCGGAACGCCCTTGATGGTAGCGGTATCGCCGTGCAGCTTGATGTCGGCGCCGAGGCGGGCGAGCTCCTGCACGTGCATGAAGCGGTTCTCGAAAATCGTCTCGCGGATCACGCTGGTGCCGCGCGCCGTTGCGACCAGCGCCATGAGCTGCGCCTGCAGATCGGTCGGGAAGCCGGGGAAGGGCTGCGTCTCGATGCTGATCGGGTCGATCCCTGCGCCGTTGCGCGCTACGCGGATGCCGTTCGGGACCGCCTCGACCGTCGCGCCGATTTCGCGCAGCGCCTCCAGAGCCGTCTCGAGCAGTTCGATCGATGTGCCGTCGAGAATCACGTCGCCGCCGGTTGCAGCGACAGCATAGGCAAAGGTGCCGGTCTCGATGCGATCGGGCAGCACGGTGTGCACGGCGCCCTCGAGGCGGGGCACGCCCTGGATCCTTAGTGTCGAATGGCCGATCCCGTCGATTTGAGCGCCCATCTTGACGAGACAGCGGGCAACATCACCCACCTCTGGCTCGCGCGCGGCATTCTCGATCACGGTTTCGCCCTTGGCCAATGCAGCCGCGAGCAGCACGTTGTGGGTCGCGCCGACAGAGACCTTGGGAAAGACGATACGCGCGCCGGTCAGACCATTCGGCGCCTTGGCGACGACGTAACCGCCGTCGATCTCGATATCGGCGCCGAGTGCCTTCAGGCCTTCGAGATGCAGATCGACAGGGCGGGTGCCGATGGCGCAGCCGC
>JAGRKS010000216.1 GCA_020442185.1 Hyphomicrobiaceae bacterium
GCCTGAGCGCCTGCGGCGCTGGAGTGCCCGTATCGCAAACGGGAGGTGCAGGGTTGCGGTGCCGGAACCACTAAGGACTGCTGCATGACCAGCGCCATCCGGCCGGCTCCCCGGAGGGGAGTCGGATGGCGCAGCTAAGAAGAGCCCATCCGGCCGGCTCCCCGGAGGGGAGTCGGATGGCGCAAGCCAGAAAGCACCGGCTCCCTGGAGGGGAGTCGGATGGCGCAAGCAAGAAAGCACCGGCTCCTTGCCTCTGAGTCGGATGGCGCCAGCGAAGGGAACCGCCAGTTTGCTGGCAAGTCGAGCCCATCCGGCAGGCGCAGTGAGAGGTCGTGGATAGAGCGCCTGGAGCGGCGGTTTACACTTCGTTCAGCGAATCAGCCGCCAATCCGAGGCTCGGGATTTTCAGTCCCGCCGGCCAAGGAGTGTTGGATGGCGGTTGCGAATATGGCAGTGACGGTGGCGCGGCAAGTTCCCGCGCCGGCGAGGCATGCGCGTCGTTCGACGCGACATGCGCTCGCGTGCGCCGCCGTGCTCGCGCTGCTCGCTTGCTTCTGCTCGGCAGGCCCGCTCGCGGCCGAGGACCTGCGCCAGGCAATGCGTTCGGCCTACATGAACAATCCTCAGCTCGACGCCGAACGCGCCCGCCTTCGCGCGACGGATGAAAATGTTGCCCGCGCCAAATCGGGCTATCGGCCGACGTTGCGCGGCGCTGCCGATGCCGGCTATCAGTCGACGTCGGTCAAGCCCAGTTCGCCGAGTTCGGGCGAGACGTCTCCCTGGGGATATCAACTGTCGCTTTCACAGCCGATCTTCAGCGGATTCCGTACTGAAAATGCTGTCAACGAGGCGGAAGCCTCCGTGCGTGCCGGGCGCGAGGACTTGCGGCTCGTCGAGGGGCGCACGCTGCTCGATACGGTCGCGGCCTATGCCGATGTCGTGCGCGCCATGAAGGTCGTGCGGCTGAGCGAGCAGAATGTCCGGGTGCTGACGCGCGAACTCGATGCGGCCGAAGCACGACGCGCGGTGCGCGAGGTGACATTGACTGATGTCGCGCAGGCACGCGCCAGACGCGCCAGGGCGGTGTCGGCCGCTGATCTCGCCAAGGCCAATCTCAAGATCGCGCGATCGAGCTTTCTCAAGGTCGTCGGCCATCCCGCCTCGGATCTATCCGAACCGCGCCCGCCGTCCCGACTGATGCCGCGCTCGCTAGTCCAGGCGGTCGAGATCGCGAGCCGCGAAAGCCCGAATGTCGTCTCGGCGCTCTACCGTGAACAGGCCGCGCGCTATGCGGTCGATAAAGTGCGCGGCGAGTTGCTTCCGCAGGTCTCGATCGAGGCGCGCTACGGCGAGCGATACGAAAGCTCACGCACCTTGTCCCACGAGAGCGACGCAAGCATCACCGGGCGGATCAGCGTGCCGCTCTACCAGGGCGGCGAAGTGCACGCGCGTGTCCGGCAGGCAAAACACCAGCATGTCGGCCGTATTCAGGAGATCGAGCAAGCCCGCGCCGAAACGGAAGCCAACGTCACCGCCGCCTGGTCACGCCTCGTCGCGTCCCGCGCACAGTTGCGTTCGGACGAGGTGCAGGTGGACGCCGCCCGGACCGCACTTCGCGGAGTCCGCGAGGAGGAGCGCGTCGGCCAGCGGACGCTGCTCGATGTGCTCAACGCCGAACAGGAATATCTCGATGCCCAGGTCAGCCTGGTGCAGACGCGCCGCGATCTCGTCGTCGCATCCTATGCGCTGCTTGCCTCGATGGGGCAGTTGACCGCTGAACGGCTGCAGCTCTCGAACGAACTCTATGATGCCGAGGCACACTACCTGGAGGTTGCGGACCGCTGGATCGGCACGTCGATTGCCTCGGATGGCCGGGAGGTCTACGAGCCGCGCAACCGCCCGTATCGCACCCGGGGCTATCGAGACGATATCGATGACGGAACGGGAGACGAGCGCGCGGCGCTGTCCGAGGCCCGGGACGAGGTAGAATTCGAGGATCTGCCGCCGCCGCGCCCGCCGGTGCACCGCCGGCCTGAGTGGCGTCGTCAGACGCCGCCGCCGATCCGCGACATGAAGGCCCCGGCACGGGTGGAGGTGCCGCGGCGATCACTCTTGCGTGGATCGATCCGTGAGCGTTTGATATGGCCCGGTGACAAGTGATTCGGCTGCTCCGCACACTGTTGGCGTCGCTGGTGCAAGAAATTGCCGGCTTCAGGCTTGGGTGGACAGTTTCCCCGAACTTCGCATTTTCCGCGGAAATGCTGCTTTCAACCCGCGGAGCTGTTGCCCTGCCGCAACGGCGTGATGCGAGAGACTGTGAATTCATCGCGATCTGCTTTCCGCGATCCGGCAACGTGCTCTACATCTTGGTGTAACTCGACCGCTCGGTGAACGCGTCGCTGGTATTTTCTCGTTTTGGGCGCCGGACCTCCAAGCCATTTCGGAAACAGGCTGGCAAGATCTCATGTCGAATTTGCGCAACTTTCCATTATTTGCCCTGTCCGCCGCGCGCCGATCGGCGTGGCGGTCGAGTTGCGCTGTGGCCGCATTGTGCTGCTTCGCTACTGTGATCGACGTTGGGACCGCGAGCGCGGAGACGCTGCGCCAGGCCCTTTCCAATGCATATCGCTATAACCCGCGCATCGACGCCGAGCGTGCGCGCCTTCGTGCGACCGATGAAGAGGTCGCTCGCGCCAATTCGGGCTACCGTCCTCGGGTTTCGGCCTCGGCTGATATCGGCGTCCAGCACACCGAGACGCGTCCGTCCGCTGCCTCCAACGGAACCACCAATCCGCGCGGCTACTCGATCAACCTGACGCAGCCGCTCTTCACGGGCTTCCAGACGCGAAATGCGGTGGGCGAAGCCGAGTCGGGGGTTCGGGCCGGCCGGGAAACGCTGCGCGACGTCGAGCGCCAGGTCTTGTTGCAGGCCGTGACCGCCTACATGGACGTCGTTCGCGATCAGGCGGTCGTCCGGCTACAAGAAAACAACGTCTCGGTGTTGTCCCGCGAGCTGAAGGCGACGCGAGATCGTTTCGCCGTCGGCGAGGTGACGCGCACCGACGTCGCGCAGGCCGAGGCGCGCCGCGCAGGCGCTACGTCCTCGCTCGATCTGGCGCGGGCCAATCTCAAGGGCAGCCGCGCCACTTACGAGCGGGTTATCGGCAACCCGCCGTCGAATGTGCGCGATCCCGGACCGCCCGACCGCTTCATCCCGAAATCGCTGAACGAGGCGTTGGCCATCGGCGAGCAGGAAAATGCGCTGATCATCGCGTCTCTCTATCGCGAGCAGGCGGCGCGCTACACCGTCGACCGTATCCGCGGCGAGCTTTTGCCTTCGGCGCAACTCGAGGCCAGTTGGACCGACCGCTTCGACACGAGCCGCTTCAACGACGAGACCGAGCAGGGCAGCATCACCGGCCGTCTCAGCGTCCCGATCTATCAGGGCGGTGAAGTCACGGCCCGGGTCAGGCAGGCCAAGCACATTCACGTCAGCCGGCTGCAGGAGGTCGAGCAGGTCCGCACCGAGGTGCGCGAGGCTGTCATTGCGTCGTGGTCGCAACTTCAGGCGGCCCGCGGGCAGGTGCAATCGGATCGGACCCAGGTGCAGGCCAACCAGACCGCCCTGACGGGCGTTCGCGAAGAGGAGAAGGTCGGCCAGCGCACGCTTCTCGACGTTCTCAACGCCGAGCAGGAACTATTGAACGCGCAGGTGCAGCTCGTCACCGACGAACGCAACCTTGTCGTCGCCGGCTACACGGTGTTGTCGGCCATCGGCCGGCTCGATGCCAACCGGCTTGCGGTTGCGTCCTACGTCTACGATCCCGAGATCCACTACGAGGAAGTGCGACGCAAGTGGTGGGGCGTTTCGATCACCCACGAGGACGGCCGCCGCGAGTACCATGACCTGTGGCCGACGCACGTCGACCGCGCGAACTCAGGCACGAAATAGCCAGCGCTTTTCTGGCGGTAGAGATTCTGGCGACGCCACCCGCCCCTGCCTCCTCCTGGGGGTCTGTGCTCAATTTTTCGCTCCATATCCCTGCTCCCCCTGGGGAGCCGGCCGGATGAGCTTTTCTCAGCTGCGCCATCCGACTCCCCTTACGGGGAGCCGGCCGGATGGGTTCTTCTTTCTTGCGCCATCCGACTCCC
>JAGRKS010000062.1 GCA_020442185.1 Hyphomicrobiaceae bacterium
GTGGGCGGCGAAGGCGCGGCACTCCTTGCGGAATTCGTTGATCGGCACCTCGTCCTTGTTCTTGCCCTTCTCGCGGTACTGCTCCTCGATCTTCCACTCGATCGGCAGGCCGTAGCAGTCCCAGCCCGGCACGTAGTTGGAATCGTGACCCAGCATCTGCTGCGACTTGACGACGAGGTCTTTGAGGATCTTGTTCAGCGCGTGCCCGATGTGGATGTTGGCGTTGGCGTAGGGCGGGCCATCGTGCAACACGAATTTCGGCTTACCCTTGGCGCGCTCGCGCAGTTTGCCGTAAAGGCCCAGTGCCTCCCAGCGCTCGAGCAGGCGCGGCTCCAACTGGGGGAGCCCCGCCTTCATCGGAAAATCGGTTTTCGGCAGGAAAAGCGTCTTCGACCAGTCACGCGACCCGCCGCGCTCGGCCTCGCTCACCGGTCCGGCGCCTGCTCCGCCCGCCGCGTCCGCGCCCTTTGCCGTGGCCACCACCTCGGCAGGCCGAGCGCCCTTTTTGTCTGCCATTGTCCTGTCCGGTCTGTCTCGAGAAGTTCGCAATCGTCGGCCCGGGTTCTAGCAACCGGCGGCCGATCCGGCCAGCCCTGCCGCGCCACCCGGCGATGGAGAATGCGACATCCAGCGGTCGATCAGCGGCGGCGGGGATTGGAGTGTGGCCTATCGGCGGCGTGAATCGCGGCAATCGGGGGCGGCGGTGACTGCGAGAACCCGGCGCCCGCATCGTGCGGCAGGGCAAGGGTTGCGAAGAACACGGCGATCTTGATGGCTTGTATCAGCACGGCTGCGATATTGGGCATGACGGCCTCCCGGGCGCTCAGGTCATGGTGATCTGTCGCAGCGGCGGCCGAACAGGTTCAAATGCAGCGGCCCGGAAGAGCCAATGACGAATTCGATTTCTTATTTCTATTCAGTCTGATGATGTCCATCCGCACACCCTGTTTCGCAAGAAACAGCGGCGCGGCGGGAAATTGCACACGGTGCGGATCAAGATGCCGAGGCCCACAACGGGGACGGCGCAAATACTGGTCACGCCCGGAGCAGAACAACGCATGCTGAGAACATTTCTCAAAACGGTCATTTCCGGCATCCTGGGGCTCCTGGTCCTCGGAACAATGGCCGTCGGCGGCCTGAGCGCCATGGCGCTGAAGTCGGCGCCGGACAACACGCTTCGCGCGGTCGCCATCACGCGTGAACTGGCGACGGAGTGGAGCTATCAGGCCATAAAACCGCACTTCGTGTCTGAAATCGCGCGCGGCCTCGACGAGACCGCCACCGAGCGGCAGTTCTCTGGGTTACGGCGGCTCGGCCGGCTCGAGACGGTCGAAAGCGCCACCCAGACCGACTTCCGCGTCCGCTATGCTGGCTCGGACGGCATCGTGACGACGTCGCGGCTTGTCCTGGAGGCCCGTTTCGAGGGGGGCAGCGCCACGATCACCGTCACTCTGAAGCGCGAAAGCGGCGTCACCATGCTGCAACACATCCACATTCAGCCGGGCGCGTCGTGGCGTCAGCCCGTGGAACCCGCAACGCCCGCCGCTCCGCGCGGGTTTGCCTGACCGGGCCTCCGCCCGGCGGATGCGAGGCGACGACGCCAGTCGTCGATTGCCGTCGGCTGGCATGCCCCCCGGTTTGCCGGCCGGGGCCAAGCGGTGCTACGAAGGTGCGGGGTATCACTGGCAGGGGCTCGGCGGCCACCACGTCGCGTTGTGAATTGCCCGCCTGTCGGGTGAAGGCCGAACTCAGACGGGAATTGATGGATGTCGCGACCGTCACTTGCGCTTACCGTTGCGTTGCTTTTCGGCATCTTCGCCGCCTTGCCCGCGCTGGCATTGACCGGCGACCAGGCCCGCGACGACAATCCCGTCAAGCAGATGTCGAAGGCAGAGGCTCGCCGCGACGTCTGGCCGAAGCCTGTCGATGAATTCCTCGCGGGCGAGTTCCTCGAACGTGCCGATGTCGTGCTGACCCGTCGCGACTACGACCTCTCGTCCTACCTGATCCGGCTTGCCACCAAGTCACCGTTCTCGCACGCCGCGATGGTGTTCACCGGACCGCAGTTCGAAGCGGGTTTTTCCAACACGTTCATCATCGAGGCAGGCACCGGTGGCGTCGACCTGACGAACATCCGCGACTACCTCGCCGACAAGAGTTCGTTCGTCGCCATCAAACGCTTCAGGGAACCGTGGTTCGACGCGGCCAAGAAGGCGCGCGTGCGCGGCCTGCTGCTCGACAGGATCAAGGGAAGCTACAATTATTGGGCGATCGGGCGCATCGTTCGCAATATCTGGTTCGGCGTGCAACGACAGGTGCGCGGCAAGGAAAAAACGATCGAGGCCTATCGCGAGAGCGAGTGGCAGCCGCCTAACGACTACATCTGTTCGGGGCTGGTGCAGCTCGGCTTCGTCGAGGCGGCGCTCGAATACATCAAGGCGGGCACGCTGCCAGCCTCGGCCCTCAAGGAGGTCGTCTTCAACGAGGTTGCAGCGAGCCGTTTGCCCGACGCGCCCGACTGGCAATACCTGGACGCGCCATCGCAGGTCGCGACCGCCGAACTCTTCCGCGAGCAGAACCTCGTCGAACTCGAAGCCGTAACGCCGCAGGACCTCGCCCAGAGCGAAAAGCTCGAGTGGCTGTATTTCATCCGCGACGGACTGGTCTACAAGATCAATTCTTACGACGACGTGCTGTCGCGGACGCGCTGACGATTGCGCAAGCCGGCAAGTGGTGGGCTTATTCGCCGCGCTCGAGGTCGATCTTGCGCATCCATTCGCCCGATGCAGGCGCCTTGCCGGATGCGCTCGTCGGCGTCACCGTCGACTGCCAGCCCGGCGCATCGAGGCGGATCGTGACACGCGATTGCGCGGCCTGGTAAACGCGGGGCGTGTCGTAGCAGCCGCCCTCACAGACGATCTCGTAAGGGCGAACCACCGGCACCGCGGCCGGCGTCTTCTTGATGTCGCCGGAATTCGTGTTGTCGACGGTCTTTGCCAACTTGCCGTCTTCGGCTGCTGGCACTGCCGCCGGTTCGGTCTTGTTGGTCGGCTGGATATATACGATTTCGGCGAGTTCGGTGCTGCAGCCTGCTTCGCAAACGACAACATCCATGCCCGGATGCGCGGTCTGCAGCGGATGGGGACCCTGCCACGCACCGGTCTCGTGACTGAGGATGTAGCGCGCGCGACGCGAATAATAGTCGTCAGCGACGGGCGCGGACTTGTTGGCCGCGGCCTTGTTGTCCCGTGACTCGCCTGGTGCCTCGTCGGCTAGTGCCTCGCCAGCGCGCTTGCCGTTTGCGAACGATCGCGAGGCTTTCGTGGCGCCGATTGCCGCGCCGCCGATCTTGAAGCCCTTCGCATCTGTAACGGAAGTGCCATATGCAAGAACGAAGGTGGCGGCGACGAAGATTGGGCCGATTTGGCTGGCCAGACGGGACGCGGCACGCAGCATAAAGCCTCACAGACTCGAAAAAGGTACGGAACTCTCCCAAACGAGCCTGCCAGCGAAAGGTAAACGCGCACTTAAGAACTGGCCGTCAGCGGCGTCCGCGGCGGCACTCAATGGTCAGCGCGCGGGATACATGGTCATCGCGCGTGATAGAAGTGGGTCGCCTGGCCTGGGGCCGCATTCAGAATGGGCACATTGCGGAAATCGACAGGTGCATCGGCCACCGGGCTTCGTTCCGCATGGGCGCGCGAGGCGTGCTTAAAGACAACTGGAGTGACGGTTGCCGTGGCCTTGCGAGCGGTTGCGATCGGGGCGGCGTGCGGCGCGACGATCGATCCCGTCGTAACGCCTGCGGCCGCCCGAGCTAGAACGGCCGGCGCAATACCCTCGGCGCGCAGCGGATGGCGCAGCGGCACCGGCGGAGCACTCGCCTGAACCGTCACCGAGCGCTTGTTCGCAACCGTGTCGCGCAGCGGAGGGCGTGCGACGCCAACGCGGCGGGCCATGTATGCAGCGACGCACGGGTCCTTGCGGCTCGCATCTTCGAGATCCACCGTCGCGACGTAGGCGATACGCCCTCCGTCGCATATGAAGGCCTCGTCCGCCGCGGCGGGTGAATCCACGGTTGCAGAAACAATTGCAGCGATCGCAAACATCGGAACCGTCCGCCGCAAACTGGCGCTTCGGCGCCAGGCAGGTCGTCGCGTCATCATCGGCCAGCCCTCATATCGTGGCAGTATTCCACCGTCACGATATGAGACAGCCGTTAACGAACCGTTTACTTCTGCCGATCGCGTCCCAGCCGGCCCCGATCAGCGCGCCGCGGGATAGCGCCAGAACTCACCCTTCTCGGTCGGTACGCGCTGCAGGATGGGCACACGCTTGCCAGGCGGTCGCTCGCCTGTCTGGATCAGCAATCCGATGTCGCTCAGCAAGGCGTTGCTTTCCGCATAGCCCGAGTGATGCAGCCCCAGACTGTCCATGCTGACGGCCGTTGCATCGATCGTATCGATGCCCGGCAGCACCAGCGGCACGCCACCTGGCACGTCGCCGGCGCGAGGAATGCCGCCATGGAAGCGCCGCGAGACATCGAGGGCGCGATCATTTGCGGCGGCATAAAGCGTGATGCCGCCCGATGGCATGCCTTTCAGTGATGCGGCGATGTTTTCGAAGCTGTCCCGGTCGACATCGGGTGCGGCAAGGATGATCTGGCTGATCTGCACGCCCTCCGGCTTCTGCCGGTGCATATCCTGGAGCACGCGAAGCAGCAGCTGGTTGCCCATGGAGTGGGCGATGACGCTGATGGATTTGGCGCCCGACTTCTGCGTCACCAGCTTCAGGAAATCGGCGAAGAACGGCTCCGCCTGGGCAGCACTTTCGCGATCGTAGGTGTAGCTCGCGATACCCCCGCCCGACGGCCAGGAATAGACGAACGACGCGCCGTCGAACTTGATGTCGTAGGAAATCTGGGCCGCGCGGTAGACCGCGAAATCGAAGGACGTATTGTAACCGTGCACGAAGACGAACGCGTGGTCCTTGAACCGAGCCGACTTGGCAAGCTGATCCTTGACGAGCGCGAGCAGTTCGGCTTCCGACAGCGTCTTCAGCTCCTGCATGATGAAGTGCTTCTTCGGATCTTCCTGCTGTTCGTAGATCTTGACCTTGAAATAAGGGATCGTAATCGACCAAGGCCGCTCGATCAGCGGCACCTCGTGGGCTTTCGGAACACTGACGAGCGCGCGCCCGAGTTCGAGCTTGCGGCCGCGCGCCGTCCCGAAGTCGAGACGCTTGTCGTTGGCCGCGCGCTCGCGGTCCGTGCCGAAGAACACCGGCACGACCGTCCAATCCTCCTGCTGGTCGGCGGCGACCGCGCCGGGTGAAGAAGCCCCCGGCGCCAGGTCACGCGACGCGGCATCGGGTGCCGCCGACGGCGGCTGGGCCCTTTCGAGACGTTCGGCGCTCTGAGGCTTTGCCGGTCCGGGTGGCGTGGTTTCCGGCGCGCGCGGCGCGACCTCCTCGACCGCTGTTCGGTCGCGGGCAGAGCCGGCGGCATTTTCATCTGGCGTTTGGCCGACGGCGGGTGGCCGTGGCGTTGCAGTTGGCCGCGCCGGTTGCCCCGTCGTCGCACCGGGATCACGGTTGGCGCCGATGCCACGTGTACCGCCATTCGACGGCGGCTTCATTTCGGGCCGGACACCGTCCGGCTCAGGCTGTGAGCCACCCGCAACCGGTGCCGGTGGACGTGATTTCTTCTCGGTCTCGACCGGAGCGCTCGCACCCCCGTTGCCACCGGAAGACCGTTCGCTGAAATCGTCGGCCTCGCGCTGGTAGCGGCGTGCGGCCCAATCATTGCGCCGTTCCGCCCTTTCGGCGACCTCCCTGTTCATCTGCATCGTCGGCGTCAACACGATGAGCGCGAATGGCGCGATGATCACCACGGCGAGCAGGAGGCGCAGCCCCCATTTCGCAAGAGCCGGCAATGCGGCGACGGAGCGCCAGGCGATGAGATAGAGTACCACCCCGAGCAGCGCGATACCGGCCTGAATGGCGAGTTGTGTGAAATCCATGAAACGTCTCTCCCCGTGACGATGGGTCGTTAGCAAATTCGAATGGCGCAATTTCGTCCCTGGTCACTTGCAGCAACGCGGCGCGCCACGTCGTCCACCGAACCCTCCGACCCCAGGCAACCGCGGCCGTATGATCAGGGACTGCACAAAAATTGGATCGCGTGATCTCTAGTGGCGCCGGACCTTCACACACCGCCGGCCTGTCTGGCAACCGCAGTGGCCGCCAGGACACGAACGCCGCAACCCTCGCTACCGGCGTAACTGGACGGCTTGGCGCTTCTGTGACATCACCAGCCCAGACGGCAAGGCTGTGTCGGCAGCCACCGTCTTCGGAAGACAGACCGGCCGCAGGATCGCCGCACGCGCGCCGCGCCAAGCCACTGGAGAACGACGCATGCTCAACCGGACGGCCCGCAACGGCGGTCTTTCCGTTTCGTCCTACGTCGAAGGCGTCAAATCGGGCGACCGGGCGACGCTGGCGCGAGCGATCACGCTCGTCGAAAGCACGAAACCAGAGCATCGCGATATCGCCAAGGCTGTTCTGCAGGAGTTGTTGCCGTCGACGGGAAACGCCATACGCCTCGGCATCACCGGCGTCCCAGGCGTCGGCAAGTCGACAACAATCGATCAGCTCGGCATGAACCTCATCGAAGCCGGACACCGCGTCGCGGTTCTCGCCGTCGATCCGACCTCGCGTCGCACCGGCGGTTCGATCCTCGGTGACAAGACGCGGATGGCGCGACTGGCACAAGAACAACGCGCCTTCATCCGGCCGTCTCCAACGTCGGGCACGCTCGGCGGCGTCGCCCGCAAGACCCGTGAGACGATGGCAATGGTCGAGGCCGCCGGCTTCGATATCGTGATCGTCGAGACCGTCGGTGTTGGGCAATCGGAAGTCGCGGTCGCCGATATGGTCGATTTCTTCCTCGTGCTGCTGCTGGCCGGCGGCGGCGACGATCTCCAGGGCATCAAGAAGGGCATCATCGAGATCGCCGATATGATCGCGATCAACAAGGCCGACGGCGACAACGTGGTCCGTGCCGAAGCCGCGGCCGCCGAGTACCGCGGCGCGCTGTCGATCCTGACACCTCAATCCGCAAGCTGGAAGCCGCCCGTCGTCACGATCTCGGGTCGCACGAACATCGGCCTCGAGGCGCTATGGCGAAAAATCGAGGAGCATCGGCTGACGACGACGGCGACCGGCGAGTTCGCGGAACGCCGGAGGGCGCAAGCGCTCTCGTGGATGCAGGACATGCTGGACGAACGCCTGATGACCGCGCTCCGCGAGAACCCGCAAGTCGCCGAGGCGCTGCCGGGCATCGAGGCCGACGTGCGAGACGGTCGCCTTCTGCCGACACTCGCCGTCGATCGCATCCTCGCGTTGATGGGCCTATGACACCGGTAATTTTCCCCGGACGCGCGCAACCTATGCAGCGGCCCTTTTCGCAAGCGCCCGGACCCGAGTGATGAGCAAACCCGCACCATATGCCCAACGCAGGCCGCGCGTACTGATTACCGGGTTCGGTCCCTTTCCAGGCATCGCGGAGAACGCGTCTGCCGTGCTCGCCGACTGGCTGACGCAAGATGCGCGCAAACGCCATCCCAACTTCGACGTCGTTGGCGCGACCTTGCCGACCGAATGGCGGCGCGGGCTGGAGATGCTGCGCGAACTGTGGCAATCGGCCCTGCCGGACGCCGCACTGCATTTCGGCGTTTCATCGGACGTCGATGGATTTGCCGTCGAGCAATTCGCCTACAATTGCTGCGCCGACG
Source organism: Hyphomicrobiaceae bacterium (assembly GCA_020442185.1). Taxonomy (GTDB): domain Bacteria; phylum Pseudomonadota; class Alphaproteobacteria; order Rhizobiales; family Hyphomicrobiaceae; genus JAEUMD01. The sequence continues at coordinate 7,794 of JAGRKS010000062.1, forward strand.
ATCGCGATGCCCGTGGCGATTTCCCACCGTCGCGTGAACACCGCCGCGGCGGCCCGGGGCGGTGCACGACAAGCCTTCCCGTCGACAACATCGTGCGGGACCTGCGCGCGGCCGGAATTCCAGCGGAACTTTCCATCGACGCCGGCCGCTATCTCTGCAATGCAGTCTTCTACGAGTCGGTTGCGTGCGCAATGCAGGTGGCAATTCCGACCCGCGCCGGTTTCATCCACATCCCGTCGACCCTCGCCCTGCTCCCGTTCGAACGCACTTCCGGTGCGCAAGCAAGCGGACCGACAACGGGGCCACACGCCGCCGGTCACTTCGATTGGAACACCGCCAGGGCCGGAGCCCGCATCATTCTCGACACCGCGATCGCCGCTCTGCCAGACCCGTCCTGATTGCCGCTTCGACATCGGCTAAAAAGGCGTCGGCCCTCGGCTCGAGGAGTTGGCTGGCCGACGTATTGCCGGACGAATCGAATAGTGTGTTGGCATGACGATTGACAGACGCACGATCCTTTCGGTCGGCATTGGCCTCGGCGGCCTGCAGCTTGCGGCAGGTGCCGGGCAGTCGGCCGCGCAGAACGCCGCGGTCGACGCGCGTCCCGAGACTGCGGGCCGCGAACCAGCCAGCGCCGCCGACTCCACGGTCCGGACATCGGTTTCAGCTACCGATTTCGGCGTAGTGCCTGACAGTGCCGAGAACCAGACCGCACTATTGCAGGCCGCCATCGACGCGGCCAGCACCAGCCGGCGAATATTGTCCCTGCCACCAGGCCGCATCCGCGCCGCCGGCCTCACGCTACGCTCGGGCACGCGCATCGCCGGGGGCGGCAACGCAACCGAACTCGCCTTGGCGCTTCCCGGCAGCCTCTTGCGTGCCGAGGACGCCTCGGGCGTCGCGATCACAGACGTCACATTCGACGGCGGGTCTCTCGGCGTCGGCGCCGCGAACGAGGCTGGCCTCCTGAACTTCCATCGATGCAGCGACATTGCGCTCGACCGCATCGGCGTCCGTCACAGCGGCGGGCACGCCGTCGTTCTCGATTCTTGTTCCGGCCGCCTCGCCCAATCGACGCTCCAGCACACCACCAATGCTGCGGTTTTCTGCATCGACGCCACGGGTATGGAGATCGTCGACAACGTCGTCGCCGACTGCGGCAACAATGGCATCCAGGTCTGGCGTCGCACATCTGGCGAGGATGCCACCATCGTCGCGCGCAACCGCATATCGCGCATTGCCGCGCGATCCGGTGGCACCGGCCAGAACGGGAACGGCATCAACGTCTATCGCGCGGGCAACGTCCTTGTCGACGGCAACCGGATCAGCGACTGCGCCTATTCCGCGGTTCGTGGCAACGCAGCGGCCAATATCCAGATTCTCGCCAACAACTGCCAGCGTCTCGGCGAGGTCGCCATCTACGCTGAATTCGCGTTCGAGGGCGCAGTCATCTCGGGCAATCTCATCGACGGTGCTGCAACCGGCATATCGGTAACGAACTTCAATGTCGGTGGCCGGCTCGCCGTGATCCAGGGCAATCTCATTCGCAATCTCAAACGGCGGGAATTCGAACCCGAGGACAAGCGCGGCGAAGGCATCGCGGTCGAAGCAGATGCCGCGGTGAGTGGCAACGTGATCGAGAACGCGGCGACCGTCGGACTTCTGATCGGCTGGGGCCGCTACATGCGCGACGTTGCGGCGACCGGCAATCTGATCCGGAGCTGCGACGTCGGCATCATGATCAGTGCCGACGCCGAGGCGGGCGCCTGTTTCGTCGTCAACAACATGATTTCGGGCGCGGAGAACGGCGCCATCCGCGGCATGGAACTCGGACGCCTTTTGGGACCGGACTTGGTCCTCGAACAGACCGCGACACCGCGTGTCACGATCCTCGGCAACATGGCGGTATAACGAGGGCTCGCGGCTTGCTCAGGCGGATGCCTGCGTCAGCGTCTCAAGGCGGTCCAAGGCCTTTTCGAACGCTGGTGCGGTTCGGATCTCGCCAACCTCGATGCCCCGCCAGCTCTTGAGCACCTTCCGCGCCATCAAGCCACGCGCCGCCGGCAGCACGCGTTCGACGAGCGCCATGACCGCACCCGCCGAAGCGCGCGTCGTCCCGTCGTCGATCTTGAGCGCGAAGCCGAGGCCGAGTTCGGGGAAGCCACCGGCATAGACACCTTCGGCGCCGGTCTTGATGAAGACTCGCCCTGGGAGGCGGCGCATCACGACGGTGTCCGCCCGGCCCGGTCCAGCGACCAGTTCCGGTTCCGCCCAACACGCTTTCAGGATCCGGTCCACCGCATTGCGCCGTGTTGCGGGCATGCCGGTTCGCGCGACGAGCCGTGCGAAAAGGCGGGCAATCGATTCGAGCGGCATCGCCCAATTCGGCACGGAACAGCCGTCGAAGCCCATGACATCACGACCGAGTGGAAGACCGGTGAGCTCCGACAGAACCTGATGCACGCGCTGCTGCACCGGGTGAGATGGCTCACAGTAGTCGTCGAGGCCTTCACCGAGATGCAGCGCCGTTGCAAGCATTCCGGCATGCTTGCCGGAACAATTGTTGTGACGCGGTCCCGGCTCTCGTCCGCTGCGAATGAGAGCCTTCATTGCCGATGAGCCGAGTGGCATGTGCGCACCACACCTCAACGCGTCCTCTGCGAGCCCCATACCCTCGAGCATCTGGCAGGCAAGGGTGGCGTGGCGTTCGCTTCCGGTGTGCGAAGCGCAGGCGAGTGCTATTTCGGCGTCACCGAATTCAAAGCGATCCGCCGCTCCCGACTCGATCAGTGGCAGACACTGAAACGCCTTGATCGACGACCGGGGAAAAATCGGACGGCGGACGTCGCCGAGTGTGAGAACGGCGGCCCCTGCCGGCGTCACGACGGCGATTGCCCCGGTGTGATGGCTTTCGACCAGCGGCCCGCGCGTCACCTCGATGAGGACAGGATTGCTCATGGGGGCCCTCTCGGCTCCTCTTGTTGCTTCGCTTCAAAACGAACAATCGATTTTCGCTCGATCGAGATGAGCGGCAAAGCCAGGCGAGTTCGGGATGCCTATCCACGCGAATCGGCCACGCGAATCGGTCACGCGCAACACTCCCGCCTCGATCCACAAAACGGACGCTCGACACAAGTGTCCTCAACATCGCGCAATCTTCGCGGATGTCAACGCCTGCTGTCCGCATGGCTCCTTAGCCATTCGGCTGCCACCAGGATTGTTCGCGTGGTCCGCGAGCCATCTCGAGAACAGCAGTTTCCATCAGAGATTGTCACGCAAAAGCGACGCTGCCGCGAACCGTGTCACGGATCGCGGTAGCGTCGGCGCCAGTGAAATCATGTCGCGCGGCCGCGAGGCTTCGCTTCGACGAGCCGGCGCCCGTTACAAGCCTTTACACTCAGTTCATTCTGTCGTCGGCAGGCCGTGACAACGCACTTTCCGCCCCGGTGTTCCGTCTCCGCCACTTGGTTCTCCTTACGGCACCCGAGAGACCAAGTGTCGGAGACATATGGAACACGAGCCACTCTTTATTCTCGTGTTGCTTTGTCACCAACGCTTGGCAGCCCACCTTGCAGTAACTGGGGACCAAGCGTTAGTGACCCAACACTAGTTGCCTGCCGCCAGTCTGCCGGCAAGATAAGCCCTGTCATCCTCATCGGGATGTTCCGCTGCGCCGAACTGTTGCCAGAATGGCGCCGGCACCATCATCCCCGACCGCCCAATCTTCAACGGCTGGATCTCACCGGTCACGGTCTGCACGCGAACCTCGTGCGTCACGGATGTTCCATCCGGCCTCACCTCCGTTATGCGCAGATCGATGTATTCATCGTTCGCCGCACGGATCCCCATGAGCATGTCCTCGCCGACAAACGACATCCAGTCCGGAAGTGGCATGCCATTGGCCTGTTGCACCTTCCACTCGATGTCTCCTTTCTCGAAGCCCGCATCACTCAACAACGCGATCATGAGAACCTGATCTCGTACGAACGTCTCGATCGAAGTGACCTGTTCGGCTCCCGGTCGCTGCATTCTCAATCCGAAACTGCTGAGGCCACGAACATCATAAGGCTGCAAGGCTCCGTCGTTGTCGAACGCGCTGACCGTTCCTGCCGAGTGGCGTGAGCGGATCGATTCGACCGTGTCGAGCACGATTCCATCTACCGACTCGAACGACATTGACGGCTGATCCTTGGGCGACACCGGGATACTTTGCTCCGAACTCGCCTGCACGAATGGCTGGGCAGTGACCTTGAGCGTGACGACCGCCGTTGCAAATCCTCCCTCGCCATCGGAAATCTCGACCACGATCACGTCCTCGCCTTCATAGCCGTATGCCGGCTCGTATGTGATCGTTCCATCAGGGTTGATGGTCACGACGCCGTGCTCCGCAGAGGCGGAGACCACCGTCAACTCGTCGATATCGCCACCCCCGTCACGATCATTGGCAAGCACGTCGATGACTGTCGGCTCACCATCGATGACGTCTGCGACGTCATCGACGGCGTCGGGCGCCGGATTGTTGACGGTCCACGTATAGGTCTCGGACGTCGTCGCGCCCGACGGATCCGTCGCGGTGACGATGACGGTGTAGGGGCCCGTGACGCTCGCGTTCGGCGCGATGGTGCCGCTGATGACGCCGCTCGCCGGATCGATCGTCAGGCCCGGCGGCAGACCGGTCGCGGAGAACGTCAACACATCCGTCGCGTCGGGATCGGAGAACGATCCGCTGACGTCAACGCTCACCACATCGGCGTCGTCGTTCGTCAAGTTGCCGAGCGGCGTCGATACCGGTGCGTCGTTGGTGCCGGTCACAGTGACGGTGACGGTCGCTGTATCCGTGCCGCCCTCGTTGTCGGTGATGGTATACGTGAT
>JAGRKS010000063.1 GCA_020442185.1 Hyphomicrobiaceae bacterium
TTGTGGTTCGACGTGTTCGTGTCGAAGTAGGCGCGTGAGCCATCGATGGCCAATTCGCGCAGCAGCCCAGCCTTCTTGAACTGGTGCAGTGTGTTGTAAACGGTCGCGAGCGAGACGTGCTCGCCCTGCTGCGTCGCCTCGGCATGCAGCGCCTCCGCCGACACATGGCGGTCGCCCGCGCCGAACAGGAGCTGGCTGAGGGCAATACGCTGGCGTGTTGGCCTCAGCCCGGCACGGCGCAGCAGGTCGGAGAACTTGCCCTCCGGAGCCGCCTCCTGGCCAGGCTCATTGCCGATTTCGGTCAGTTTGCCAGTCATCGCGTTGCCAGTCATCGCGTTCAATTTTCATCCGTTTTCGGACGGACCTGTTGACCCGGTGTCCGATGCTCAAGATTCGGGACGTGGCCGGTCCCGGCTACTCTCGTATTCGCGCCGTCGAGACGTCACCGTCCGCCGGAATTACCGCTCCGGCTGCCGAAACGGCTATTCCCGGCACGCTGGGGCTCCGAACCGTGTCCGTCAAGTCGAGACGTGAAGTTCGTGGAGCCGCCCAAGCATTGTCACGCTGATACGCTGCAAGTCCCGGATTGGTCGCACACGAGGTCAACAGCCGTCCAAGTCTAGCACAAAAGGCTGCGAACCGCGAAGCCGGCCAAGACCCCGCGCCTTGGACCCAACGCCCCAGACACGACCTTCGGCTCGCCTGCGTCCGACTATATTTCGGCGCGTCGCAGACTGCAACGCTCGCGCAAGCGGCAGTCGTCCCGGGAACGATACGGCTTGACGCTGACCCGGTTTACCTTTTGAAACGAACCGTAACACAGACGGTCGCTTCTGCGGGCATCTGCCCGCGGGACGGGGCATTCCTGGTGCGTTGCCATGTCGATACATCCGTTCGCGCCGGTAAACGGCTGCGGGGGATCAATGGCGTTGTGGCCGATGGACCGGCGAGCAGCCTGCTGGAACGGCGTCCAGCATCGTACGAACCAAGTGGGGACGGAAGCGATATGTCCGAGCGGCGCTCAAGTTTTGAATTCGATGACCTCCTGGAGTGCGGCCACGGCCGGCTGTTCGGTCCGGGCAACGCGCAGCTGCCGCTTCCGCCGATGTTGATGTTCGATCGCATTTCGCACATTTCCGAAACAGGCGGCGCGCATGGCAAGGGCCAGATCGTGGCTGAGCTGGCCGTTGCCGGCAACGAGCGGCTCGATTGGTTCTTCGATTGCCATTTCGAGGGCGATCCGGTGATGCCGGGCTGCCTCGGCCTCGATGCGCTCTGGCAGCTGACCGGCTTCTATCTCGGCTGGCTCGGTGCACCGGGACGCGGCCGGGCGCTGGGCGTCGGCGAAGTGAAATTCACCAACATGGTGCTCAAGACGACGCGCAAGGTGGAATACATCATCGATATGAAGCGCGTCATCCTACGCAAATTGAAGCTCGGGATCGCGGACGGCATCCTCAAGGCCGATGGCGAGGTGATCTACACGGCCAACGACCTCAGGGTGACATTGTTCGATGCGGACCAGGTTTCGGGCCAGGTTTCGGGCTAGGCCACGGGCGCCAACGGCTGATCGCCTCACCGCGACAGGTGCCGCGTGAAACCAAGCACTGCATGAGATAATATCGGCACATGGAACCGCCAGCTTGAATGTGGCGGCTGATCTAAGGGGAATTCGGAATGAGGCGCGTCGTCGTCACCGGCATGGGTATCGTTTCCTCGATTGGAAACTCGACCCAGGAGGTTCTGGCGTCGCTCAGGGAGGCGAAGTCGGGCATCGTTCGCGCCGATAAATACGCCGAGATGGGCTTTCGCTGTCAGGTGCACGGTGCGCCGCAGATCGATTGGCAGGCCCAAGTTCCGCGCAAGCCGAAGCGCTTCATGGAAGAGGGCGTCGGCTGGAACTACGTGGCGATGGAGCAGGCGATCCGGGATTCGGGTCTCGATGAGGGCGACGTTGTCAACGAGCGCACCGGCATCATCGTCGGCGCCGGCGGTCCTTCGACACGCGCGATCGTCTGGGCGGCGGACACCGCGCGCGAAAAGGACCCGAAGAAGGTCGGCCCGTTCGAGGTGCCGAAGGCCATGTGCTCCGGTCCGAGTGCGGCACTGGCCACCAGCTTCCGCATCAAGGGCACCAACTATTCGATTTCATCGGCATGCTCGACATCGGCGCACTGCATCGGAAACGCTGCCGAGCTGATCCAATGGGGCAAGCAGGACGTCATGTTCGCAGGCGGCTGCGAGGAACTCGACTGGACGCTTTCCGTGTTGTTCGATGCGATGGGGGCTATGTCGTCGCGCTACAACGATACGCCTGCGACGTCGAGCCGAGCCTACGACAAGAATCGCGACGGGTTCGTGATCGCGGGCGGTGCCGGTGTTCTCGTGCTCGAGGAGCTGGAGCGTGCCAAGGCGCGCGGCGCGCGCATCTATGGCGAGGTGGCCGGTTATGGCGCGACGTCGGACGGCTTCGACATGGTGGCGCCCTCGGGCGAAGGCGCGGTTCGCTGCATGCGCCTCGCCATGAAAGGGCTTGACGGCAAGGGTGTCGGCAAGGTCGACTACATCAATCCGCATGCTACGGCGACGCCGGTGGGTGATCTCCGCGAGGTCGAGGCGATCCGCGAGGTCTTCGGCAGCGAAATTCCGAAGATCGCGGCCACGAAGTCGTTGACCGGCCATTCGCTCGGCGCCATCGGTGTGCAGGAAGCCATTTTTTCGCTGCTTATGATGAACAACGACTTCGTTTGCGAGAGTGCCAACATCCAGGAGCTTGATCCGGCCTTCGAGGATATCCCGATCGTCCGGTCGCGGGTCGACAACGCGGCGCTTAACTGTGTCATGTCGAATAGTTTCGGTTTTGGCGGAACCAATGCGAGTCTCGTGTTCCGTCGCTACGCTGGCTGATTTGATGGCAGAATATTTGCATTCGTGTCGCGACGTCAGAGGAGGGATGGATAAGCCTTCAGGGATGTTGCGGCATGAATTTCTATCGAAACGGCGGAGGCTGGTTCGAAATCAACGGACGTTCGATCGGTGCGAGAACGAGGGCTCCTATGGCCGAATTTGATATGACGAATCCCGGCCCGCTGATGGCCGGCAAACGTGGTCTCGTGATGGGCGTCGCCAACGAGCGATCCATCGCATGGGGCATCGCGAGGGCGTTGGCGGGGCAAGGCGCGAAGCTCGGCTTCACCTATCAAGACGGTGCGTTCGGCCGCCGCGCTCTGCCTTTGGCGCAATCGCTCGGTTCCGATCTCATCGAGCCTTGCAACGTTCTCGATCTCGAAAGCGTCGACAAGGTGTTCGAACGCGTCAAGGCGGAATGGGGCAGCCTCGATTTCGTGGTGCACGCGCTCGCCTATTCCGATCCCAAGGAACTGGTGGGCCGCTACGTCGACACGACGCGAGAGAACTTCACCAACACCATGGTGATCTCCTGCTTCTCCTTCACAGAGGTCGCCAAGCGCGCCGCGGCATTGATGCCGGATGGCGGTTCGATGATCACGTTGAGCTACGGTGGTGCGACACGCTCGGTGCCGTCCTACAATGTCATGGGCGTGGCCAAGGCGGCGCTCGAGGCATCGGTGCGTTATCTGGCCGCCGATCTCGGGCCGCAGAACATCCGGGTCAACGCGTTGTCGGCTGGGCCGATGCGCACGCTTTCGGGCGCCGGCGTTTCGGACGCGCGCGTCATCTTCAATTTCCAGAAGGAGCATGCGCCGCTGCGGCGTACGCCGACACTCGACGAGGTCGGCGGATCGGGGCTCTATCTGCTGTCGCCGCTATCAGGCGCCGTGACGGGCGAGGTGCATTTCGTCGACTGCGGCTACAACACGATCTCGATGCCGAGCCTTGCCTCGCTGAAGGAAATCGAGGCCGACGCGACGAGCACGGGTGGCGGTCGCTCACCGTCGGAAGCCGCCGAGTAGCGTCTGATTGCCCTCCCCCCAATCGCGTGCATCCGGTTATGGATGGTGAGCATCTGCGATTGAGGCTGGGGCTGACGGGCCATGGTCCCGGTTGCGATTGCGAGGAATATTGCCGCGGCGGCCATCGGACCGCCGCGGTTTTCGCGTCCATGTCATATCGGCGTCGATGTCATAACGGGTGACGGCTTGACGGCCGCCTCGCGACGGAGCATGAGACGCGCGCATGATCGGCATATTCGATTCCGGATTGGGGGGACTGACGGTGTTGCGCGAGCTTGTGCTCCGGTTCCCCGACGCGTCGTTCGTCTACCTCGGCGACCATGCGAACGTCCCCTACGGCAACCGTTCGTCCGACGAGATCGTCGAGCTGACGCGGCGGGGTGTCGAGGCGCTGTTCAAGCGCGGGGCCAAACTTGTGCTGCTCGGCTGCAATACGGCTACGGCTGTGGCGGCGCGACGCCTGCAACGTGTCTGGCTGCCGGATGCCGGCTGGCCCGGCCACAATATCCTCGGCATAGTTGCGCCGACTGTCGAAGCCGCGACGCAGACGCCATGGTCGGTGACGAAGCCGCTCTATCCGCAGAAGTACATGACGGACACGATTGCCGTGTTCGGCACGACGCGCACCATCACCTCTGGTGTCTACATCGAGGAGATCCGCAAGCGTTGCCCGCGCATGCGGATCGTGCAACAGGCCTCCGCCAATCTTGCTGGCGCGATCGAGGACGAGGCGCCGGAGAGCGAGCTCGACGCCCTCGTCGCCGAGGCAGTCGCTGGCATCGTCGCGCAGACCGGCGGCGTGCAGCCGCATCGCGCCATCCTTGGATGCACGCACTTTCCGCTGGTCGAGCATCTGTTTCGGGCCCATCTTGCCCCATCCACGCGCATTCTTTCCCAGCCCGAGGTTGTAGCCTACAGCCTCGAGGACTATCTGGAGCGCAAGCCGCACTACGCCGACTGCGACGTCGCGGGCCTCGTCGCATTGCTGACGACCGGTGATGCCGACGAAATCAGTGCGCGGGCCCGGGTTTTCTGGCCGGATGCCCCCGCATTCTCGTCCGCGCGGAGCTGAGGCGCGCGGCTATTGCAGCAGGGTTGACGCGGCGTTTCCGCCGGACCCGCAGGGCCTGCCATGCGATCCCAGGAACTGATCTGCCGCATGGCTTCCTGTCTGTCCGCGAGGCATGGTCTTCGCCGCAGCGATCTTCCCAGTCGTCATGACCCGGAGACTTTGTCATGAGCGCCGATGAGCAATCGATCTTTCCGTCGGCCCCGAAGAAAGTCGGCGACGTTGCCGCGGGTAGCTGCTGCGGAGGCAATCACGACCATAAGGCGCACGATGCGCCTTCGTCTCATGTTGCGTCCGGCGCCGCTGATGCCAAGGCCATCGACCCGGTGTGCGGCATGTCCGTGACGATCGCGACTGCCAAGCACACACTCGAACACGAGGGCCAGACGGTCTATTTCTGCAATCCGCGCTGCAAGGAAAAGTTCGCAGCCGAGCCCGAGCGCTATCTCGACGCCGATCGAAAGGCTGCGGCGGCGGCCCTGGAGGCGCGCGATGCTGCGCCTGGCACCCAATGGACCTGCCCGATGGACCCCGAGATTGTTCGGGATGAGCCGGGTATCTGTCCGATTTGCGGTATGGCGCTGGAGCCGATGGGCGTGCCGCCGGCGGATGCCGGCCCCAATATGGAGCTGGTCGATTTCACCCATCGCCTGAAGGTCGCCCTGCCGCTGACCATTCCGCTGGCGGTGCTCGCGATGGGCGGCCATGTCGGCCTGCCGGTCGACACGTGGATCGGTGCCCGCGCCGCGCAGTTCATCGAGCTGGCGCTGGCGACGCCAGTCGTCGCCTACTGCGGCCGGCCGTTCTTCGAGCGCGGCCTCGCCTCGATCCGCAATGCCAGTCCCAACATGTGGACGCTGATCGCGATCGGCGTCGGCGCTGCTTTCATCTACAGCATCGTCGCGACGGTTATGCCGTTCCTGTTTCCGAGCGAGCTGCACCAGGGTCACGGCGGCACGGTCGGCGTCTATTTCGAGGCGGCGGCCGTCATCATCGTTCTCGTTCTCGTCGGGCAGATCATGGAGATCCGCGCGCGCGAGCGCACCGGTAATGCGATCCGGGCGCTGATGGACCTGGCACCCAAAACGGCCCGACGCATCGATGCCGAAGGTGGCGAGCGCGACGTGCCATTGGGCGATGTCGGGGTGGGCGACAAGCTTCGCGTGCGGCCGGGCGAAGCGGTGCCCGTCGACGGCGTCCTCGTCGAGGGACGATCGGCCGTTGACGAGATGCTGCTGACCGGCGAACCGCTGCCCGTCGACAAGTCCGATGGGGACGCGGTGACGGGCGGCACGATCAACCGCAGCGGCTCTTTCGTCATGCGAGCTGAAAAGGTCGGCGCCGATACGGTCCTTGCGCGCATCGTCCAGTCGGTTGCGGCGGCACAGCGCAGCCGTGCACCGATACAGAGCGTCGCCGACAGGATCGCCCGCTACTTCGTGCCTGCGGTCGTGGCCGTCGCGGCACTCGCATTCGTTGCGTGGCTCATGTTCGGACCCCCGCCCGCGCTCGCCTACGCGGTGGTGGCGGCGGTATCGGTCCTCATCATCGCGTGTCCTTGCGCACTCGGCCTCGCGACGCCGATGTCGATCATGGTGGCGACAGGTCGCGGGGCGCGAGAGGGCGTTCTCGTGCGTGATGCAGCCGCGCTCGAGATGCTTGCAGGTGTCGATACGCTGGTGATCGACAAGACGGGGACGCTGACCGAAGGACGGCCGAAGCTGACCGACGTGCAGCCTGCCAACGGCGTCATGCGTGCTGACCTGCTTTCGCTCGCGGCTAGCCTCGAGGTCGGCAGCGAGCATCCGATTGCCGCCGCGATCGTCGCGGGAGCAAAGGCGGAAGGCGTGCCCCTCGGCCGCACAACCGACTTCGAGGCTATCACCGGGCTCGGCGTTGCGGGCACGGTCGATGGTCGACGTGTCGCCATCGGCAACGCCGCGCTCATGCGCAAGCTCGGCTACGCCAACAGCTTCGGGGAGACGACGTTCGCTGCCATCGACGCCAGCCTGAAGGCCTTTGGCGGCACGGCGCGATCGGCCCTTGTCGTGGCAGTCGACGCGCAATATGCCGGGCTCGTCGTGGTGGCCGATACGATCAAGACCAATGCTGCCGAGGCCCTGGCCGAGTTGCGGTCGCGCGGGCTCAGGATCGTGATGGCGACGGGTGACAACGCCATCACCGCGCGCACCGTCGGCCGCGAACTCGGGATCGAGGAAATCCACGCCGAGGTGCAGCCTGACGAAAAATCGCGAATCATATCGGAGCTCAAGGCGCGTGGCCGCAAAGTTGCGTTCGCTGGCGATGGTGTCAACGATGCGCCGGCACTTGCCACCGCGGATGTCGGCATCGCGATGGGCACGGGCGCCGATGTCGCGATAGACAGCGCCGGCATTACGTTGCCGAAGGGCGATCTCGCCGGCATCGCGCGGGCCCACGCGTTGGCCAAGGTGACGGTTGCCAACATCCGGCAGAATCTCGGCTTCGCATTCGGCTACAACGCGATCGGCGTGCCGGTTGCCGCGGGCGTGCTCTATCCCGTGCTCGGGGTGCTGCTGTCACCGATCGTCGCCGCCGTGGCCATGAGCCTGTCGTCCGTCAGCGTGATCGCCAACGCCTTGCGCCTCGACCGGCAGTCGCTCTAGTGGCCCGTCGCGCCAAAAAATCGCACCCACTCGCGGCGAGCACGACAACCGGCACGAGTGGGTGGGAAATCGTCAGCCCTTGCGTTGATGCATACCGAGCCATTCGAGCACATCCGCGCACCGCTCCTGCGTGCCCTGCTCCATGTCGCGATAATGCTGGATGAGATCGCGGCCGAATGCGGTAAGGCGAGCCGCGGCGCCGCCGTGACCGTGTTCAGGGGTCGACACGGCCGGCTCGTCGAACGCTGTATTGACCTGTTGCACGAACAGCCATGCCCGGCGATACGAAATGCTCATCGCCTCTGCCGCGCGCGACAGCGAGCCTTCTGTGGCGATCAGCTCGAGCAGCCGGATCTTGCCTGGACCGATGCGCACGCCGCCCGGAAAATCGAGTTGCAGCTTGACACTGATCCGGGTTGTGCCGCTGGCAAGCGGTGCGGGCTCTGCCTTCGCACCGCCATTCGATCCGGATCTATCACTCAGATTTCGGCCGGCGACCATTGCACTTCCCTTCCCGCTGTCGCGCTGCCTTCGTTCCGATATTGCGCGCCAGGACTGGGCCACGAGCAACAACATCAATCGAGCGTAGCATTTGTGCCTGACGCTTGGCTGCGTGGACGGCCCAACGCGGGGCCAAACTTCAGGCGCGCCACACTAGTGTTCCGTCTCCGACACTTGGTTCCCCTTGCAGCACCCGATCGACCAAGTGTCGGAGACATAGGGAACACTAGCCACTCAATGATTCTAGTGTTGCTTTTGTCACCAACGCTTGGCAGGCCA
>JAGRKS010000005.1 GCA_020442185.1 Hyphomicrobiaceae bacterium
CTTCTTCTCGCCCGTCGACAAGATGCCGCTCGTCGAGATCATCAAGGGGCGCGCGACGGGCGATGAGGCGCTCGCCAAGGCGCTCGATTTCGTCCGCCAGCTGCGCAAGACGCCGATCGTCGTCAACGATGCGCGCTTCTTCTTCGCCAACCGCTGTGTCCTGCGCTACGTCGAGGAAGCCCACCACATGCTCGCCGAGGGTGTCGCGCCTGCGTTGATCGAGAACGCGGCGCGCATGGCCGGCATGCCGGTCGGGCCGTTGTCGCTCAACGACGAGACAGCGCTCGACCTCGGCGTCAAGATCACGCACGCGACGAAGGCCGCGCTCGGCGATGCGTACAAACCGAACCCCGCCGAGAGCCGCGTCGAAGAGATGGTGACAAAGCTCGGGCGCCTCGGCCGCAAGGCCGGCAAGGGCTTCTACGACTATCCCGAGAAGGGACGCAAACGGCTGTGGCCCGGTCTCGCAGAATTGTTTCCGGTGGTATCCGTCCAGCCCGATGTCGATGAGATCAAGACGCGCTTCCTTTCTGTTCAAGCGGTCGAAGCGGTGCGCGCACTCGAAGATGGCGTCGTCACCGACGTCCGCGAGATCGATGTCGGCGCGATCTTCGGTTGGGGCTTTGCGCCTTGGTCCGGCGGGCCGATTTCCCTGATCGACACGATGGGCGCGAAACGCTTCCTCGCCGAGTGTGAGCGGCTCGAAGCCGCACACGGCGAACGCTACGCGCCGCCAGCGCTGCTGCGCGATATCGCGGCGAAGGGCGAGACGTTCTATGGGCGTTTTGCCCCGGACGAGCATGCCGAGGCGGCGTAACGCCTCCGAACGTCATCGCGGGATCGCATGATCGACGCCGCGGGGGGGGGGGCGGGCGGCGGCATGGGCGCTCTTCTGCCGCGTCACACGCGCCGGGTTAAGCGCGTCGGGTTAAGCGCGACTTATGCGTGACGATTTGAGCTTGCGCAGTCGCGAATAAAGCGTCTGCGCATTCATCTCGAGAAGATGTGCGGCGCCCATCGGTCCCGAAACGCGGCCGTCGCATGCTTCGATCGCGGATTCGATATTGCGGATCTCGAGGGCTTCCATCTCCGCTGCCGTCAAGATGCGGCTTTCTTCGCTCGACCTCGGCAGCACGGGATCAGCCGGCTTTACAGACGATTTTCCTCCAGACGGCAGGTTCAAATTCAGCCGCCCATTGCGCGACAGGATCGCGGCGCGTTCCATCACATTCTGCAGCTCGCGCGCGTTTCCGGGCCAAGCATAGGCTTCGAGGCTCTCGACGTCCGCCCGGCTGATGCGCGGCTCGGGCACGTTGATCCTGCGGCAGCTCATACGCAGGAAGTGGCGCGCAAGCAGCGCGATATCCTCGCGGCGGTGGCGCAACGGTGAGCACTCGATCGGAAAGACGTTGAGGCGGAAAAACAGGTCCTCACGGAAGCGGCCCTTCTCCACTTCGGATTTCAGGTCGCGATTGGTTGCTGCGATGATGCGGACATCGACCTTGCGCGTACGCTCCTGGCCGACGCGCTCGAAGCAGCCCTCCTGGAGCACGCGCAGCAGTTTCGATTGCAGATCGAGCGGAATCTCGCCGACCTCGTCGAGAAACAGCGTACCCCCATCGGCCAGTTCGAACCGGCCGACGCGATCGCGGATCGCGCCCGAGAACGCGCCCTTGACGTGACCGAAGAATTCGCTTTCGAAAAGTTCGCGCGGGATCGCGGCGCAGTTGACCCTGATGAGCGGTCGCGTACGCCGGTCGGACGCCTGGTGCAGGGCGCCCGCGACGAGTTCCTTGCCCGTGCCGCTTTCTCCCGTGATCAAGACGTTGGCGTCCGTCGCCGCGACGACGTCGATCTGGCGGAGGATGCGCAGCGTCGCTTCCGACGTGCCGAGTATCTCGTTGTGGTTCGACTTGGTGAGGATTTCTTCCTGGAGATAGGCGTTCTCCTTTTCGAGTCGCTCGCGCAACGTGGCGTTCTCCTCGAGCGCGCGGCGCAGCGTATCCTCCTGCTGCTTGCGCTCCGAGATATCGCGAAAGATGATGACGGCGCCGACCGCAGTGCCGTTGTCGACCAGCGGGGTCGAGGTATATTCGACGCGTACCGGCTTGCCGTCCTTGCGCCAGAAGACCTCGTCGTCGATCGTGTTGATGGTCTTCGCGCGGAATGCATTGTAGATCGGACATTGCTCGACCGGATAATGCGAGCCGTCGGCGTGCTTGTGATGGACGACGCTGTGCATCTGGCGGCCGATCACCTCGCTGGCCTTGAAGCCGAGCATGCGCTCCGCGGCCGGGTTGACGAAGGTGGTTATGCCGTTCGCGTCGACCCCGAAAATTCCTTCGCCGGCTGCCGACAGGATGAGCCGGTGGCGCTGCTCGATCTCTCGGAAGAAGCTCTCGGCGCGGCGCCATTCGGGAAGTCCGGCACGATGCAGGGTATCGGCGGCATCGTCATCGCTGCGCCGGTAGAACGCCCTCAGATCGATCATCGTCAAATGAATGAAAGAGCGGCCGTCGCGCACGATCGCGACGAGGCAACATTCGAACGCATCGGCAAGCGTATCGGACGCAAGTGCATCGCCGTGGTCCGTGCCGGCCGCGGTTTCCTTTTTCGATCGATGCGTCGTCGGTCGATACGCCATCGCCGGCTGGACACTGCGGCAGGGCTTCAGTTCGCGGGTCCAGGCAAAGCCCGAATGCAAGGCGGCCTGCGTCGCGACGTGGAGGCCGCCGAGAGATCCTGAAAACAGCGCCGCCGCTTTGACGTTCTCGAGGCCCGAAGCGAGCAACGGCATCAGGTCGCGGGCGGCACGGTTCGCCGCCGTCACGGCATTCTCGTAAGGTTCGATGACGATCTGCGGCAACGGGCTGACATCAAATCCGCCGTCGAGCAGGCCAGCAGCACTCTCGGGCGCGATGCCGCTTCCCGTTGTCGCCTTCCGGGTGTCGGCTTTCGATTGGCTGCGGCTACCGCGACCTGCGCGTCCGTCGACGACAGCGTTCATCACATGGCCCTTCTCGCACCGTCCTCACCGAACTTCCCGGGGGCGATCCTAGTTCGCAAATTTCATAATCACAACTATTAGACTTCATAATTTATGAAATTCAATACCGTCATTTGTCGGATGAAATACCGCCTAATCAATTGCTAATGCTTGATTTTTTGCAGTCCCCTTCAGTTGGCACGAGGGTTGCGATGCCCTTAACGATCCACCGAGCTGGTGGCGCCGACGGAACATGCAATGGAGGGTAGTCCCGATGGTCAGCAAAAGCCTTGGCAATCCTTACGATGGCGACACGGACCTGCGCCATGGTGCCGAATGTGGCTGCAAGAGCTGCGGTGGCCATGCTGCCGGTCACCGCGCCACGCATGATGGAGCGGCATCCGGTGAGGGCGTCGGCGACAGCCACGAGGACATCCTCGCCCGTGTCGTCGAGAGCGCCGTCGTTCGATCGATCTTCAACCACTCGGAGATTTCGCGACGCTCCTTCGCGAAGATGCTCGGCGGCTCGACGCTTGCCGCCGCGATCGCGAGCGTCTTCCCGATGGAGGCCGCAAAGGCCGCCATCGCCGACAAGCTCGGGACACCCGAGAAGACGAAGCTCAAGGTGGGCTTCGTGCCGATCACGTGCGCAACGCCCATCATCATGGCAAAGCCCCTCGGCTTCTACGAAAAGTACGGGCTCGACGTCGACGTCATCAAGACGGCCGGCTGGGCGGTCGCGCGCGACAAGTCGCTCAACAAGGAATACGACGCCTCGCACATGCTGACGCCGATGCCGCTCGCTATCACCGTCGGCGCAGGCTCGACCGCGACACCATTCCTCATGCCCGCAGTCGAGAACATCAATGGCCAGGCGATCGTTCTGCATAACGACCACAAGGACAAGAACGACCCGAAGATGTGGAAGGGGTTCAAGTTCGGCGTTCCCTTCGAATACTCCATGCACAACTTCCTGCTACGCTACTACGTCGCCGAGGCCGGGCTCGACCCCGATCAGGATATCCAGATCCGCGTCGTGCCGCCGCCCGAGATGGTCGCCAACCTGCGCGCCGGAAACCTTGACGGCTATCTCTCGCCAGATCCCTTCAATCAGCGTGCGGTCTGGGAAAAGATCGGATTCATACACATCCTGACGAAAGACATCTGGGAGGGACACCCCTGCTGTGCCTTCGCATGCTCGAAGGAGTTCGCCGATACGATGCCGAACACCTACGGCAATCTGCTGAAGGCGCTCGTCGACGGCACGCAGTACGCAAGCAAGAAGGAAAACCGCAAGGAGATCTCCGCGGCGATCGCTCCCGCCAACTACCTGAACCAGCCCGTGCCGGTGATCGAGCAGGTGTTGACCGGCCGCTTCGCCGACGGCCTCGGCAACGTCAGGGATGTACCGGACCGCATCGACTTCGATCCGTTCCCCTGGCATTCGATGGGTGTGTGGATCCTGACGCAGATGAAGCGGTGGGGCTACATCAAGGGCGACATCGACTACAAGGCGATCGCCGAGCAGGTCTACCTCACGGGTGACTGCGGAAAAATCATGAAGGATCTCGGCATGGACGTGCCGACCGAGACCTACAAGAGCTACACGATCATGGGCAAGGTCTTCGATCCGAACGAAGCCGATGCCTATGCCAAGAGCTTCAAGATCGGGCGCGCATCATGACGATGGCGCTTCCAGAAAGAGCGAAGGCCCTGCTGCTCTCGCTCGTCCTTCTCGCAACGTTCCTCGGCATCTGGGAAATGGCGACGCCAGGTTCCAAGTCCGGCGGGCAATTGAGCGAATATGAAATGCTCTCGGGGGGCGGCGCGCAGCAGGCGCGCGTGCCGCCACCCTCACAGATCTTCGAGAAAGCGGTCGACGAACTTTCGAAGCCGTTCTACGACAACGGCCCGAACGACAAGGGCATCGGCATCCAGCTCGCCTATTCCCTCTATCGCGTGCTGACCGGCTACTTCCTCGCCGCGCTCATCGCGATACCTGTAGGCTTCCTGATCGGCATGTCGCCGCTGTTCTACAAGGCGCTCGATCCGTTCATCCAGGTTCTGCGGCCGATATCTCCGCTCGCCTGGATGCCCCTCGCCTTGTTCGTCATCCAGGACAGCCAGGCCTCGGCGATCTTCGTGATCTTCATCTGTTCGATCTGGCCGATGCTGATCAACACGGCGTTCGGGGTCGCCAATGTCCGCAAGGACTGGATCAACGTGGCCAAGACCCACGAGCTTGGCGCACTCAGGACCGCCTTCCAGGTGATCCTGCCCGCCGCGGCCCCGACGATCCTCACCGGCATGCGCATCTCGATCGGCATCGCCTGGCTCGTCATCGTGGCAGCCGAGATGCTCGTCGGCGGAACCGGCATTGGCTACTACGTGTGGAACGAGTGGAACAACCTGGACCTCACGGCGGTGATCTTCTCGATCCTCATGATTGGCGTCGTCGGCATGATGCTGGACGCTGCCTTTGCTTTCGTCCAGCGCAGCGTCCAGTTCCAGGAATAGGCCGCCCCCGGGCGAGGCCCGAGGCTGTCACGCGAACGAAGAATTCGAACGACGAAAGAGAGCGACCGTGACGAAACCTTTCATCGAGATCACCGGACTGACGAAGCGATATCCAGCACCCAAGGGGGGCGAGCCTCTCACCGTCTTCGAGGATGCCAACTTCGGCATCGAAAAGGGCGAATTCGTCTGCATCATCGGCCATTCGGGATGCGGAAAATCGACGATCATGAACATCCTCGCGGGCCTTGATACCCCGACCACGGGCGGCATCATCATGGGCGGCAAGGAGATCGCCGGTCCGAGCCTCGATCGCGGCGTTGTGTTCCAGAACTATTCGCTGTTGCCTTGGCTCTCGGCGCTCAAGAACGTGACATTCGGCGTCCGCGCGCGCCATCCTGAATGGACACGCGAGCAGGTCGTCGAGCATTCGCAGAAATACCTCAAGATGGTCGGCCTCACCGATGGCGCCGAGCACCGCAAGCCTTCTCAGCTGTCGGGCGGCATGCGCCAACGCGTCTCTATCGCCCGCGCCTTCGCCATCCAGCCACAGCTGTTGCTTCTCGACGAGCCCTTCGGCGCGCTGGACGCGTTGACGCGCGGCACCATCCAGGACGAGTTGATCCGCATCTGGTCGGCGACCGAACAAACCGTATTCATGATCACGCACGACGTCGACGAAGCGATCCTGTTGTCGGATCGCATCCTCTTGATGACGAATGGACCCTACGCGCGTGTCGCCGAAAGCGTCGTCGTCGATATCAACCGGCCGCGCAACCGCGCCGAGATCATCCACGAGCCGGCCTACTACAAGATCCGCAACCATCTGGTCGAGTTCCTGGCCCGCCGATCGAAGGAACTCGCCGGCCAGCAGAACGGCCGCGAATCGGCGGGCGCGCCGCCGAAGACCGTCCGCCCCGGCCTCAGTGAAGCGGAAGAGCCGGAGCGCCGACCCGCGGGCAGACCCCAGCTCGTATCGCTTGCAGGCTGATTGCAACAAACACCGAGGAACAAGGAGGCACCATGGACAAGGCAGACGTGCGCGACATGATCATCGCGAAGAAGAAGCAGACCGGAATAACCTGGGAGAAGATCGCCAGCGAAATCGGCATGTCGGAGGTGTTCGTAACATCGGCATGCCTCGGCATGAACTCCATGCCCCGCGACAAGGCCGACAAGCTCGTCACCTATCTCGCGTTGCCGCAGGAAGCCGGACCCGTTCTCGCCGAATTCCCAACCAAGATCTTCAGCCAGACGGTGCCGACAGATCCCTGCATCTACCGCCTCTACGAGATCGTCGGCGTCTATGGCGAAACGCTCAAGGAACTGATCCAGGAAAAGGGCGGCGACGGCATCATGAGCGCCATCGATTTCGAGATGTACGTCGAGAAGATCCCCAATCCGAAGGGTGATCGCATCGAAGTCAAGATGAGCGGCAAGTTCCTTCCCTACAAGTCCTGGTGACGACGCTCCTGGGGGCGGCTCCGCGCCGGGTTGCGTTGCGGCCTGATGGCGCGGAGCCTGTTGCTTCCGCGGGCCGGCTGCATTGCGAACCGGCGGGATATTCGCGGTGAGGGAACCGTGACGAAAGAGACCACACTCATGCCCGAAGCCATGTCACGACCGCCACTCCCCCCCTTCTCGCTCGAAACCGCCAGGCAGAAAGTACGCATGGCGGAAGATGCTTGGAACACGCGCGATCCCGACAAGGTCGCGCTCGCCTATACCGAGGATACCCAATGGCGCAATCGCGCCGAATTCCTCAATGGCCGTGACGAGGTGCGCGCCTTTCTCGCGCGCAAATGGGCGCGAGAAATCGGCTACCGCTTGATCAAGGAAATCTGGACATTCGAGGGCAATCGCATCGCGGTCCGCTTCTGCTACGAATGGCACGACGATGTCGGCAGCTGGTTCAGAGCCTATGGCAACGAGAACTGGGAATTCGACGAGCACGGCTTGATGCGCCGGCGCATCGCCAGCATCAACGACTTGCCGATTGCCGAAGCGCAACGCAAGTTCTTCTGGCCCCAGGGCCGGCGCCCGGACGACCATCCGGGCCTGACTGAACTCGGCCTTTGAGACGGGATCTGTTCGCCGCCGCGAACTAAGCGACCCTCACGTCATGCGATTTGGCGGGCTCTGGCGCGCGGCTGTCGTCGGTGAACCCTGCCGCCAAGCTGCCAGGTGCTTCATACCGCCACCCCGCCAAGTCGACCGCCAGCGCACGCACCACCCCGAGCGGCCGGTCCATGTAATTCGCCAAACTTCTGGAACACTCGAGGGCGGGAATGAATTGGCGGAGACGCACGCACCTGCGAACCGGTCTTCGGTCCGAAGGGCCCGGGAGCACCGCGACCCGGCGCAAGCGCCGCCCATGCGGAGCGCTCTTTCGCGCGTGAGCCAAAATATGGCGGAGACGGAGGGATTCGAACCCTCGATACGGTTTTGCCGTATAACGCTTTAGCAAAGCGCCGCCTTCAGCCACTCGGCCACGTCTCCGCGCGAGCGATCCGTATAAGGGTGGCACGCACGGATTGCAAGCTGCCCCAGTGCCAAGATCGACATGCATCCCGTGCTATTCGGTTGCTGGCCACGGACCAGCAAGCCAGCGCCGTCCTCGTCGCGGCCCCGGGTGAGGTCTCTCGATCGTTCGGGTCGCCAGCGGCAGGCTGCGCGCGGCCACACTCCCGCCTGAAATGCGCCTCAGACCAGCAACGCCATACGATGCCGTGGTGATGCGAGCGAGGATGCCATGACGACCGGCCGGCCAGAGCGTCGCGCGACGACACCGAGAGCCGTCGCGGCAACCGGCAGCCAAGCAGCGCTGGCCGCCGTCGGCTTGCAACTCGCCCTCGTAACCGGATCATCGACCGCCGTTGCTGCGAGCTACTGTGTCGTCTGTGAAAGCCCCGCCGTCTCCTATCGGTGCGTCGTCGACGATGCCGGGCTGGCCAATCCGGCCGCCGACCGGCTGCTTTGCATCCGCGACATTGCTCGCGGCGGCAATCACACCAGTTGCAGTGTCGAGAATACGTCGGCTGCAACGTGCTCCGGCACGGATTGGCTGCTGAAGCGGCCCGGTCAAGGTGCCGAGCTGGGCCCGCGTGCCAACGAGGAGGATGGCGCCGTTTCGCCGGTACCTCTTGCGCCGCAAGCAGGCGCTGCGTCCCCGGATGCGCCATCGGCGGGCGCTGGCGCGGACGGCCCATCGAAACTTTCGACCGCCATCAAATCGACGGCGGAAGCGTCCGAGAAGGCCATAGAGAAGGCGGGCAAGAGCGTCGGCAATGCCGCAAAGAGCGCGAGCGAAGCGGTAGAATCCGCTGCCGATAAGACAGGCGACGCGATCAAATCGTCAGGCTCGGCCGTCGGCACCGCGGCCTCGAAGGCGTGGCGCTGCCTGTCGTCGCTCTTCTCGGACTGCTGATCGGCGGCCCATGAGTCGGCGGCCCATGTGAAAGCTGTGCCTACGGCGTTTCACGACAGAAGAGCGCGTTCGCCGGGTACAAGCCTGCCAACTGCGATCAGTGAACCGCCAGCCATTCCCGTGCGCGCCGCTGCGCTGCCGAAATTTCGGCGCGCGACATCTCGCGTGAAAGGTCGGAGCGATACGATTTCGCCGCCTCGTTGCCGCGCAATGCCGCGAGATTGAACCACTTGTGCGCCTCGATCAGATCGAGTTCGACGTCGCGGCCGGTGCAATACATCAAGCCCAGTTCGAACAGCGCATCGGCTGCCCCGCCATGGACCGGTTGCTCCGCGACGTACTGCGCGGAAAATTCGATACGTGCCATCTCACTCCCCTCTCCCAACGACGCCAGTCCCGACCGCGGCCTTCGCCGTCCGGCCCACGTCGGCGCCACACGGAAAATGTGTCAGCTGGCAGAGTAAAAATGGTAAACGCAGAACCATTTATATAGGCTATGCAGTCACTTAAGTGTAACCAGCTCCTTGTTGCCTTGTCCCATTCCGATCCGTTGGCGCCGGCCTGAAGCTGCGCGTAATGCGTTGTCAACGTTTCTGCACACGATCCGCTAACCTTGAACGAAGGCTGCCTGATCCCCGTCCACGAGCGACTGGCTCCCTATGGTCTCATCGCGACCAACTTTCGGCCGGGACCCGGCCTCGTGAACGGCACCCTTTCGCCCCATTCAGGATGAGTTCATCCGTGCTCCGGCATGGTTAATCACGTTCGCTCGAGGCGTCATGGATTGACATGGAGACGGCCGGCGGACAGGTTTCGGGCGCTGCCCGGACCCGGCTGCGGGGCAGCCTCGACGAGGGATGAGGGGATTTGGCCGTGACACTTCAATTGGCAACCATCCGGTACGCTTCCGTCGCGCTTGCAACACTGCTTTGCGGGGCATGCGCCAGCGAGCAATCGCTGCCACCAATGGGGCTTGGGATGCATGGGCTCGACGCGCAGGGCTCTGCTACCGGTGGTGCAGCCGGAACCTCGTCAAAGCGCAATGGATTGACTGGGCGCGACAGTAGGTACGCGAAGCCGTCGGCCGGTGGCACCAACACGACAACAGATGCGGGCGCGCCGTCGACCACCGCGCGCGTGAAACAGACGCTCGGCGGCAAGGTGCTCTCGGCGATCGCGCTCGAACGCGTCACGGGCCGCAAGCCGGATCCGCGACGCTTCAAGGAGCTGAAATAGTCGCGACCGGGCGATTGTCGCAACGGGCCAGCACGCGAGCGGGCTCGGCCGTCGCAGGGCACTAGAACCCTGCAGCATTTGACCAACCCCAGAACCGTCAGCGCAACGGCCTTCTGACACGCCCTATCGTTCGACGACCAGAAGCCGCCAGTCCGACGTTCTGTAGCCCACCGGCTTCCAAATGTGCCGCCAGGGTATCGTGACAAGCCGCGCTTCGGCCGGAACGTGGCCTGGCGCCATCAGATCACCGATCCATTGGGCGATCCGCTGGTCGGGCACTGCCGCATCCCAGATAAACGCCACACTGCCCCGGCGCGGGCTCGCGCCACTTGGCGTGAAATCCGGATCGCGTCGCGTCATGACCTTCGCATCGGGAAAGTGCTGGCGCAGATTGCCCGCGAGTTCGTCGCTGACCGCGACGATCGTTCCCATATCGGAGAAACCCGACGCCCGCATCTCGGCGGCGAGCGCTGGATACGGAATACCCCAGCGGCACTTGCCACACACGGGATCCAAAATGAACATGTTGGCAAGCCGCGCCACCAAGGCGATGACGGCGATGGACAATGCGACTGTCGCGAACCGCCGGCGGCGGGCCGGGCCTGCGGGCGAGCGCCGCGCCACACCGATCAACCACACGACGCTCGTCACGTAGAGCGGCATCAAGACATGCATGGCATAGTTGCCGATCCCGAACATCAAGGCCCCGACGACCGACAATGCGACGGCGAGCACCATCGTCGTCAGGACGAATTGCTCGAGATCTGGTTCGTCTCCGACGGTGCCGGTCTCCGTCGCGGTCCGCAAGCGCGCGAGGCGTCTCAAGTCCGACCATGCGGTTGCAAGGAAGCCCGGAAAGATAACCGGCACAATCACGACGAGCGGCAGCAGATACATGAATGGACCGCGCACCGCGTCCTTGAGGCCGATCATCGCATCCTTGAGGTGGCTGTGCGGACCGCTGCGAAAGAACGCCTGCCAATGGCGCGCGTCGCCGATCAGCCAGACGAGGAACGGCGACGCGATGATGAGCGCGATGGCCGCCGATATCAGAAGTGCCGGCCTCACCACCTGCGTCCTGATTGCCGGTTGCAGCATCGCCGCGCCCCAGAGACACATCTGGTAGACGCTGTAATTCGGCTCCGTCAGCAGTCCAAGGCCGCTCACCACGCCGAACAGCACGTGATCGCCGAACCGGCCATGATCCATGAGCCGCAGGAAAGCCCAAAGCGTCGCGACCACCGCCACCATCGCGAGGACTTCATGGGTGAAGCCTTCGTGGTAGCGCCAGCTGATCTGGTAGATGAGCGCCAGCGATTCGACCGTCAGCACCGCCCACACCCGATCGCGGAAGATGCGGAAGGCCGCGAGATAGAGGAATACCGCCGTTGCCGTCAGCGCCGCGTACTTGATCGCGAGGAACGATATGAGCTGCGGACCGGTCGCCTGTTGGACCAGCCACAAAACCCAGTCGTAAAGCGGCGGCTGACGCGGGTTGTAGCCGGCGCGCAGATCCTGCACCAGGATCTGCTCGAGCGTATCGTCTTCGCCGAGCGTGCTCGACGCGATCAGCCGGAACCCGACGTGCAACACCACATAGGCGAGCACGCCGGCCAGCACCATCAGCAGGCCGCTGTGACGCTCGCCCGCCGTCGGCATCGCACCGTCGGCAAGGCCTGTCGGCACCCGTTCGGCCGCGCTGCCGTTCACGGGATGAGCACCGTCGATCCGGTCGTGCGGCGTGCTTCGAGGTCGCGGTGTGCGTCCGCCGCCGCCGCCAGAGGGTACGTCTGGTTGACGTTGATCTTGACGATACCCCTGCCGACCACGTCGAACAGTTCAGCCGCGCTCGATACGAGGTCGGCGCGTTTGGCGGTATAGGTGAACAGCGTCGGCCGGGTTGCATAGAGCGAGCCTTTCGACGCGAGAAGACCGAGGTCGAATTTCTCGATCTTGCCCGAGGCGGCGCCGAACGTCACCCAAAGCGAAAACGGCTTCAGGCAGTCGAGCGAAGCCGGATACGTATCGCGCCCGATGCCGTCGAAGACGACGTCGCAGCCCTGGCCCGACGTGATCTCGCGAACCCTGTCGACGAAATTCTCGGTCCGGTAGTTGATGACGTGGTTGCAACCTGCCGCGCGCGCCAGCTCCGCCTTTTCGTCGGATCCGACCGTGCCGATCACCGTTGCCCCGAGATGGCGCGCCCATTGGCAGGCGATGAGACCTACGCCGCCCGCTGCCGCATGGAACAACAGAACCGTCTCCGGCCCGACCTTGAATGTGCGGCGCAGAAGGTATTGCGCCGTCATGCCCTGCAACATCATGGCGGCCGCCGACCTGTCGTCCACGCCGTCCGGAATCTTCACGAGCCGATCCGCGGGGATCAGGCGTTCTTCGGCATAAGCGCCGATCGGATTGGCGTAGGCGACGCGGTCGCCTTCGGCCAGATCGGCAACGTCTGCGCCGATCGCAATCACCACGCCGGCGCCCTCCATGCCGATCACGGCCGGCAGGGCCGCCAAGGGATACGCGCCCGTACGATGATAGGTATCGATGTAGTTGAGGCCGACCGCCGTGTGCCTGATCCGCACTTCGCCTGGGCCCGGTGCGCCGACCGCGTGCTCTTCCCAGCGCAGGGCCTCGGGGCCGCCGTACTCGTGGATCCGGATTGCGTGCGTCATCTCGACCAGTCCTCCCAATTATTGTGGCTTTGGGTCGGCGTGGCGCGCCAGCATCGGCTCACCGCCACTTACCACGCATCCGGACGATTGCCCGTATGCCGCCTTGACCGTGCCATCCGAGCCTTCTATGGGCTCGTCCGAGGCTAAACAAGGGGTCAAGCAATGCACTCACGGAAACCGCCGACGGAGGGCACCGTTGCGGGCTTGGCCAAAGTAGGCTTGCGGCTGGCGTTTGTGGCCATCTGCGCGGCGCCGCTGGCCGGTTGCGCAACAGAAACCGTTTCGAATTACGGCAACGGCAGCGGCATGTCCTGCCTCGACGATTCACCCCATTGCGTCGCCCAGCGCCAAGCTGCACTGCGCAACCTTGTCGGCCGCAGCGATCGCCACTGGGTGCGCGATCAGGCCGGCGTCGACGCCTACGCGTCGGGCGTGCGTCTCTTCGCCTTCAAAAAGAAGAAAAAGGACCTGACTTGCGACGAACTTGCACGCGCGCGTCACGAGGCCGACGGCGCAGAGCGGGTGCTGCGCGGTCCCGACGCCAAGCGGCTGACGCCAGCGCAGGTTGCTCGTGGCAGCATGTTCGCCGCCGAGGTCTCGCGTGAGCTTTCCAAGGAGCACGGCCGGCGCTGCCGGCGCGGGTGAAGCCGTCTCGATGATCCCAGCGTGACGCGCCAGACGTTTGCTTGCCAAGTCAGCGGCAACCGGGGACCAAGCGTTCGTGACGCAACACTAGTGCACAGGTCGCGGCTCAGGCGCATCGCCTCGACGATGCGCGATCAGCGTCGCTTTGTCGGGCAGCCGGATTGCCGACCAGAGCGGCAGATGATCTGAACCGACCAGTCCTCCGATCCGCTGTTGCAGGACGTCGATGTCGCGAGAGACGAAGACGTGATCGAACTGCACCTGCGGCAACGGCAGCGGCCACGCCGGCCAGCTCGCGAGTGGTCGCGACGGCACATGCAGGTTCGACTCGATGCTGAAGTCGGTGAAGCTCTGGGAGAGGCGCGTCATGTTGAAATCGCCGGCGACGACGATCGCGCCTTCGGTGCGTTGCACGATGCGCGCGAGCCCCGCGAGTTGCGCACGATGCCAATCGAAGCGGCGGCTCGGTCGATAGATGTGTGTGCCAAACACCGTCAACTTGTTGGTCTGGCTCTCACCGAACCGGAATTCTGCCCAGACCAATGGCGGTCCCTCCAGATCGGGCATCCGCGAGCCAGAGTCGTGAAACTTGATGCGCGAGATCAGCGCCTGCGAACAGGCCCATTCCTCGGCGCAGCTCACCTGATAGGGGTAACGCCGCTTCAAGCGGGCGAGCAGCTCGCGCTTGTTCGGTCCGAACTCGGAGAGCACTACGACGTCGGCATCGGCTCGCGCAATGTAGCGGCGCAGCGTCTCGAGGCTTTCGTTCTCGTGCCATGTGTTGATCGCGAGGAGACGCAGTGTCGGCACGGCGTCGCGCGTGATGCTGGCCTGATGCCATGGCAGACGCACGTCAGAGGCGCTCTCACGTGCGTCGAGCGTCAAGAGTGATGGGCCGATCGCCAGAACGCCGAGGCAGCCGAACAGGAAGATGCCGCGCCCCCAGCGCAGGAGCAGCGCCACGGTTCCGATCACGACGGCCGCGAGTGCCTGGAAGGTCAGCGGGGCCGCAATGTCGAGAACGGGCCAGATGGACCTGAGTGCGGTCATCCACAGCACGGCGCCGCCCAACAGTATGAGGAGCCACGCCAGCGCGGACGAAACCATCGCAGTTCGCCGCGGCACAATGATGTCAGACGCAGAATTTACGGGACGCACCAACGAACACCCACCAGTATTGCCGACCTGGTGCCTGATACCCGGCAAAAGGCCACCGACCCTGACGACAAGCCGAGCTTAACAAGAAGTTGCCGGCCTTGTCGTCCTGAGACATGCACGCGCGCCGAAAATACTTAATGCGGGGCACGGGGCATGCGGGTCTCGATCACATCCCTCTCCTGCAATCGCCGTGCCTTGCCCGAACGGGGTTTCTGTCCGGCCCGCCCCATCGGCCCTTGCTATCGGCCCGTCACCTCCCACATCCCAGCGGATGTTTGCCGGAGAACGAGGCACAACGCCCCCTGTGCGCTGCGAACCAAGAAACTTCGAGGTACGGGGGCCGCCGCACGAAAGGGGGTTCGCAAAACGCTAATTGGAGAAATCGGGCCTGCGACGGCGCTCGCAGGGGCCAGCGTTGCGACTCGCGAAGTCGTCGTGAAGCCGCTACGCTCGAGACTAGACAGAGGTCCTGCCGGTCGCTGTCGTTCGAACGGACCGCCCCCCGGCGAACGGACCGTTGCGCAGGAATGACGAGGCCGCAATGATCCATGCGTTAGACGATAATCGCGGCCAAAGAACATCGTGCCGGTCGCACATCCGCCCGCTCACCCCGACCCGTTCCCCGCGCCCAGGCCGTCGCCCGGCCGAGTCCCCGACACCGCTTCCTCACATCGCTCTCGCCACCATTCTTATCGACAGCCTCCGTATCACCGGATCAGAAACGGGTTCTCCCGCATGGGACTTCAGGACTACGCCGACGCCATCATCACCTTCGTGCAGACCAATCCACAGTGGATCGCGCCTATCGTGTTCGTACTGGCCTTTGGCGAGAGCATTGCCTTCGTCTCGCTGGTACTCCCGTTCTGGGGCATGCTCGTCGCGCTTGGCGGCATGATCGGCGGCGGCGACATGCAAGGGTTCTTGATGGTTTGGGTCGCAGCCAGCATCGGCGCGGCTCTCGGGGATTGGGTGTCGTATTGGCTCGGCCGGCACTTCCACGATCAGATCGCCGGCATGTGGCCGCTGTCGCGCCATCCCGATCTGCTGCCGCGCGGCCATGCCTTCATGGAAAAGTACGGCGTCTGGGCGATCGTGCTCGGCCGCTTCTCCGGCCCGTTCCGCGCATCGGTTCCGATCGTCGCGGGTGCGACCGAAATGGACCGCGTCAAGTTCCAGATCGCCAATTGGCTATCGGCATTTCTCTGGGCCTTCGTGCTGCTCAAATTCGGCGATGCGATCGGCCAGGCCATCGCCTGGGCGCGTCAGGCATCGGGCTCATGAGGCAGGATCACCGACGCTTCAGAACAGCGAGCGCTGCATAGTCGCGATAAAGCCGTGTGAACGCGAGCGTACCGCCCGCATCGGCGGCGGCCCGGGCAAGCGCCTCCTCGAGGTCATGACGCGGCGTCACCGAGAAGGTCGCGAGCCAGCCATGCAACCCTCGTCCGAACCAGTGCGGCAGGCCGGTCTGCTGGCCGAAATCGACGACATGCAGTGATCCGCCCGGGGCCGTCGCCGCAAGCGACGCGCCAACCGTCGCCTCCCAGGCCGGGATCATCGACAGCGCGTAGGAAATGAACACGCGCTCGAATGCGGCGACCCCGAAGAGCCTGGTCGCCGAGAAATCTGCCGCATCCCCCTCGGCGAGGACGATGCGGCCTGCCATACCGGCCCGCGCGACGTTGGCGCGCGCCGTCTCCAGCATTTTCGCCGAGATATCGAAACCGTGGAACCGCGCATGCGGATATCTGCGCGCCGCCTCTATGAGGTTGCGCCCGGTGCCACACCCGACTTCGAGAACGCTTGCTCCGTCCGGCACGGCGAGCCCGGCGATCATGCGGTCGCGGCCGAGCAGGTAGTATTTGCGTGTGAGGTCGTAGATGAAGCGCTGATGGCGATAGATGCGGTCCATGTGGGCCGCCGCCGCCCCCGCTTCGAGATGGGCGTGTTGCATGTCGCCCCTCAACGCGCGAGCGTGTAGAGATGGAAGCCGCCGTAGATCGCCGAGCGGTCTCGCGCCGTCATTTCTCGGCCCGCTGCGGCATCGTAGTCGAAGCGCGACAGAATCTGATCGGCAACCCGCCCCGGAAGTATCGTCTCCTCGCCGGCTGTGCGGAAGATGACCCGCGCACCTGGCCGTGCGGTGCGCACGATTTCGCTCCACAGCCGCGAGAGCTGCTCGTCCGTCATCCAATCCTGCGCATCGAGCAGCACATAGGCGTCGCGCGACGCCGCCGGCAGTGCCGCGAGATGCTCGGTGAACGAGGCGTTCACAACGTCGGCATTGGCGATGCGCGACTTCAGAACCGGGAAGTTCTCGATCGCCAGATAGGGCGGCAACGGGGCGTGCGCATCGGTGCGATACCCCCGGCCGAAAGCCTGCCAGGCGAAGTAGTTGCAGTTGAGATCGAAGTCGCATGCAAGCCGGCGAAGCCGCGCGCTCAGCACGTCGGCCATGTGGCCGGCGTCACCTTTCAACGCCTCGAACTGAGACGGCGGAATACCGAGACCGAACAGCGCCGCCGGCCGGTCGACGAGCCAGCGGACGTGCCGCTTTTCGAACAATGGTGCAAGCTCGCGCTCGTAGATCCGGCGTTGTTCCTCGCGCGTCTTGGCCGCGAGAATGCGGCGAGGGTCGCGGCCGTGCGCCCGCGCCAACAGATGCCCGGCGCCGATGAAGCGGCCGAGCAGACCATGCCGGTAAAAGCGCCTGCCGAAATATCCGATGCGGCGACGGCCCATCAGATCGCGGCCGTCCCAGTAGTTACGCGTCGCGGCGTCGAGCTGGTCACGCAGGTAGGTGCGGTAGGCAATCTCGTTTTCGGGCGCCGCGGCATCGACGAAAAAGCGGCGAAATGCGGAGTAGCTCGGCAGATGCGCGACCGCCGCGAGTTTCAAATTGTTCAGCGCCACGTGCGCCGGGTTGAGATCGATTGCGGTGACGCGGATGTCGGCGCTTGCGAGATAGCTCAGCACATTGCAGCCACCGGACGCGATGGCGACGACATGATCACCCTTGCGCAGCGCCAGCGCTTCGAGATCGATGATCGGGTCTTCCCAGATCTGCGGATAGACGAGACCGGAAAACGCCAGCGTGAACAGCCGCTCCTGCAACCCGGCGCGCGACGCCGCCTTGTGGCGATGGACGGCCCCGCGCAAACGGGCGTGTCGCGAGCGGCCCGTCATGTTACCCGCCGCCGCCGTCGCGATCGTCGCTTCGTTGATCGGCACTTCGTCGATCCCTGCCATAGAGCCCCACCTTTCCTGTTCTACGGCAGACGATCACCCGCGGCAGTGGTCCCCCCGACGTGCCGCGGAGGATTGCCGGCCCTCCCATCGTCACGCAGTTACGTTGGTTCTGTTTCGGTTCTATGACGGTCGGTTGCAGAACGCGGCTGCGCGAAAAGTCTTTCCCTGGCGAATGAGCACACGCGCGCACTTGCAACACGGGACGCGAGGCCCCATAGACGCACGAGGCCAACGGCTGGATTGCGCATGCTCGCTACGATCGATTCCTTCAAACAGGCCGTCATATCGGTTGTCAGCGAACACATTGCGCTCGCCGAACCCCTGGTCTTCGTTCTCGGTTTTGCCGAAAGCATCGTCTTCGTCTCATTGCTGGTGCCCTCGACGATCCTGTTTCTGGCGATCGGCGGTCTCCACTATTCGGCGGGTGGCGATTTCGTACCGCTTTGGCTGGCTGGCGCCGCGGGCGCTTTCCTCGGCGATATCCTGTCCTATTCCGTCGGCCGCTATTTCAAGGCCGAACTCGCCAACACGTGGCCGCTATCGCGCAAGCCTGAGTGGTTCGTGCTGGCCCGCTCCTTTTTCCACAAGTGGGGTGCGCTCGGCATCATTCTCTCGAAGTTTCTCGGCATGATGCGCCCCTTCGTGCCTCTGGTCGCGGGCGCCGCGCAGATGCCGTGGACGACATTCCTGCCGGCGAGCGCGGTTTCTGCACTGCTTTGGGCCGCAGCCTTTCTCGGCCCCGGACACGGTCTTGCTTTGTTCTAGTCCACCTGTCTCGCGCGGGTGACGTTTCGTCGAGCTGGCCGACAACGCCTTGCGCATCGCACGCGGATCGCCTAGGAAGACGGCTTTCGCGCCGCGCCGTTCGAGGGCGCCAGGTGCCCGTCCATCGCTTCGCGGGTCAGCGCCCGCCCGACGTCACAAGGTGAAATCATGTCCGCCACCCGTTCCGCCCGTCAGGTCGAGACCCGCAAGAAGAAGGCGCGCCGCGCCATCCCTCGCGCCAAGGTTACCCGCAACCAGGGCAATACGGCCGGTGCACGCAAGCGCCTGAAGAAGGTCGCGGCCAAGGCCCAGGAAGCGCGCGCCAAAGCCGCCGGCTGAAGCGCGACACCAGCGGAGCGGCCGGCGGCGAGGGTTGGAAGAGCCACGGCCGGCGGGTCCCGTTCACTTTGCTAAATAACCGAGCTTGAGATAGCCGCCGGCTCCATGCCGCCCGGCTTTTTTGTCGTGTCTGACGCCACGTCTTGCGGCACCGGCGAAGACCTCACAACGGCGATGCGGCTCACGGACCACGATGGCCGCATCTTTCGGCTTCTAGCCCTAGCGATCACAGGCAACGACGATCGTCGTCGCGGCCGCCGGAACGTAGCGGCGGCACGCCACGACCGTTCGGCCCGGCGCCGGCTCGACGCCACGGGCCGGCGTTGCACGGGCCAGGCGCGCATCCCCGCTACCAACGGCGCCAAGGCTTGCAAGGCGGGCACGAGCCGTCGCCTGAGCCGGGACGGCATCGAAATTCTTCAGCGGATTGTTCAGCGCGTCGGCATACGCCGAACGGGCTTCACCAATTTTACCCCGCTCCTCTTGTATGCGACCGCGCAAGGTGCTGGCGGCTGTGAAGCGCGCATCGCGCTGAAGCACTTGTTCAACTTCCTTGAGCGCCTCGAGAGGCTGCCCCGACCGGTGGAGAACGACGGCCTTGACGTAGCGCGCCACGATGTCGTCGGTGGCCTTGGCGAGGACCTCGTCGATCAACCGCAAGCCGCCCGCGTTGTCGCCAAGTTCCGCCACCAGGAGCGCGCGCAGGATCTTCGGCTGTGTTTGCGCGGGCGCCCGCTCGATGGCACGTTCGGCGTCGTCGAGAGCATCGCTGCGCCGGCCGAGATCGCGCAACGTCCGGGCCCTGTACAAATACCCCTGCCAATCCTTGGGCGAGATTGCGATGTAGGAATCGAAATCCTTCCGCGCGCGTTCGAGCCGGCCCATGTCGCGATGAAGCGATCCCCTGCTGAGCAGCGTCTTGGGGAACGAGGGCCGCAATGCGCGAGCCCGGCCATAGTCGGCCAGCGCCTGATCGTTTCGGCCGGCAAGGCGGTGCGCCCATGCGCGGTTGTAGTAGGCGATATAGTGCTGTTCCTTCGGCAGCCGCCCGCTCGCGAGAATTCGCGTGCAGGCTGTGGCACTGGCCGCGGATTTCGGATTCGGGCAGTCGGCCAGATCCTTTTTCATTCCGGCGTGCGCCACCGATCCGTGGGGCGCAAGGCAGAAGGCCAGTCCCAGAAATATGAGTTTGCGCATTCGCTTTCGGCTCCCTGTCACATGACATAATTCGGCAATGACGTCGGTCGTCGCGCACCGCCCTTGCGATGCCCACGATCCTGCCCTGCTGTTATCCATGGAACAGCGAACGCGCACTGTTACCCGTGGAACATGTGATGGTGGGGGCTGCGAAATTGCTCGAGCGGATTGCGCGGTTCGCGCATGGCGGAAGGGAAGATCGCCGCGCGGCTGGACAGAGGCACGCAATCTCGCTGGCTGACCGGTATCACCGCGACGTGATGCTGGTGCCGGCACTCCTGCCAAGCCCGTCACGCCCCCCGCTGCTTCCCGCCTTCTCGCCCGCCGCTCAGCCCTACTCCAGGCCGAGCTTCGCCTTCAGGATCTCATTGACCGCCTGCGGGTTGGCCTTGCCGCCGGACGCCTTCATCACCTGGCCGACGAACCAGCCGATCATCGACGGCTTTGCCTTCACCTGCTCGACCTTGTCCGGATTGGCTGCGATGACCGCATCGACCGCCGTTTCGATGGCGCCGGTATCCGTCACCTGCTTCATGCCACGCGTTTCGACGATTTCGGCCGGATCGCCGCCTTCCGACCAGACGATCTCGAACAGGTCCTTGGCGAGCTTGCCCGAAATCGTGCCGTTCGCGATCAGGTCGACGATGCCGCCAACTTGGTCGGCTGAAACCGGGCTGTCGGCAATGTCGTGGCCTTCCTTGTTGAGCCGGCCGAGCAACTCGTTGATGACCCAGTTCGCAGCGGTCTTCCCGTCGCGTCCCTTGGCCACCGCCTGGAAATAATCGGCGCGTTCACGCTCCGCGACGAGCACGCTCGCGTCGTAGCTCGCAAGCCCGTACTCGGCCATGAAGCGTGCCTTCTTCTCGTCCGGCAGCTCGGGCAGATCGTGACGCAGATGGGCGACGTAGTCCTCGGTGAATTCGAGCGGCAGCAGATCGGGATCGGGGAAATACCGGTAATCGTGCGCCTCCTCTTTCGAGCGCATCGAGCGCGTCTCGCCCTTGCCCGGATCGAACAGCCGCGTTTCCTGGTCGATCTTGCCGCCATCCTCGATGATGTCGATCTGGCGGCGCGCCTCGACGTCGACGGCCTGGCCGATGAAGCGGATCGAGTTCACGTTCTTGATCTCGCAGCGCGTACCGAGGGGGGCACCGGGCTTCCTCACCGAAACGTTGACGTCCGCGCGCAAGTTGCCCTTTTCCATGTCACCGTCACAGGTGCCGAGGTAGCGCAGGATCGTGCGCAGCTTGGTGACATAGGCCTGGGCTTCCTTGGCGCTTCTGAGATCGGGCTTCGACACGATCTCCATCAGCGCGACGCCCGAACGGTTGAGGTCGACATAGGAATATTCGGGATGCTGGTCGTGGATCGACTTGCCGGCGTCCTGCTCGAGGTGCAGCCGTTCGATGCCGACGGTCTTCGCTGTGCCGTCGACCTCGATCTCGATTTCGCCCTCGCCGACGATCGGCTGCTTGTACTGCGAGATCTGGTAGCCCTGCGGCAGATCGGGATAGAAGTAGTTCTTGCGGTCGAAGATGCTCTTGAGATTGATCTGGGCCTTGAGCCCGAGGCCGGTGCGCACCGCCTGCGCCACGCACTCCTCGTTGATCACCGGCAACATGCCGGGCATCGCCGCATCGACCAGAGAGACATGGGCGTTGGGCTCGGCGCCGAACGCCGTCGCCGCACCAGAGAACAGCTTGGCCCGTGAATTGACCTGGGCATGAACTTCCATGCCGATGACGACCTCCCAGTCACCGGTGGCGCCGGGAATGAGATTGCCGTTGGATGGGGCTGCGACTTTGTCATGCATGGCGTTTTCGCCTCGGCTCGTGCTTTCTCGTCATGAAGCTCTGGTAGGGCGGTCGGCAGTCCGGGTCAAGCGGCCGCTGGGGCCTGTTTCGTCTCGTTTGGACGGGAGTGGCGCAGACTGGCGGAAACAAGACATTCGACGGGCGATTTCAGGCGAGGAGGGACAGCAATGGCACGGTGGTGGAAAATGCTCGTCGTGGCGACGGCGACGCTGGGGCTGACGGGATGTCTGGATCAGCTTTTCGGCTGGCAGTACGATCAGACGAAGACCGGCGAACTCAAGGGAACGCTGCAGATTCGCTGGCTCAGCCAGGACAAGTTCCTGTTCGTGCCCGATGCCGCTGATCCGCTGGTCTTCAAGCGCGCGGACGGCACCGTCATCCAGCCGCAATCGATGTACACCGACGGCGGCACGATCCCATCGGCGCTGCGCGCCATCAAGGCCTACTCGCCGTGGGGTTATGCCCCGGCCTTCATCATCCATGACTGGCTGTTCGTGATGAAGCAATGCAAGCTCCAGGGGCACGAAGCCTATGATCTCGATACCGCCGCGATGATCATGGCGGAGGCGATGAAGACACTGATGGAGAAGCCGGATTTCGGCGGCCCCAACAAGCTGGTGCATTACTCGATGTACGAGGCCGTGCGCACTAGCACGGCGCGCGACTATTGGGAAAACGGCGTTTGCAACCCCGCCGGCGCGGCCATGTCCCGCGTGCCCGAGAAGTCGGCGACACGATCGCTCGAAGCAGCGCCATCGTCGACGCCCGCGGCGAGCCCGATGCCGACCATCACCATCAAGATTCGCTGATCTCCGGAGCTCGTCTCCAGAACTCATGTCCCGGCTCGGCGGCTCATGAACGGAGCGGACCTCGATCGATTGGGCCGCTCCGACACCCCCACTGCGCTCAGTATGGGCCCGAAGCATCGGGCGTGCCGTTCCAAAATCGAAATCCGCCCGCTTGGTGCAACCTCGCCCGCGCCGCCGTTCGGCGCCCGACCGAGAGCAAACCGTCGCGCCAATTCTTAGATTGAAGAAATCGAAAAGCCCTGCCGCGCGAACTGAACTACGGTGCCCGCGAATTGCGAACCCCTTGCACGATGCACTGCCGGGCCGAAGTGACAGGGTGACCGTGCACGGTGGCCGTGGCGTTCAACGATGCCCTGACGTGGCACTTTTCCGGCGGAGCCCCAATGACCGCAAAAATCATAAGCGGAACCGACGTTGCAGCCGCCATTCGACAGGAATGCCGTGGCCGGACCGAAATACTGCAGGCAGCCGGCACTACGCCGGGCCTCGCCGTCATCATGGTGGGTGCGGACCCCGCCTCGGCCGTTTATGTCCGCAAGAAGATCCAGGCATGCGCCGACGTCGGCATCGCATCTCGCAAGTACCTGTTCCCTGCTTCCGCCAACCAGGATGACGTGATCGACCAGATCACGGCGCTCGGCGCCGACCCGGACGTTCACGGCATTCTCGTGCAGCTGCCGCTGCCGGCCCAGTTCGACATCAAGGCGGTTCTGAGCGCCATCCCGCGCGAGAAAGACGTCGACGGCTTCCACCTCTACAACGTCGGCGGCCTCGTGATCGGCGATACCGTCTTCCCACCCTGCACGCCTTATGGCGTCATGCGCATTCTCGACTTTGCCGGTGTGGAGATTGCCGGGCGCAATGCCGTCGTCGTCGGCGCCAGCAACATCGTCGGCAAGCCGATGGCCTTGATGCTGATGCAGCGCGAGGCAACCGTTTCGGTATGTCATGCCAAGACCCGCGACCTCGCGCAGTTCACGATCCTCGCCGACATCCTCGTCGTCGCTGCCGGATGTCCGAACCTGATCGTCGGGCCGATGGTCAAATCGGGAGCGGTCGTCATCGACGTCGGCATCAACCGCCTGCCGGACGGCCGCCTCGTCGGCGACTGTGATTTCGAAAGCGTCTCGCGCCGGGCGTCGATGATGACACCGGTGCCCGGCGGTGTCGGACCGATGACGGTGACGATGCTGCTGGTGAATACGATCAGCTCGGCGGAGCAATCTGTCGCCATCGCGGGGCAGGGAACGGCTCCAAGGGCGCGCCGGCCGGCCGACGCGGGCCTCGCGATCAGCTGATGCCTAAGCATACTCGGTGACGACCGGGAACGCCCCCCATCGCGATCACGTGTGGCCTCTGCGCGAACGAGCGCAGATGATCGCTAACATCAATCTCGGGCATTCCGTACACGCTTCGCCAGTCGCACGACCCGCGTGTGTATGTCAGCGGTCAGATATCAATTCTGCGTCGCAACCTTCGGCGGCGCACTCTTTCCCGCTTCGTACTTGCGCAAAGGCAGGCCAGATCTGGCCCATCCCGCACCGTAGCGCCCGCCGGCCATCCCCTCGGCAACGTTGATGACGTTGGTGTAACCCGCCTTCTCGAGCGGGCCGACGAGCGAGCCCGTGCGGTTGCCGGTCCGGCAGATCACCGCCAGCGGCTTCGAGCGATCACCGCCGAGCGCGGCGTCGAGTTGCTCGACGAACTTCGGACCTTGCTGGTGCATGGTGATCGCATGGGCGCTGGCCGGCAGGCCGGTCTGCTTCCATTCCTCGGGCGTGCGCACGTCGACGAGCGTGATCTCACCCCGAAGCGCCTTCTGGTGGGCCTCCGCCGCCGACAGCACCTGGCCCGCGCTGGCCGCGCCGGGCCCCAGCGCACGCACGACGCCGATCACCGCGACGGCCAGCACGGCGATGATCAGGACCTTTGATACGAGCCCGCTCTGCAACATGTCGTTGATCGCCTCCATGCGTGTCGTCACCATTTGCTGGAACATTCGTCGGTGACGATATGGCGGCTGGCAGCGCTATCGGCAAGTGGACGCCGTGTCGCGCACCCGCGACCAATTTCAAGCCCGCGCTGGCGGGCCAGGCGTGGCCGCGCTCAGTTCGCGCGCCGCATCGCCTTGGCGAGTCCGTACCCGCAGACCGCCCAGAACAACCCGAACACGGTTTGCAATGCGACGATGCCGGCTTCTCCGCCAATGCTCTCCGCCTGGATGATGCCGGTGAAAATGGCGAATGCGAGCAGCAGGAAGCCCGCAAGCGAGGCCGCGAGTGCCGCCACGATCAACTTCTGCCACTGATCGGCTTTCAGTCCCATGTAGAACGCGACGATGATGACGGCCGGGTTGAGCATCGCGAAGATGACCAGCGTGACCGGATCGAACGACTTGAGGATGGCCGTCAGCAGCACTGTCTACCTCGAGATTGAACACGTCTGACGAGCGATCCATGACGGGTGCAGCGCACGCTGCGACCGTACCGATCAGCCAAACCGGCACCGGCGGGCGAACCGCTCGTTGCGCCTGCGATACGGGATAGCCGGCCACAGACGCAAGCCTGAAGTAAGCGCCGAGCGGATTTGCCGCCGTCGCACATCGGCTTGGCGCGGAGGCCTCTGACCTCATTGCGGCCTGCGGTCGTGTACGATCCGCATCCGTCGCACTGCTTCATGGGGAAGTTCCGTACACCGATGGACCCGATGAATGGCGGGCAATACCATGTGCCCCGCTCGGGTCCGCGAATTGCGTGTTCGCTCAGTTGAATTTGAAATTCCAGCCGGGA
Organism: Hyphomicrobiaceae bacterium; assembly: GCA_020442185.1. Taxonomy (GTDB): domain Bacteria; phylum Pseudomonadota; class Alphaproteobacteria; order Rhizobiales; family Hyphomicrobiaceae; genus JAEUMD01. The sequence continues at coordinate 25,610 of JAGRKS010000005.1, forward strand.
GTGATCAGCTTGCAAACCGTCTGGGCCTTTACGATCCGCCGGCCGTGGGCATTCATCGTGTAAATCCCGAAACAACGTCCTGAAACCGATTCTCCTGTCGCGGAGATTTTGGCGTCGAAATCGCACAGCGCTGCTAGTTGCCGCCCGACACGCAATTCGGTGTGGACCTCGACATGCGATATCTGCAACGTCTCGAATTCCTGAGCGAACAGCATCGAAATGTCGAGATTACCCCGCACTTTGACTGGGGCGTCATCAGCCGGCAGACCGATCTTCGCGAGTAGCGCCGGATCGATATGCGTTATCAGCATCGCGTTTTGTTCGAAGGCCTCACCGACACTGACGGCGTCGTTGGCGCTGAACGCGTCGAAAGCGCGGCGAACGACTTTCGGAACACTCGGGCGAATGATGTGCGTCACGATGGACTGCTCCCCCTCGGGCGCTGGATCTCAAGTGGCGCAAAATCCAGAGCACATTTTAGGGGGCGTGTTTCCCGCCCCTTGGAAATACTTCGGAGCCTATGGTCTAATCGTCAGAAAACCAGTGAGCAAGATAGCAATACGTATCTATTCGACATTTCAGACGTCGGATCGTCTATTCGATCCCACGCCAAATGTCTGGCCAAACCGCCATAATGCGGGTCTGCATCAAAATTGATGTTCAATTTTCGCGAAAACTAAAGACGCGGGCACGACTGGGACGTTTAGTCGGATGAACCCGATTTTTGGCTTTCATCGAAATGCTGGCGCAGGCGTTCCTCCTCGTACTGAATGAACCAGCCGATCATCTGGCGCCACAGGGCTTCTATCAGGGCCGGCGAAACACCCTGTTCCTCGGCACGCATGCGCACGCGATCGATCACCTGTTGGATCCGCCAGGGCACCACCGCACCCTCCGCACCGTGCTGCTTGATCTGCCAGGCGCGATCCACATAGCGGAACCGCTCCGCGATCAGGTCCACGAGGGCGCGATCGATCCGGTCGATCTCGTTGCGCACGTGCGCCATCTCGAAGCAATCTTTCGGTGGCCGATGGCCGGCCGCGTCGTCCGTCATTGGAACCCACCCCATTTCTCGTCCAGGCCGCCAACCGGCCGCGCCGGTCCTAGGAGGCTCATGTGAGCCACCACGCATCGGCAGGTGTGAAGCGCCCCGCTGCGTCCTCGATCGCCTTGGCGGCGCGGAACAACGTGCCCTCGTCGAAGGGCTTGCCGATCAGTTGCAAGCCGAGTGGCGTGCCCTCGGCTGAAAGGCCCGCCGGCACCGAGATGCCGGGCAGCCCCGCCATGTTGACCGTCACTGTGAAAATATCTTCCAGATACATCGCGAGCGGGTCGCCGGACTTCTCGCCGAACGCGAATGCCGGGCTCGGCGTCGTCGGCGTCAACACGACATCCACGTCGTTCCAGGCGCGGTCGAAGTCGCGCTTGATGAGCGTACGCACCTTCTGTGCCTTCAGGTAATAGGCGTCGTAATAGCCAGCGGAGAGCACGTAGGTACCGATCAGCACGCGCCGCTTGACCTCCTTGCCGAAGCCCGCCGCGCGCGTGTTCTCGTAGGTGTCGATCAAGTCCTTGCCCGGCACGCGCAGGCCGTAGCGCACACCGTCGTAGCGCGCCAGATTGGAGGACGCCTCGGCCGGGGCCACGATATAGTAGGCTGGAAGCGCATATTTCGTATGCGGCAGCGTGATTTCCTTGATCGTCGCGCCCGCAGCCTTCAGCCAGTCGATGCCGGTCTGCCAGAGCGTGTCGATCTCCTTCGACATGCCATCGACGCGGTATTCCTTCGGCACGCCGACGCGCAGCCCCTTGACGCCCTGCCGCATCAACGCGGCGTAGTCCGGCACGGGCTGGTCGACCGAGGTCGTATCCTTGGGATCGTGGCTCGCCATGACCGAAAGCATGAGTGCCGCATCCTCGACCGTCTTCGTGATCGGCCCAGCCTGATCGAGCGATGAGGCGAACGCGACGATACCCCAGCGTGAGCAGCGTCCGTAGGTCGGCTTGATGCCGACGGTGCCGGTGAGCGCGGCAGGCTGGCGGATCGAACCGCCGGTATCCGTCGCGGTGGCCGCCAGGCAGAGCCCGGCCGCGACCGCCGCGGACGAGCCGCCGGATGAACCACCCGGCACCAGCTTGGCATCCGAGCCGCGCCGCCGCCATGGGTTGACGACGGGACCGAACGCGCTGGTCTCGTTCGACGAGCCCATCGCGAACTCGTCGTTGTTGAGCTTGCCGAGCATCACGGCGCCCGCGTCCCAGAGGTTGCGGGTCACGGTCGATTCGTAGGTCGGCTTGAAATCGTCGAGTATCCGCGAGCACGCCGTGGTGCGAACGCCTTCGGTACAGAAGAGATCCTTGATGCCGAGCGGCAGGCCTTCGAGTGGCCGCGCCGTGCCCTTGGCGATGTTGCGATCGGCGGCATCGGCAGCGGCGAGCGCCCGGTCTGGCGTCTCGAGGACGAAGGCATTGATGCTGGCGTTGGCGCGCTCGATGGCGGCGATATGGGCGCTCGTCAGGTCGCGCGCGCTGAACGACTTCTTGGCAAGGCCGTCGCGCGCCTCGACGAGCGTAAGTTTGGTCAGGTCCGTCACAGCTACTTCTTCTCCCCGCCTGCGTCACATTTCCGGAACAGCTCCGGTTCCGGCTCGCTGCCGCCGCCAACCTCGATCGTACCGTCGTCGTTCCGCGCGAAAGCATAGGTCAGCGGCGTCATCGTCGCCCCTTCCACGCAGAACAGCACCGCAACCCAGCTCTTACCGGGATCGTGCTCGTAGATTTTCGTGAACTCACAACTGCCTTCCCAACCCTTGAAGCCTTCGGCTGTCAGGACTTCGGGAACGGTCTCGACGCTGCGCGGCGTACCCGCCGCCAGCGCCTTGAGCTTGGCGCATCCCTCTTCCGTCGCGTAGGAGCCATCGATGAAGCTGGCTTTGTCCTTGGCAAGGACTCTGTCCGCCGGCAACAGGACCGCGGCCAGGATGGCGATAGCAACCGTGCGGCGCATGCTCTCAACTCCCAAGCTGTTGGATACCTATTCGACGACCTTCGGCACGACGAAGAAATTGTCGTCGGCCATCGGCGCGTTGGCGACGATCTCGGCGGCCTTCTCGCCGTCGGTGACGACGTCGGCGCGCTGCTTGAGATCCTGCCCGACGACGCGCGTCATGGGTTCGACCGCGTCCGTGTCGACCTGTTTCAATTGTTCGACCCAATCGAGGATGCCGGACAGCTCAGCTTCGAGCCCCTTGGCTTCCTCGTCCGTGATCTTGATCCGCGCCAGGCGCGCAATGCGCCGTACGGTCGCCTCGTCGACGTGCATTGGTCCTCGCACGGGGTTCTCGGGCCGGCCTTATGGCCGCGCCGCTTGCTGCAGAAACGAAAATCGCGACACACGAGCGGCGTCGGCCCGACGGAGCCGCGGCATCGCGGTCGCCGCAGTTCTCATAGCGACGAAGCCAGACCCACGCAACCGGACGCCCGGCGCGGCGGCGGGTGGCCGAGCCCCCCCCCCGCGCGGCCAGACAGCCCCGGCGGCGCGACCGTGCACCACATCAGGCGTCGAAGGCCACGCCGGGCTTCGGCACCACGACGTTGGCGCCCTCCATCGCGCGCACGAACGCGTCGGCACTCTGGTCGATGATCGGGAACGTGCCATAGTGACAGGGAATGATCGTCTTGAACGAGAAGTACCGCCGGCAGGCGAGCGCCGCCGTGCGGGCCCCCATCGTGAACCGGTCGCCGATCGGCACGATGCCGATATTCGGCCGCCACAGCTCGTTGATCAAAGCCATGTCCGAGAAGATGTCGGTATCGCCCATGTGCAGGACCGTCGGCCCGCCCTTGACGGTCAGAACCACGCCATTCGCGCTGCCCAGCGGAAAGCCGACATCCATCTCGACCATCGCCGCCGAATGGTCGGCGCGGACCAGTGTCACGGTGAAATCGCCCTGGTCGGTGCTGCCGCCAGTATTCATCGGATCGAAGTTTGCGACGCCCTGCTTGGCGAGCCACATGCACAGGTCGTAGTTGGTAACGACCTTGGCGCCGGTCTTGCCGGCGATTTCGACCGTATCGCCGACATGATCGCCATGTCCGTGCGTCACGACGATGTGGGTGGCGCCGGCAACCACCGAGTCCCATTCGGTCGCCGACGCCTCGAACGTCGCGTTACCTTTCAGGAACGGGTCGATGAGGATGACGCTCTGCCCCGTCTCGACACGGAAAGATGAGTGCCCCAACCACGTAATCTTCATGTCGCCTCTCGCATTGTTGCCGATTCGGAATGCAGTCCGCGTTGACGTCCACCGAGCCGCCCACGTCGCCCGCGTCGCCCGGCCCTACAGCCTTCTTCGCGGTTCGCCCCCAGTGCAAACGCGCTGTCGCCACCGACCAGCCATTGGCGAGTACGGCGCGGCGCAGTATACGGTTTGGGTCACGTGCGACAAGCTGGGGCCAGCCACGGCTTAGTCCAGGGGGATCGTGCGGCGCAGGAGAAAGTGACGTGAAGGCGGAGGCAAAGGCCGATGCACCACGATCGCCGAAACGACGCTTCAATGCCGGCGGAGGCCGACCGCCAGCCACTTGCCGCCAGCCACCATCCACTTGCCACTTGCCACCATCCACTTGCCACTTGCCGCCCCCCGCTATCACGGCCGCCGAGGAGTACACCGTGACGTTGAGCCCCGACAGTGCGCCGAACGCGCCGCGCCGCGCCTTCCGCGCGATCGAGGAGTTCGTGGCGACGATGCCACCTGGCGGCCGCCTGCTCGGTCTCGACGTCGGCACGAAGACGATCGGCCTCGCCCTCTCCGACGTCTCGCGCATGATTGCAAGCGGTGTCCGCACCATCCAGCGCGGCAAGTTCCGCGACGATGCCCGCGCGCTTCTGGACTTTGCCTCGACCGAGCGCGTGAGCGGTCTCGTCATCGGCCTGCCGCTGAACCTCGACGGAACCTCCGGACCGCGCGTTCAGTCCACCGAGGCGTTCGCCCGCAATCTGGCGGCGCTCACCGAGTTGCCGATGCTGCTCTGGGACGAGCGACTGACCACGGCCGAAGCCGAGCGCATGCTGATCGGTGCCGACGTCAGTCGCCGCCGCCGCGCACAGGTGATCGACAAGCTTGCTGCCACGCTTATTCTGCAGAACGCGCTCGACCGAATGCGCATGATCGTTTGAAGGACTTATCCGCGCGGGCAGCGCCAGTTGTGGCCATTGTCGCATCCCCGCTCGCGATCCCGCCGCAGGCCCGTCGCACGGGTGCCGCATTGACCTTCCAATCTCGCGATGTGTGAGGCATGCCATTCCGCATGCCATACGGCCGCGAATGTGGAGGGGCGCATGACCCTCGAAATGCCGACAGACGCCAAAGCCCAGCCATCATCGCTGCGCAGCAAGCGATCCGCCAAGCCCGGCCTTCCGCGCCGCCTCTCGCGGCAGATCGCGCGGTTCGAACGGCCGGCGCGCGCCAAGGCCCGGCGCATCGTGCGGGACGTGCCGCGTGCTGCCGATCTCGTCGAAATCTTCCCGGCAGTGCTTTACGCACTGGCAACGGAACACGGCACCGAGGCCCAGCGCGCGCATGCACTCGACGTGATCGACGCCGGTGGCCAGCTGAAAACGGTCGCGCGGGTCCTCGGCTTGCCGATGTGGCTGCGACGTCTGCCACCCGAGGCCTTTCGCGGCCCGATCGACGGTCTGCCCTTGAGCGATGCGTTCGCGCGGCGGATCGCTGGCCGCATACCTATCCGCGCCGCCGGCAGCGCCGACTGGCTCGACGCCATCTGTTTCGCGGAGAAAGCCGCTGGGACCGATTTCGCACTCTGGCTCGCTCGCCAGCGGTCCTCGTGCCACGCCGGACCGCCCGAACTCCGGCTCGCCATTCTCGCCGCCTACTGTTGGCATTCGGCCCACCTCGACACGCCGGCCGGACGGCTGGTCTGGAGCCGCTGGCGCTCCGAGATCGCCCTGGATACCGCGGTCTGCGCGGCGAAGAGCTGGTTCAATCGCATCCTGCTCTCGGTTCGTCTCGCCAAGGGCGTCATCCATGACAGCTGGCTCGACGCCGGGCGTATCGGCGACTTCACCTTCACGCCGTTGATCGACAGTGCGGCGCTGATCGAAGAATCCCGCTGCATGAACAATTGCGCCGATCAGTACGTACACCAGATCGCCGATGGGCGTTGCCGCCTGTTTTCCGTCCAACTGAAGAATATGCACGTCGCCACGTTGGAGATAACCGCGCACCCGCGCGAGCGCGGCGCCCTCACCATCAACCAGTTGAAAGGGCGTCACAACATGCCGGCGACGCTCGACGTCTGGCAGGCCTCGCACGCCTGGCTCGCGACGCAGACGCGTCTCGTGCAGCCACCACTGCCGCAGTTCGGCGAGCGGCCCGACGTCGACGGCCGGATTTGGGAAGAGTTGTTCGCTCCCTACCGCGCGGCGGTCGGCGGTGCCGATTGGATACCGCGCTCGCCGAACCTCAAGGGCGTTGTTGCACTCGATCAAGCCATTTGCGGGCTCGCAAACGAATCCGAAATACGGTCCTGGTTGTTCATCTGAGGCATTCGCGGCCTTGAACGCCGCTTGAAACTGCGGGCACCTCGACTTCGCTTTCCGACGAACCCCGCTCGCCGACCGGTCGGATTCTTCTTGTTCGACGAAGCAGCGGGTGCGAGACAAATGCTCGATCGGCAGTTTGCTGGCGGTTCGTGGCCTGCGGAAGTGCCAGCGATGGTGCAAGGCGTGCTGCCAGCCAGACGCAACCATCTCCACCATCCTCACGCGGATCCCATCCCCTCGGACATATCGTGCTGCTCCCATTTTCGACATTGGATCTGATTGCGCTGTCGTGTTTCGCGATCCTTCTCGCGGGCTACGAGGCGATGGCGCGCTTCGGACCGCTGGCGCGGCGCAGCCTGTCGGCCGCCATGCAGATGCAGCGTCGGCAATGGATCGAGCGTATGAGGGTCCGCGATCAACGGCACTTCGATGCCATCCTGCTCGCCAGCCTCAGCCAGTCGAACGCCTTTTTCGCCTCGACGAGCGTGCTGGGCATCGGCGGCCTTGCGGCGATCCTCGGGTCGGGTGACAGGGCGCAGGTGATGCTCGAAAAACTGCCTTTCGTGGCACGCTCATCGCCCGCGCTCTGGGAAATGAAGATCCTGTTGTTGATGGCAATCCTCGTCTACGCCTTCTTCAAGTTCGCGTGGGCGTTCCGCCTTTCCCACTACACGGCCATCATGTTCGGCGGCATGCCGGGCGGCGACGCCGAGGACAGCGAAAAATTGGCGGCTCATGCCGAGCAAACGGCCCACCTGCTCGGTCTCGTCGGCGAGCACGCCAACAGCGGCCTCAGGTCCTTTTACTATGCGTTCTCGATCATCGCGTGGTTCTTCCATCCGCTGCTCTTCATAGCGGCGGCAGCGGGAGTCGTGATGATCCTGCTCCGCCGCGAACATCTCTCGCGCGCGGCGGCGATCGTGCGCCGAGCCAACAGCTTGGGCCGGAGCGACGCCTGAGAATTCGCGACGACGGGTTCACGACCGTCAACCAGGTTGCGTGACCCTCCCGGTCGCGTCTCTCTCTCGCAACCACCTGCCAAGTGCCTCGACAATCAGGATGAAGGGATGGGCCGCGCGCAGGAACGAGCCGCGCGGAGTTGCCGGCAAAATAGAGACGCTGGCCACGCAGAGAGACCGGCGCCTTCGCGCCCAGCCGCTGCCTGCGCCTTACCTCACGAATCGCGATGGCTCTGGCCGGGCAACCTCGCGGCGAACACCTGTTTCGGCTGCCGCGTCAGCCGGTGCTGCTGACGGTACACCCTCGGCGGCAGCGCGAACCAGCGCCGAGCGGCACGTGTAAACGTACTCTGCGAGCTATAACCCAGATCGAAAGCGATCTCAGTCAAGGTGCGATCCGTGTCGCGCAGCAAGCGTTCCGCGATCCGGTGGCGGGTTTCATCAAGGACCTTCTCGAACGACGTGCCGGCATGCTCCAGGCGCCGCTGCAGCGACCGGGACGTGATGCGCATATCGCGCGCTACGATCTCGAGATTGCAGGCGGGCTCGTGCAGCTTGCTGGCAACGATTCCGGATACCTGCGACACGATATCCTGTTCCGCCTGCAGCTGCTTCAGCAACAATTCCGCGTGGTTGCAGAATATTGCGAACATGTCGGCGTTGGCGGTCGGCAAGGGACGCGCGAGCGTCGCTGAATCGAACACGATCCGCGTGACGTGACGATTGAAGCGCAGCCTCGGCCCGAAAATTGCGAGGCGGTCACCCGCCCTGTCCGGCGCTCGATGCTCGAAATCGACGGCCAGCGGCACCCAGGACGGTCCGACCGCCGCCCTAACGCGAGTGACGAGACACGTCATGACGAAGAGGTTGCTCGATTTGAGCGGAACGTCGAAGCCCGACGGCGTCGACCAATACAGTTCCCCGCGCTTTCCCTGCTCGACGAAACCGGCATTGAACCCTGTCGCGAACAGTGGCGAAAATCCCGCGAGCGCCCGCAGGAACTCGCGGACCGTCGGCGCCGAGTTCGCGAGGTAACCGAAAAGTCCTGTCACTCCGAGCCCAACGGCTTCGCCGAAGGAAATGCTCATGGCGCAGTCATTCGTGACTCGCGTTGCCTCATTGAAGAGCGTGGCGACGGTCCGCAGAGGCACGAAATTCATCGGATCGGACAGATCGTCGGCAGAAAGCCCGGCGACGTCGCACAGCTCCTTGACCTGACAACCGCGCTCACCCAAGTAACGTAACAACGCTACGGCTGGAGCGACCCTGACGAGTGGTTGCTGGACAGGCACGATGATTTCCGAAGCGTTTGAATAGCGAACTCGCCTGGAGGCGAACGGCGCTTTGCATCAAGAAGCGCAAAAGGCATTACGTGCCCAATGCTAATTAGTGTGTTTCTTCTGTCAAGAAGATTGAGTACGTCTCACGTATACCGCGCTTCCTGGCGTAAACGACAGGTTACGGATCGCTCCAATCCGCCTTGGCGCCACAACGTCGTTACGAGAGGACCGAACTGATGTCGAAAGAACCAATCCGGTCGGCGCCGTCGTCGGCGCTGCATCTCCTTCACCGCGCCGGTCAGATCGCCGACGAACTCTTCACGCTGAACATGGGCAAGAACGAGCTGACCCCGCGTCAGTTCGAGGTGCTCAAAGCCGTGTCGATGAGCGACGAACCGAGCCAGACCATGCTGGTCGAGATGACGGGCATCGATCGTTCGACGCTCGCCGATATCGTCCGGCGCCTCGTCGATCGCGGCTTGGTGACGCGCAAACGCACGCGTCATGACGCTCGCATGTATGCCCTGAAGCTCAGCGAAAAGGGCGAAATGACGATCCGCGACGCCCAGCCGGCTGTCGAGCAAACCGACGAGCGCATCCTGGCGGCTTTGCCCCAGCGCGATCGCGAGTTGTTCATCAAGGGTCTCGAGCGGATGGTCGAGACGCTCGGCCGCGACGAGGACGACACCGCGCCGCCGGCTATCTGAGGCCGCCCAGTCGCGGATAACCACCAGATTGTGAACTCTTGGCCCGGGACTTCGGGCCAAGAGCGTGATCGCTCTTGCCGTCAGCCGCAACAGTCAATATGAAGCGGCTTTGATGACATCATCGAAGAAAAGCCAGCAGCCCTTCCCGCACCGGCATCTGCTCTCATGCGAGCATCTGTCGGCGCCCGAGATTTCATACCTTCTCGATCTCGCCGATGCCGACGCTGACGCCAACCGCACCGGCTCGGCCAAGCGCCACGTGCTGGACGGCCGCTTTCTGATCAATCTCTTCTTCGAGGCATCGACGCGCACCCAGGCCTCGTTCGAGATGGCGGCAAAACGCCTCGGCGCCGATGTCCTCAACATGAACGTCTCGACATCGTCCGTCACCAAGGGCGAGACGCTGATCGACACCGCCGTCACCCTCAACGCCATGCGCCCCGACATCATCGTCGTCCGCCATCATGCGGCAGGCGCCGTAGAGTTGCTGTCGCAGAAGGTCGACTGCTCGGTCGTCAACGCCGGCGACGGCGCCCACCAGCATCCGACCCAGGCCCTCCTCGACGCACTGACGATCCGCAGGGCCAAGGGGCGCATCAGCGGACTGACGATCGCAATCTGCGGTGACATCCTCCACAGTCGTGTCGCACGCTCTAACATCAACGTTCTCAACACCCTCGGTGCGAACGTCCGTATCATCGCACCCTCGACACTGCTGCCAGCAGGGTCCGACCGGCTGGGCGCGGAGGTGTTCACCGACATGTGGGCCGGCATCGAGGATGCCGATGTCGTCATGATGCTCAGATTGCAGCGCGAACGCATGGAGGGCTCGTTCGTCCCCACGACGCGCGAGTATTTCCATTTCTTCGGCCTCGACCACGAGAAGCTGGCGCGCGCCAAGCCGGATGCGCTCATCATGCATCCCGGCCCGATGAACCGCGGCGTCGAAATCGCCTCGACCGTCGCCGATCATTCGCGAAGCGTCATCCGCGAGCAGGTCGAGATGGGCGTCGCGATCCGCATGGCGGTCCTCGAAGCCCTTGCGGGCCACCTGCCGCGAACATGAGGAAGACAATGGCCTCCGAAAAAGGCAGAGCGGCATCGGCGACGAAATCCACGCGCAAGGTGGACGCAACCACAACCGCGTTCATCAACGCGCGCCTCGTCGACCCCGAAACCAACCGCGACGAGCCGGGCGGGCTCCTTGTCGCCGACGGCGTGATCGCTGATCTTGGTGCCCATCTCCGCCGCAACGCGCCCGCCGGCGCCGAGGTCGTCGATTGCCGCGGCTGCGTGCTCGCGCCCGGGCTGATCGACTGCCAGGTGTTCGCCGGTGAACCGGGCGCCGAACATCGCGAAACGCTGAAAACTGCCTCTCACGCCGCGGCCGCTGGCGGCGTCACCACGATCGTCGTCATGCCGGACACCAATCCGGTCATCGACCAGGTCGCGCTCGTCGATTTCATCCAGCGCCGCGCCCGCGATAACGCCGTCGTCCACATCGCCACTATGGCGGCCATGACCAAATCGCTCGCGGGTCTCGAGATCACCGAGATCGGTTTGCTGCAGCGGGCCGGGGCCATTGCATTCTCGAACGGCAAGGCGAGTGTCGTCGACACGCGCGTCATGCGCAACGTCCTCAATTACGCCCGCGACTTCGACGCACTGATCGTCCATCACACAGAAGACCCCTATCTGTCGAAGAATTCGGCGATGAACTCCGGCGAAGTCGCGACGCGTCTCGGCCTGCCGGGCGTCTCGAAACTCGCCGAAACCATCGTCCTCGAGCGCGACGTGCGCCTCGTCGAGATGACGCGCGCGCGCTATCACGCCGCAACGATCAGCTGCGCGGAAAGCCTCGACGTGGTGCGCAAGGCCAAGGCGCGCGGTCTCGCGGTGACCTGCGGCGTGTCGATCAATCACCTGACGCTCAACGAAAACGACATCGGCTCATATCGCACATTCTTCAAAGTTCGCCCGCCGCTCAGGAGCGACGAGGATCGCCGCGCGATGGTCGAAGGTATCGCGTCAGCCGACATCGACGTGATCGTCTCATCGCACGATCCGCAGGACGCCGACGTCAAGCGCCGGCCGTTCTCGGAAGCTGCCGATGGCGCGGTTGGGCTCGAGACGCTGCTGGCGGCCGGCCTCCGGCTGGTGCACGGCGGCGACCTGACGCTGATCGAGCTTCTGCGGGCGATGACCGTCAACCCGGCAAAGCTGCTCGGGCTGCCGGCCGGCCGGCTCATGAAAGGCGCACCCGCCGATCTCGTCTTGTTCGATCCCGACGAGCCATGGGTGCTCAACAAGGATCTGCTGCGCTCGCGCTCCAAGAATTCTCCGTTCGACGAGGCCAAGTTGCAAGGCCGCGTGTTGAGAACGATCGTTGCCGGTGCCACGGTCTATCAGTACGCTGGCGTCGAGCGGACCTGAACGGGCAAGCCCGTGGTTTCGTGGAACCTCGGATCGCAAGCGAGCTGGAATTATGATCGACGAAATGACCGCGTGGCTCGTCGCCGCCGCTGCCGCGGGCTACCTGCTCGGCTCGATCCCCTTCGGTCTCATTTTGACGCGCGTCGCCGGGCTTGGCGACGTCCGCAAGATCGGCTCGGGCAACATCG
>JAGRKS010000064.1:0-13903 GCA_020442185.1 Hyphomicrobiaceae bacterium
TCGATCGGGTGCTGCAAGGGGAACCACGTATCGGAGACGGAACACCAGGTCCAAACATCGGAGGCGACGAGATGATCGAGAAGGTTCTGCGGAAGATGATCGCGGCGTTTGCGTTCATCGCGTGCGTCTCGTCGCCCGCCCTTGCTGGCGGCAGCATCTCGCTCACCGAAGTGCTCGCGAACTTCGATGCGCCTCCCGATCTTGTCGCGACGCTCGACGCGGCGATCAGCGATGCCGGCATCGCGGCCGACGACGTGATCTGTAGCGGCGCGCGATTTGGCCGGCACTGGACGCATCTCGGCGGCGGCCGCGCCTCGCCCTACGAGTGCCCGATCGGGGGGCGCACGCTCGTCATCTCCGGTCGCCACGAATACCGCGACGAGGCGGGCAAGGTGCTGGACGAGAATATCGCCGACATCCACGAGAAGGCCGCGGTGCACCGCGACGTCGATGTCACGTGGGCGTGGCAGTGAGGGGTGGGCGTCAGAACCCGGCCAGCCGTGCGATGTCGCGGAACACTTGCACCATCGCCGGATAGCCCTGCAGGATCGTCGACAGCTCGCTCGCGATTTCGCTTGCCCGCGAACGGCTGGGGGCCGTTGGCGTCCCATTGCGCATCAAGGTCTCGATTGATGGAGCAACGCAGATCGCGGTGTGTCTGCTGTGGCGCGAAAGTTGACAAAGACGCAGCTGATCGGCTCGTCCAAAAGCGGATAATCACTTTTATCTTTACCGTAAGTGAACTACGCTATACCATGGACTTCACTTACGGGAGTGCTGCAATGCGTGACAGAACAGTAGCGGCTCGGGTTCGGCGGCAGCGTGACGCCCGCGTTACTGAGGGTTGGGTAGAGGTGAAGGTTTGGGTTCCTACAGAAACGGATGCCAACGATGTGCGAAAATTGGCTGCGGAGCGACGAGCAAAGGCCTTGGCGCTTCACGGCCTTTGCGAGGAGATACGTACGGTGACACCGGAAAAAGCAGCGCGGATTGCGAAGGCAATCGAGGACCACGGCTCGGCAGCCTATAACACTCCATCCGGAGCCGTGCTTGACTTAATGACTGAATTGGCGAACGAGGGTGATCTTCAGAGCTTCGCTCGAGCCTTCGTAATTTTGGCACGGGCTAAGCCTGCCAACGCTCAGTTTGTGGCGGCTGCTGTGCCTGGAAAAATCTCAAATTTCCTAGTAAATCATGGGGGAATAAGCAGTAATGACCTAAACAACTGGGCGGCTGACAATCCTGATTGGAGCGCTGAGCTCCAAAGGGCGGTCCGCAATCCAGATTCGTTCGACCGCGTGGTTGAGGCTATGGCTGATGCGATACGCAAGAGGGGGGACAAGCATTAGCGAGTCTCGCTTGGCGCCCGAACCTGGCGCGAAATACAACCCGGCAAAATGACCTTAGCAGACCGCTGAAATGAGTACCATTGCAGCATTGATCCCTTCCGAAGTGGGCTGGATCAAGCTTATCGCAGACTACGTGAATTGAAAGGGAACTTACGTTCGGATGTGAAAGCATCTTCCGGCACACGAGGCGTGCGGATCACTTGGTTTTCGCGATTGTGTGGCGCTCGACTTGTTCATGAGCGTTGCGAATTAGGGTCCGCAACTTAACCGGCGCACCCCACGCCGCCACCCGTCAACTCGTGGGGGCGTCGAGCTTGCGGGTGAGGCTTTCGAACTCGCGGCGCAGTTCCTCGTTCTTGAAGATCTGCTCGAACGTCGGCGCCTCCAGCTTCTGGATCGCCTCGAAGGAGGCGGCGCTGTCGCGCATCAGGTTGCGCAGCTGAAAGCTCGCCTCCACGGTCTCGAACGTGTTGTCGGCGATCCGCAGGTCGTGGGTGGCACGACTGCGGGCGCGGGCGATCTGCTCGCGTTGCTGGTTGAGATAGCGGCGATAGCCGCGCGCCGCTTCCTCGGCAACGCGCTGGCTCTCGAGATTGGCTTCGAGAGCGCGCTTCTGGTCGGGCCGGTTTTCGGCGCGCAGGAGCTTCTTGGTCTTGAGGCGCGCGGCGGTGATGTCCTTCAGGATCGCGTCGAGCTTCGGCAGGTAGCCGGTGTCGATCTTGGCGATCGTCGCGTCCTGCGCCTGTACCAGCATCGCGAAGAGGGCGGCATGCATGGCGAAATACTTGCGCGCCGCATTCATGTTGTCGCCGGAAGCCGCCATCATCTTCGATAGCTGGCCGTCGATCAGCTTGGCTGCGTCGAACACCGCGACGAGGCGAACGAGATCGCCCGACAGTACGCTGTCGAGAAGCAGGTCAACCTGATTGGTGCCGAGTTCGACGCCAGCCCTGGTGAGTGCGTCGTGGATGTCGGTTTTGGCCTTGGCGATCTCGGCGCGGTTGCCCTCGATGCGGGCATTGGCGTCCTTGATGTTGTCCTCGAGGCTCGCGACCGTATCGGTGACGATACCGGGCAGCATGCCTTCCGCCGGCGCGGTCAGCTGCTTTTCCTTCAGCCGGACGATCTTCTCCTCGAGCTCGCGGATGTTGCCGCGCAGCCCCTCGACCTTCTTCTGGACCTCGACGACCGGCACATCCGTGACGATGCCGAGCGCGCTGTCGAGGAGGTTGCGGATCTTCGCCTCGCGGTCCTCGCGCGTCTCGGTCCAGATCGGCGGCACGAGGAAGTCGTCGCGCGCGGGCAATTTGCCAGCAGCGGACCGCTGCTCGGCGGTATCGCGCAGGACGGCGTCGATGGCGGCCATCAGCCGCCGCGCCTGATCGAATGCCGGATCGCCAGCGCGCGGATCGGTTGCCGCGGCCGCCTTGCCGTCATCGCCTTTTTCGCCATCGCGGGCTTCCGCCACGGAGGTGAAAACGCCAACCGCTTCGCCGCCACGCCGAATGAGATCGCCGATGCCGTCGCGGGAGGCGGTCTGTGCGCCGGCGGGCACCGCGATGCCGGCGATCAACACCGCCAGCGACGACGAAATCAGAATGTCCCGCTTCGAGATCAGCATGCCCCGCTCCTTCAATCGTGGAAACAAAGCCCGACAATCAAGGCATTTACATGGTGTCAACATGGTGTGCTCCGGGGTCGGCGGAAAGGGGTGTGTCCTTTCGGTGTGGCGCGCATCACATCCGCCACCGGTCGCCGTCCCGGAGGCGGTCGGCCTAGCCCTCGGCCCGTTCGGCCGCTTCGCGGACCAGCGCAAGCAGTGTGTCGTCGACCTGCCGGGCGTCGGTCAGCACCACCATATGTGTCATCCGATGCGTGAATCGTGCCATCGTAACCGGCAATTTGAGCGCAGCCAAAACGCCGGTCGCGGGCCGGTCGTCGAGGGCGAGCGCCAGCCGTAAATCCTTGCCGCTGACCACCAGCATTGCGAACGGACGAGGTGCCGCGAGGACGATGCCGGCGCCCTCCGCCGACTGAACGAGCCCCGGGAGCGCGAGTTCGATTTCACGCAGCACATAGGTTGCAAGCGGCCGATAGGCTTTCGCTTTGGCGAGAACTTCGGCGAGGGCCACGTCCGGCGGCCGTGGCGGACCGGCCGGTGGTATCGCCATCGCCCCCGGTTGCGACGCATCTCTCCCCGTTGCGCCCCGCGCCGATGGTGCGGCGGTCTCGGCGGATGCCATCTGGCGGATGTCCGCTGCCGGCTGATCGCTGGCTTTTCGTGGCGCCGGGTGATCGTCGGCCGCAACCATCGCCGGTGTCGCGCTGGCGGGCACGGCCTCTCTCACGGGGGCTGGACTCTCGGGATCGGGACTCTCGGTGGCAGTGCCGCGCTTGAAATCCTCGGCTTCGAGATAGATCGGGTTGCCGCCATTGTGGTGGATTCGCTCGAGCCAGGACGCGCGCGAGAACGTGAAGCCCTGATGGCGAAGCCAATCGATCATATCGTTGCGATGCGCGAGCCGCTGCGCCGAGATGAGCGCCATCCACTCGGCCAGATCGCGGCCGGTATCCGGCGCGAGGCTTTCCAGGAACTCCCGTTCCTTTTCCTTCCAATCGGTGCTCATCGTCAAAACTTTCCGAGCGCCAGCGGTTCGCGATCCAAAATCCGCCTGTTGGGCCACGGCGGCATCACAATGACCGCGAGCCTACAGCCAGCGGCGCGTCCGGTCCCTATAAGCGCGCCATTCATCCCCGTATCGCGCCTCGAGGTGGCGCTCCTCGGGAATTATGGCAAGCCAGGTCACCAGCAGCACGAAAACCGGCACCAGAATCGCGAACCAGATGTTCTTGGTCATTTCCGCGAGACCGAGCAGAACCATGGCGTCGCCGATGTAGATCGGGTTGCGGCGAAACCGATAGGGGCCGTCGGTGACCAGCGCGCTGACGCCGCGGTTCGGCAGAACCGTGGTGCGGTGCCGCCAAAGGGTCATGGCGGCCCACACGATGAGCGCGATCCCGGCTGCACCAATCGCAAGCCCGATCGCACGCGCGGCGGTGTCGTCGAGCCCGGGCCAAGGCAGCTTATATGTCAGGTTGAGCGCGATGCCGGCTGCAACGCATGCCCCGAGGAGCATGGGCGGCCACGGAAATGGGCTCGGTCGGTCGTGCGGGTCTGTCTGGCCGGCCACGCTGTCCTCGATCCTAGGCTTGGTTGCGGGTCTGTGCTGATGAGTGTCGATTCGTTATACCACGCTGTGATGGCGGTCGATGGGCCGCAGCGGGCCTTGGTTCATCCGCCGTGGAAATGCAGGCGGGCGAAGTCGTCTTGCGGCGTGAAATTGCCGGCGGGCCGGTGTGGCGGGTTGCTGGCGTGATGAGGCCGGCCGATAGGAGGAGACGCCTTGCACGATGAGCGGCAGACACCTTCGGGAGACGGACAACCCGATGCCGCGCGGGTCGGCGCCGGGCAGGCGATCTACGCGCCGTTTTCGCTGGCGGTCTACGATGTCGTCGTGCACGGCATTTCGAACCATTTCATCTGGCGCTGTCCGACCTACCAGTTGCGTCGGCTCTACGATCGCAACGTGACCGCACGGCACGTCGATGTCGGGGTGGGTACCGGCTACTTTCTGGCGCGCGCTCATTGGCCCGTGGCGCGGCCGGAGATTACGCTCGTCGATCTCAATCCCCATTGCCTTGCCCGCGCGGCGGGGCGCATTTCCCGGCTGTCACCGGGCATGGTCGAGGCCAATGTTTTCGAACCGCTGCCGGCGGCACAGATGGGCAAGCCCTACACATCGGCCGGGCTCTGTTATCTGCTCCATTGCCTGCCCGGCTCGATGAAGCAGAAGGCTCAGGTGTTCGACCACCTCGTGCCGCATCTGGCCGACGGCGCGCACGTTTTCGGGGCGACGATCCTGCCGGGTGACGCGACGGGCCGCGGAGCGCCCAACTGGGCGGCGCGGCAACTCATGCGCATCTACAATGCGAAGGGTGTGTTTTCCAACGAGGGCGACCGCATCGAGGATCTCGAGGCGGAACTCGCGCGGCGGTTCGAGGTCGTCGATATCCGCCTCTACGGAACGGTGGCTCTGTTCGAAGCACGGTATCGCGGCGCCGACCGCGCGGCATCGACGCCGTGACCCGGCATGGCCGGTGAGCGACGCTCGTCGCCGCTCAGGCGGGATGGCCGTCGACGGACGGTGTCGCGAACGCGGGGCAGCAATATCCCGGATACCCCTGCAGCAACCTCGTTCAGACGTCCGCGCCACCATCCTCGCCCCCGCGCCCGCCGCGCAACACACCGTCGAAGCCGTCTGGCAACTTGCGGATGATGACTTCGCGATGCGGGTAGGGGATCGATATGCCGGCTTCCTTGAACGCATCCCAAAGCGCCAACAGTACGTTGCCGCGGATGTTGGTGACGCCATCCTGCGGATCGTCGATCCAGAAACGGAGAATGAAGTCGATCGAGCTGTCGCCGAAGCCAGTGATGTGGCAGACGGGCGGCTGGGTGCCCTGGATGCGTTTCACCTTCTGCACGGTTTCGACCGCGATGCGCCTCACCTGGTGCGGATCGCTGTCATAGGAGACGCCGAACGACACGTCGATGCGCACCAGCGTGTTGGTGTAGGACCAGTTTATGACGTTCTCGGTGATGAAGCTTTCGTTCGGGATGAGGTATTCGACGCCATTACGTGCGACGACCGAGACGTAGCGGGCGTTGAGTGAGCGGATCATGCCGAACGTGTCCTGAACGGTGATGACGTCCCCCGGCTTGATCGAACGATCGGCGAGGATGATGACACCGCTCAAGAGGTTCGAGGCGAGCTTCTGCAGGCCGATGCCGATGCCGATGCCGAGCGCGCCGGAAAACACCGCAAGTGCCGTCAGGTCGATGCCGATCAGCGTCAGCGCGGTCAGGACGGCGAGCGTCAACGCGGCCATCTTGATCGCCTTGCCGATCAGCACCTGCGCTGTCGGCGATATGTCGAGGGTCGCTCTCAGCCGGCGGTCGAGAAGTTCGCTCAGGAACGAGGCGATCCAGACGAAGGCCGCGAGGAACAGCGTGCCCTTGAGCAGCATCAGGAGCGAGAAGCGCGATGTGCCCATGGTGATCGCAGCGCCGTCGAGGAGGTCGACGATCTCGTCGTCGATGCCGATGAAATGCACGGCGACGACGAACCATGCGGCGACGGCGAACAGGTTTGCGAGAGAGCGGTTGCGGATCAGCCGGGAGAGGATCGAGATGATGACCCAGGCTGTCGCGAGCGATACGGCGACGGCGATCAGATAGCTGCGGCTCGGCCACGTGGCGGCGCGCATCGCTGCCAGCATGATCCACAGCGTGAGCGCGAACGAAATCCACTTCAGGCGCCGCAGCAGGATCACCAAGGCGCGCAACAGCCGCGGCTGGTTGTGGATGATGCGCAGTCGCTCTTCGAGCACCGGGGTGGCGAATGCTGCGATCAGTGACGCGATGGCGTAAGAGATCGCGACGAGGGCGATCTGCACGAGCGTCCAGACCGACAACAGGTTCGAATATTCGCGTGTCGCCGTCTCGATGACGCGGCTCACGGCATCGCCGATAGTGCCGTTCGGCGCGACGGCGATGGCGAGAAGGGGGGCCGGAAGCGACGCGTCGAATGGTGTTGTCATGCGAGAGTTGGGTCCCTTCTGTTGCGGCCCTGGGGATCGCGGGGGCGATCGCCTTTCACCGGGCGAGCCTCGGCGTCACCGAGGTTCCATAGCCGATCGAGATGATCGCGGCCATCGGTCTGACAACGGCGGAACCCCAAATTCACCACAACTGGATCGCCAATTGGAGGGCGATGCTTGCGCCTGGTCGCCATGTCGGCCAAATCCGGGGCGTTGCGGTCATGGTGACCGCCAACGTCGGCGCGGGCCGGATGGGGCTATCCACACCGGACGCGGTTCGGATGCGCGTCGGCGGCGAAGACTGAAGGTTCAGCAAGAAAGGGTTCGGCCGGCGTGTCCTATGTTGCCTCCAAGATCTTCGGCTTCTTGATATTGCCCTCGTCGCTCCTCGCGCTGGCGATCCTCGTCGGCCTCCTGCTCGTGGCAAGCAGCCGCCGCGGGCTCGGACTGCTCGTTGCAGCGGGTGGCCTCGCCGGGTTGATCGTCGCGGGGCTGTCACCGATCGGCAACCTGCTGGTGGTGCCGCTCGAGGAGCGCTTCCCGCCGCCGGCCGCAGGTGCGATGGGCGACATTGCGGGCATCGTCATCCTCGGCGGCGCCGAGGATGGCTGGGTGTCCGAGCGACGTGGCGGACTGGCGCTCAACGAAGCGGCTGAGCGCGTCACGGAAGGCATCCGGCTCGCTCTTCGCCATCCCACCGCACGTGTCGCGTTCACCGGCGGCGTCGGCCGGGTCATGCCGGGCGAGCCGAGCGGCGCCAATGCGGTCTCGGGCTTGATGGAGGCCTTCGGGATCGAGGGGAGCCGGATCATTCTCGAACAGGTTTCGCGCAACACCTACGAGAACGCGAAGCTGCTGGTGCCGAAGCTGGCGGCCAAACCCGGCGAGCGCTGGGTGCTGGTAACATCGGCGTACCACATGCCGCGCGCGGTCGGCGTTTTCCGCGCCGCGGGCCTCGACGTCCTGGCCTATCCGGTGGACTACCGGACCGCCGGGTGGATCGACGCCGATCGCTGGTTTCTGACCGGCCCTGCTGGTCTGGCGCGGGTCGACATGGCCGTCAGGGAGTGGGTCGGCCTCCTCGGCTACTGGATGAGCGGGCGCTCGGATGCCCTGTTTCCATCGCCGCGCCAGGGTGGTGCAAGTAATCTCGAAGGAAGGCTCGGGGATGGTACGGAGATCCTGGCCGGTTGAGTCAAGGCGGGCTGCGCCCTGTTCGTCACGGCTGCTATTTCTTCGGAGTTTTCGTTCGGATCAGACGCGGCGTCGGCGCTGACGCAGGTTGTGCGAGTTCGGCGTCCAGGTCGTAGTGCGGACAGTTGCGTGCCTTCAATATCGTATTCATCTCGCGTAGTTTCGCGACGTCGCGCGCAAAATCGTCAGCCGCATTGGCACCGCGCTTCGTGCCGCCGAAAATCGGCGTCACCGCCGATTGGAGCCCCTCGGCAAGGCTGTTCTGGCGTGGTTTGCCGGCGGGGCCGCGCAACTCGAGAATGCGCACCTGCATACGTCCAGCCATCTTGCGGCAGTTGAGCCCCGTCTCCTCCGCGGTCAGGACACTCGCCCCGCCGGTGCTCTGGGCGTTGGCAACGACGGTGAGGTGAACAGCGGCAAGCATTGCCGCCATCGGCAATGCCACGATCGCCCCGATCGCCGAAGCCACCAGGGCCGACATCGCGTGCTCGCGTGCGGTGGTCACCGGATGCCGCCTGCCGGAAGCTCTCGAAGGCCTCCGTCCGATCGCCGCGCCTTGCTCGATCACCGCCCTTCGCTTGATCATTGTCATCGTGTTCTCCCTCTCGTCGCGGTTGCACAGCAAAATGCCGGCGCTTCTTTGACCGGCCGCCATGCCGGTTTCATTGCCGGCGCCGTCTCGGCGGTCCGCAGCTGCCGCGCTTCACCCTGTTCAGAAGAGGGTGGCGAAACTGCGCGCATGGCGCTTGACGGCGTGGCGACCAGCGCCGATAAACGGCGGCATGAAGCGCGGCATCGATATTTCACATGGCAACGCGTGTTGCCGCATCATTATGTTCCGGGCCTAGTCCCGGTCCGCTGGCGCGCGTCTCGACCTCTGCGTAACTCGGCTAGAGAGATCGCAACGCCAGCATGTGGCGAGGCGCACTTGTCCGTGGCCTGGCGTGGCGCTTCAGGGGGTTGGCAAGAACCCCGGTTTCGGTTTCGTGACGGCGGTCGATAACGGCCAAGCGAGGGGACGCGCATGGCGCTCAGGCTCTACAACACGCTGACGCGATCGAAGGACGACTTCGAACCGATCGATCCGGGCAACGTGCGCATGTATGTGTGCGGCCCGACGGTCTACGATTACGCGCACATCGGCAATGCCCGGCCGGTCATCGTGTTCGACATCCTGTTCCGCCTGTTGCGCAGCCTCTACGGTCGGGACCATGTCACCTATGTGCGCAACATCACCGACGTCGACGACAAGATCAACGCTCGCGCCTTCGAGGAAGGCTCGTCGATCCGCGACCTGACGGAGCGGACGGCGGTGCAATTCCACGAGGACATCGCCGCACTCGGCGTGCTGCCCCCGACCGTCGAGCCGCGCGCCACCGATCACGTCGAGGAGATGAAGTCGCTGATCGAGGCTCTCGTTGCAAAGGGCCATGCCTATGTTGCAGAGGGCCACGTGCTGTTCGACGTTCCGAGCCTTGCGGGCTACGGACGGCTCTCGGGGCGAACCCTCGACGAGATGGAAGCCGGTGCGCGCATCGAAGTCGCGCCCTACAAGAAGGACGCGATGGATTTCGTCCTCTGGAAGCCGTCGAAGGAGGGCGAGCCCGGCTGGCCTTCGCCATGCGGCATCGATGTTCCGGGGCGGCCGGGCTGGCACATCGAATGCTCGGCCATGGCCGGCAAGCACCTGGGACAGGTGTTCGATATCCACGGCGGCGGCATCGATCTCGTCTTTCCCCATCACGAAAACGAATTGGCCCAGAGCTGCGCGGCGCACGGCACCGACATGATGGCGCGCTGGTGGCTGCACAACGGCTTCCTGCAGGTCGAGGGCGAGAAGATGTCGAAGTCGCTCGGCAACTTCATCACGATCCGCGATCTGCTCGAGACCAACTTGTTCGGCGGTCGTCCCTGGCCGGGGTCCGTCATCCGCCTCGCGATGCTCAAGACCCACTATCGCCAGCCGATCGACTGGACGCTGCGGCTGCTCGAGGAGGCGGAGCAGAACCTCAAGGATCTGGCGATGGTGCGCTACAACTTCCAGGCGACGACACCGGCACCGGCAGTCGTCGACGCGCTGCTCGACGACCTGAACACCAAGGAAGCCATCGATCGCGTCTTCGACCTTCTGCGGGATGCGAGGGCCGGGAATGAGGAGGCCGGAGGACAGCTTGCCGCATCATTGGCGTTGATGGGGCTCTTCGAGCGTGATTTCGATGAGGCCGCCCTGCCGGCGTTCGCCGTCGATGCCGATGGAGATCCGATTGTCGGCGGCAATCCGTTCGTCGACCTGTTGACCGACCTGTCGCGCAGTCTGCCGCCGCGCATGACGATCGGCACGTTTCGTCAGTATCTGAGTTCCGATGCACCAGGCCATGCCTATCCCGAAGAACTGCGCGAGCGCCTGATCGACTTCATCGGCAGCGCCGGTGACGCGGCGCTTTGCAGCGACGTGTTCGGCGAGCCCGGCATTACGATCGAGGTCAACTGGCTGGTCGATCAGCGCATCGAGGCACGGCAGGCGCGCAACTGGGCGGAAAGCGACCGTTTGCGCGACGAACTTGCGGCATTGGGGATCAAGCTCAACGATGGCAAGAATGCTGAATCCGGTGCGGCAGAGACGTCATGGGAGGTGAGGGCGCCGGCCGGCATGGAGCCGGTTCGATGAGAGCCCCCTATCCGCTGCGGCCCTTTTTGGTCGCGGACACGCCCCGGCTTCAGGATCTCTTCGCGCAGTCGATCGAGGAACTGACCGCTGAGGACTACGACGAGGATCAGCGTCTCGCCTGGATCTCGCGTGCAGCCGACGGCGAGGCGTTCGCGCAGCGGCTGTCGCGCGCCCTTACCCTCATCGTCGAGGTCGACGGCGAAATTCTCGGCTTTGCGAGCCTCGCGGACGGTAAGGAAATCGACATGCTCTATGTCCACCCTTACGCCGCCGGCACGGGCGTCGGCGCAACCCTGGTCGATGCCCTCGAACGGATCGCGGCGGCGCGTGGCGCAGCGGCGCTGACGGTCGATGCCAGCGACACCGCGGTGGATTTTTTCGAGCGGTGCGGCTATGCCGCGCTCAACCGCAACAGTATCCGGATCGACGACGTTTGGGTTTCGAACACGACCATGTCGAAGCAACTCGTCGACGCGGACAAGGAAAAGAGCGGATCGTGACGAACGTGCCGGGCGGCCACGCGGATTGGGATCAACGGCGCGGGGTGCGAAACGCGGCGCGCAGGTTTGAATGCAGGAGGAGGCCGCCGTGTTCTGCGGCCGTGGTGACGTCATGACGACCAAGGAGCGCCTCTATCTGTTCGACACGACGCTGCGCGATGGTGCGCAGACGACGGGCGTCGACTTTTCAGTCGAGGACAAGCGGCGATTGGCGCGCGTTCTGGACGACATGGGGATCGACTACGTCGAGGGTGGCTATCCCGGCGCCAACGACACCGACACGGCATTCTTCGACGATCCACCGGAACTTTCATCTGCTGTCTTCACAGCGTTCGGCATGACCAAGCGCGCCGGCCGCTCCGTCTCCAACGATCCTGGTCTGCAAGCGATCCTGCAATCGAAGTCGGCGGCGATCTGCCTGGTGGCGAAGTCGTGGGACTATCATGTGCGCGTCGCACTCGGGATCAGCAACGAGGAAAACCTCGAAAGTGTCGCGGATTCGATCCGGGCCGTTGTTGCCTCGGGTCGCGAGGCGATGCTCGACTGCGAACATTTCTTCGACGGCTACAAGGGCAACAGAGACTATGCGCTCGCCGTCGCGCGGACGGCCTATGACGCCGGCGCCCGGTGGATCGTGCTGTGCGATACCAACGGCGGCACGCTGCCGCACGAGGTCTCGAGCATCGTTGCCGACGTCGTGCGCCACGTGCCAGGCGATCGCCTCGGCATTCATACCCACAACGACACCGAGAACGCCGTCGCCAATACGCTGATGGCGGTGCGCGCCGGTTGCCGCCAGATCCAAGGCACGCTCAATGGCCTCGGTGAGCGCTGCGGCAATGCGAATCTGACCTCGATCATTCCGACGCTGCTGCTCAAGAGCGAGTTCGCTGAACGCTTCGAGACCCGCGTGACGCCGGCCCGGCTGCGCATGCTGACCCATGCAAGCCGGGTCCTCGACGAGATCTTGAACCGTGCGCCGAGCCGCCACGCCCCCTACGTCGGAGAAAGTGCGTTCGCCACGAAGGCCGGCATTCACGCCTCCGCAATCGCCAAGGACCCCGATACCTACGAGCACGTTGCGCCCGAGTCCGTCGGCAATCAGCGGCGCGTCCTCGTGTCGAAGCAGGCGGGCAGATCCAACGTGCTCGACGTGCTGGCCCGCCTCGGCATCAACGTCGACAAGGACGACGAACGCATCGCGACGCTGCTCGATGCCGTGAAGGCTCGCGAGGCGCAAGGCTACGCGTTCGAGGCGGCGGAAGCCTCGTTCGAACTGTTGGCGCGCCGTATCCTCGGCAACGTGCCGCGCTTTTTCTCCGTCGACAGTTTTCGCGTCATGGTCGAGCGCCGCCACAACGCGCGTGGCGAGATGGTGACCGTCTCGGAGGCTATCGTTAAGGTGTTTGTCAATGGCGATCAGGAGCCGCTGTGGTCGGTCGCGGAGGGCAATGGACCGGTCAATGCTCTCGACAGCGCGTTGCGCAAGGATCTCGGCCGCTATCAGAAGCATATCCAGGGCGTTGAACTGGTCGACTACAAGGTTCGTATCCTGACGGGCGGCACGGAGGCGGTGACGCGCGTCCTGGTCGAAAGCCACGACACGGTGTCGGGCGAGCGCTGGTTCACCGTTGGCGTCTCTCCGAACATCATCGATGCGAGCTTCGAGGCGCTGCTCGACAGCATCAACTACAAGCTCGTCCGTGACAACGCCGTCGTCGATCACGCGCCCCTCATGGCGGGGGCCGCGAGCGGCGATTGCGTCAACAGCTAACGTGGAATTAACGCCCCGTCGCTAGCATCACGGACGAAATACGCAATCCGAGATGCCAGGAAATTCCGCCATGAGTTGGCAAAGCGCCCGCGAATCCGCCTCCATCCTCGCCGAGCGGCTGAAGAAGATCGACCGGAGGGCTCGTCCAGCCACCGCAGATGCCGCAAGCGCCACCGCCTCCCCGCCGTCGGCTCTCGCTCCAGTCTACGTCAAGCCGTCGCGCACGCCGGCTCCCTCTGCGGAACTCATCGCCCAGGCGATCGACGACGACATGGGCGATCTGATCGAGGTGGAGACCGCACCTGTCACGGAAGCCCCCGCTGGTCCTGCGGCCAACGAGGAAGAATCGTCCGAGCACCGCCGGGCCCCGCGCAAGAACCAGGCGCTGCCTGCCTATCTCACCGGCGCTGGGATGGCGAACATCATCCCGGCGCGCGTGATCGACATGTCGGCGACCGGTGCCAAGATCGAGCTGACGCCCATGGGCCGCTCGACCGGTATTCCAATGACCGCATTGCCCGACCGCTTCGTGCTGGTCCTGCGGCACGACAAGATGGAAGTCGATTGCGAGGCGGTTTGGCGCGAGGAGTGGTTGCTCGGCGTCCGTTTCCTCGGCTTTCCCCGGCCGCAGAAGGACGCACGCCGGTAACGCTCATCCGCGATTTCCGGGATTTTCGCTGAAGGTGTTTCCGCTCGCGGCTGGTCCGAGCTGCGCTCGGGCCTCCGCGTGGGCGGCGCTGCGCTTGTTTTCGCTCAC
>JAGRKS010000064.1:13960-17519 GCA_020442185.1 Hyphomicrobiaceae bacterium
GCGGCTTCGCCGCTGGAGTGCCCGCATCGCGGGCGGCCGCTGTGTGGCTGGAGTGCTGGAACCACTAACGACAGCTGCATGACCAGCGCCATCCGGCCGGCTCCCCGGAAGGGGAGTCGGATGGCGCGAGCAAAAAGAGCCTATCCGGCCGGCTCCCCGGAAGGGAAGTCGGATGGCGCGAGCAAAAGGAGCCAATCCGGCCGGCTCGCCTGAGGGGAGTCGGATGGCGCAGCTGAGAAGAGTTCATCCGGCCGGCTCGCCAGAGGGAGAGTCGGATGGCCCAGCCAAGAGAGTTTGGCTTCCGGGGGCGCTAGGTTCGCACCTGCTTCATGGTTCGCGGGGGTCTTCCGGAGCGGCGGTGCCTGCGAGAATTCTACGTGCGGCGTCCTCGACGCGAACGTTCCCCGACAGCACGTCGTCCGCCAGTTGGTCGAGCAATCCGTCGCGCCCCTTGCGAATGCGGTCGGCGACGAGGTCGGCTGCGGCGCGGGCGATGAGATAGCGCGCTCGGCGGCGGCGGCGATCCACAGGCCCGAGCGCTTCCGCGCGCCTCGATACGTCGTCGATGGCCGCCAGCAGCTCCGGCAAGCCCTCGCCCGTCGTCGCCGTCGTCTTCAACAGCGGAACCTTGCCAGACGTTCCAGCCCGTATCGTGAGCGCCCCCGCGAGTTGCTGCATGGTCTGCTCGGCGCCCTCGCGATCCCCCTTGTTGACGACCAGGATATCGGCAATCTCCAGCAGACCAGACTTCATCGCCTGGATGTCGTCGCCGAGCCCCGGCGCCGAGATCACGACGCGAACGTCCGCCACTTCCGCAACGTCGATCTCGTTCTGGCCCGTGCCGACGGTTTCGAGCACGATGACGTCGAACCGGGCGGCGTCGAGGGCGTCGATGATGCGAACCGCCGCCGGCGAAAGTCCGCCGAGGTAGCCGCGGCTCGCCAACGAACGCACGAATACCCCGTCGTCGTCGAGGGCAGCGGTCATGCGGATGCGATCGCCGAGAATTGCGCCTCCGGAGACCGGGCTCGAGGGATCGACCGCGATGACGCCGACGGTGCGCCCGCCCGTTCTCAACTCACGGATCAGAGCGTTGACGAGCGTCGACTTGCCGGCACCCGGCGGTCCGGTGAAGCCGAGCACGACGGCGTGGCCGAGATGGGGCTGCATGGCGCGCAGGAGGTTTGCGGCACCGGGAGCGAGCCGCTCGATCTCGGTGATGGCCTGGGCGATGGCGCGACGCTCGCCGCGCCGCAATCGCGCAACGAGCGCCACGGCTTCCGCAATACCGGCGTCGCGCGGCGCTGCGGGCTGCGTCTGGTGGTGCTGACGGGTGTCCTGGTCTTGTTCGCGGTGCGTCGGGTTCTCGGCCATGACCGCGCTCATAGGCGGATTGGCGCGCGCGGGCAAGCGCCCGCCCGCGATGAATCGTGCGGATCAGAATTTGGCGGTGACAAAGGCATCCGGCACGGTGTCCTTGCGGACGCTGGCGCGGGCCAGGACCGCCGGGACGATATCCGATGCGGCGTCGACGACGTTGAAGCGTACGTTGATGCCATTGCGGATGAACTCATCGTCGCGCATATGCCCCAGAAGATCGAGAAACGGCTTCCAGAACCCGCCGATGCTGGCGACGACGATCGGCTTGTCGTGCTGGCCAAGTTGCGACCAGGTCAATTGCTCGACAAGTTCCTCGAGCGTGCCGATGCCGCCTGGCAGTGCGACGAAGGCGTCCGAACGCTCGAACATCAGCCGTTTGCGCTCATGCATGTCACTCGTGACGATCAGTTCGGTGACATCGCACATCATATGCTCCTTCTCGGTCAGGAAGCGGGGGATGATGCCTGTGACGCGGCCACCGGCCGCAAGCGTCGCGCGCGCCACCTCGCCCATCAGGCCAAGCCCGCCGCCGCCATAGACGAGGCCGATGCCCGCGGCGGCGAGCGCCGCGCCGAGGGTGCGTGCAGCCTCCGCGTAGGCAGGGTTGAGGCCGGCACCCGATCCGCAATAGACGCAGATGTTGCGGACGATCGAGATATCGTCGGGTGTGACGCTGGCGCCGACATCGTCGCCGCTTTTCGAGCTGTTGTGCTTTGTCATGCTGGTCGTTTCATCTGTTTCCTGGTCGTCTTGCGGCGGCCGGCCTTGATTGCGGTTGCAGGAGCCCGCGCACGACCATTGCGGCGCCGGCCCATCTGCGACAAAGATAGGGCACAATCCCGACCGTTGCACATGTCAGAAAGCAATGGGTCGCGGCGTGCGGATTGGCGCAATCGGCAATCTGCCCTCTCACTCCGTCGCCCATTATGACAATGCATGGGGCAGGGCCGCGAGTTGTCGGCTCGGAGGTTTCATGCTTTATGAGTGCGGGGAATTACAACTTGTTCTGAAGATAATACTACAACCCCATGCTTTGGTACAGATTTGCCGGCGTGTGGTCGGAGCGCGAGTGTGATGCGGGTCAATCGACTGGTTGCGGCGGGTGTTGTCGTTGCGGGGATCGCGGCGGCCGGTGGCGGAACGCCCTCTTTCTCCGCCCGCTCGGTGGATCTGATCGGTGGCAGCGCCATCGTTCCACCATCGGCGGCGACACCAGTGCATGTGTCAGCGGCGATAGGCTTGTCATCGACCTGGGCCGCGACCTTACCGCTCATGGTCGGCGGGATGATCATCGATGTCGCCGCACGCGCCGAGGACAACCTCTCGTTGCCGGACGGCATCGGCGGACAGCGGCCCGCCTTGCTCAGAACCGGCCCCTCGGCACCGGTCATCTCGCGGGTCGAGATATCACCCGAAGGGCGCGTTCGTTTCGCTGGCCTTGGTACTCCCGGTACGCGCGTGACGTTGCGTCGCTTCAATGATTCGGTCGGCACCGTCGTCGTTTCGAGAAGCGGCGACTGGACCTTCGACGCGGCCGACATTCTGACGGCCGGGGAATACCGCTTCGAGACGATCGGCAGTTCGGACGGCGGCAAGGTCGCAGGCAGCGATGTCCGCATCGCGATTCCGCGCCGCTTCGGCGAGCAGGCGATCGTCGCATACGCGCGCCCTGCCGCTGAGGTCGAAAACGAGCGCGCCGAGATCGATCGCCGCACCCGCGAGCGAGCCGAGGATATTGCGCGGGCTGCGACCGAGAAGTTCGACGAGATCGAGCGGCGCGATGCCACGCGGCTCAGCCAGGCGGGCGGCGGGACCGGCAGTGATGCTGGCGCCGGGGCGCCGTCGCGCAAACCGGCTTCGGATAGCGATCGAACGCCGGAACCGACGACACAGGACGACAAAGCCTGGTTCGACACCGACCGCATGATGTTGCGGGTTCAGGAGTGGCTCGAGAAGGCCAATCGTGACTTCCAGCGCCAGATCGTTCGGCGCTTGCAGGTTCCAGCTCCAGAGGGCAACGCTGAGGATTTGGCGGGGCGGCCGAAGCCTGACGCGGCGGAAACGGTGCCGGCCAAGGCTCCGTCAGTGACATCGGATGCGGCGGGTGAGGCGGACGATCGCGACGCCGCAGCCGCCACAGCTGAAATGGCACGGCGGCGTGCGGCGGAGGCGAAGCGCG
>JAGRKS010000065.1 GCA_020442185.1 Hyphomicrobiaceae bacterium
CTTGTAGACCTTGCCGATGATCTCGTTGCAGTACTTCTGGCCCTTGCCGACCGTGTCCATGATTTCGCGGGCCGCCATCGAGACTTCCGCGGTGTCGATGCCGTAGGGGCAATAGACGGAGCAGCGGCGGCACTGCGAACACTGGTGGAAGTAGCTGTACCACTCGTCGAGGACCTCTTCGGTGATATCCTCCGCGCCGACGAGCCACGGCATGTATTTGCCCGAGAATGTGAAGTAGCGGCGATAGACCTTGCGCAGCAGGTCCTGGCGGGCGACGGGCATGTTGTTGGGATCGCCAGTGCCGAGAAAATAATGGCACTTGTCGGTGCACGCGCCGCACTTGACGCAGCTGTCGAGGTAGACCTGCAGCGAGCGGTACTTGCCGAGGAGCTCGCCCATCTTGTCGATGGCCTTCTCCTTCCAGTTGTCGACAAGCTCACCGGGAAAGCCGAGCGCGCCTTGATGATCGGGCTTGGCGACGAACGGCTTGGAGCCGGCCATCGCGCCGCACGCGATCTCTGGAATCTCCAGTGGATCGGGGATGCTCGAAGCACCGTGAATGAAGTCGCTCACGTCAGCCACGGCAGACCTCCTGGGCGCGTGCGATCGGCGCTTTTCGAGAGAACATCATTCGCCAGGCCCTCGACCCGCTTCGAGCTTTGCAGCCCAGGGCGCGAGGTGACGCCGCTCGCGGGGATTGTCGACCTGGTTGCGGGTCGGCGAGAAGAACAGGCCGATCCCGTGCAACAGCTTCGAGAACGGGAAAATGATCATCAGCACGGCGACCAGCGTCAGATGCACGAGGAGAAGCGGGTCGGCCGGCAACGGCTGCAGCTGGAACGTCATCAGTCCGATGAAGAATGCTTTGACCGCGACGATGTCGGTGTGCGCGACGAACTTCATGGCGAGACCGCTGCCGCCGATGGCAATCAGCAGCGCCAGCATCAGGTGATCGGACGGCGCGCTGATGTAGCGGATGCGCGGCACCAGGAAGCGGCGCGCCCAGAGCCCGGCGAGCCCAGCGATCATGGCAAAGCCGGCGTAGATTCCGAACGGCTGGATCAGCGTCAGAATTTCCGGAACGGGATTGATGAAGTAGCGGAGATGACGGAGCAGGACGAGAAGCAGCGCGAAGTGGAAGATCCAGCCGAAGATCCAGATCCACTTGTTCGCCTTGAACAGGCTTTCGAACAGTACCACTTCCCGCGCGAGCCTGAATGCGACGCCGCGCGTCGTCGTCGGCGCAGGCGTCGTCGGAATCTTCAGAGGCGCCGGCGTGTTCCAATACTGGCGGATCTTGAGGGCGAGACCGCCGACAAGAGTCGCTGTCGCAACATAGAACAAGGCCGCGTAAATGCCCGTCAGCACGGGTTGATCTCCTCGAATGCTCCCCCGGACATCCCCGCGCCGGCCGGTTCCGCTTTCGCGTCCGGCACTTCGTTCTCGCGCGGGGAGTCCCCTATCGTGATTGCGTTGGCCGCGTCGCGATCAGACGCAGCCCGTCGGCTTCGGCAGGCCGGCGATCATGCATGCCTGCTTGGCCGGTCCGTACGGGAACAGCTCGTAGAGGTACTTGTTGTTGCCCTTCTCGGGGCCCATGGTCTTCGCCAGCGCCTTGGTGAGAACGCGGACGGCGGGGGCCACCTGATACTCGTCGTAGTAGTTGCGCAGGAAGTTCACCACTTCCCAACGCTCTTCGTTCATCTCGAGCTGCTGGTTCTTGGCGATCTCGAGCGCAATCTGCTCCGACCAGTCGTTGAGATCGGTGAGGTAACCTTCCTCGTCATGCTCGACGGTCGTCCCGTTCACTTCATAAGCCATTGTTGTTCTCCTTGAGGTTTGATGGTTAGGCGCCTGTCGGCTGCAGGCTGAAGCCGTCGCTTCCGTCAGGCAACGGGCTGTTTCAAAGCCAAGATTGCGTGCGCCCATGGGTGGTGACGAGGTCGACGAAACCCGAATAGTCGACGACCGTTATTCCGTCCGCGATCCGGCCGTCACCGAGGCCGCGGGCGTTGAGATCGGGACCGAGCACGAAGAACTTGACGGCGCCGGCACGCCGGCTGATCTCGTTCGCGATCCGCGTGTTGGAGAGCGCGCCATAGACGCCGTCCTCGAACAGCAGAATTGCATCGCCGTCGAGAGCGTGGCCAAGGCAGCTTTCCATCGCGTTCTTTTCAAACGGCGACTTGTTTACAATGTGCAGTGTCGTCATCGTTGCACTCCGTCCATGAGCCGTCAGAAGCTCAAGATCACGTCCTGATCGCGCATCACCTCGGCCATCTCGGCCTTCGTCACGACGATGATCGAGGGCTTCTCCGCGAAACCGTCGTTCTCGTCCTCGTAGGTGATCTCCATCAGGTCATCGGCCGACAGGCCGCGCTCGTCGAGTGAGTCCTTCTCGACGTAGAACTTGGTGACGCCGTAGTCGCCGAGCGCACGATAGGTCGGCGAGAAGTTCTTGACGCCAAGGCTCTTGGTGTCCTGGCCCTTGGCGATCTGGAAGACGCCGTCATCGACGAACGCGAGGCTCACATGCTGGTCGAAGGCCGCGCCAATCAGGACGACCTCGAGGCTTTCGAGAGCGTAGATCGTGCCGTAGGGCGCCTTGCGGTTCACGTAGAGGAATTTCTTTGCTTCCGACATCTTGCGTTCGCCCCTCAATCACCGAATACGACGAGGCGGTCTGCCTCGATGCCGGCTTCGATCAACTGGCCGAGTCCGGAAATGCGAAAGCCGGGAGCGATGTTTGCAGCGCCTTCGCCCTTGCCGTGGCGCTTGGCTTCGCCCTCGTCGAGAATGCCGCGCCGTTGCGCCGCTGCGATGCACACGACGAGATCGAGCTTGTGCTTCTCGGCGAGATCGCTCCAGTTCTTCTGGATGTTGCGATCGTCCTGCGGCGGCACCGTCAGCCGCGTGCCGTTGTTGACGCCGTCGTGGTAGAAGAAGACGCGGAAAATCTCGACGCCCTTATCGAGCGCTGCCTTCGTGAACTGGTAGGCGGAGTCCGCAGCCTGATGCGTATACGGCCCCTCGTTGACAAGGATGCTGAGCTTCACGGACGAACGTCTCCCTCGATGTTGCCACGGCTCTTCGGTCCATGGTCTGGCGGCACTTGTCGCTGCGCCTCGGCCGGCGCAGAAAGCCGACTGCCGTCGGGTTGAGAATTTCACGTTTGAAGGCGCCGACCGGCATCCGTGATGCCGGCCGGAATTGCAGGCTTCGCGGTCAGAAGCGAACGTGAGCCGACATGTTCATCGTGTGACGCGCACCGGTCCACGTATCGAGGTGGTGCTTGGTGAACGCGAGGCCCGTCTCGTCGAAGAACCGCGGCCAACCGATGCGTTCGATCCATTCGCCCATGCGCTCCCAGTCCTTGGCGCCGGCCTTGTAGGCGTAGAGGATCTTGCGAACGATTTCCTCGACCTCGGGCCAGCGCGGTGGATTGTTCGGCAGGTTGGCGACAGCCAGCTTGTGGAACGTCGGGCGCGAGCGAGCGTTGGAATGCTTGCCACCGACCCAAATGGCGATCTTGGTCGATTCAGCGCTGTTGATCTGCATCGGCGGGCAAGGCGGATAGCAGGCGCCGCAGCACACGCACTTCTTCTCGTCGACTTCGAGCGAAGGCTTGCCGTTGACCATCGCCGGACGGATGGCGGCCACCGGGCAACGCGCGACCACGGCCGGGCGTTCGCAGACGTTGGCGACGATGTCGTGATTGATTTTCGGCGGCTTGGTGTACTGGACGTTGATGGCGATGTCGCCCTGGCCACCGCAATTGATCTGGCAGCAGGAGGTTGTGATGCGAACGCGGTTCGGCATGTCCTCCTTGATGAACTCCTCGTGCAGCATGTCCATCAGGCTCTTCACGACGCCGGAAGCGTCGGTGCCGGGGATGTCGCAGTGGAGCCAGCCCTGCGTGTGCGAGATCATCGATACCGAGTTGCCGGTTCCACCGACAGGGAAGCCCTTCTCGTTGAGAGCCTTGATGAGGGCCGGCACCTTCTCGAACGCGGACACCATGTATTCGATGTTGGAGCGCGTCGTGAAGCGGACGAAGCCGTCGCCGACGTTGTCGGCGATGTCGCAGAGCGTGCGGATGGTATAGACGTCCATCTGGCGCTGCGTTCCCGCGCGCACCGTATAGATTTCATCACCACTCTTCGCGACGTGCTTCAGAACACCAGGGCGCGGGCGCTCGTGATAAGCCCACTGGCCATAGTTCTTGACCA
Organism: Hyphomicrobiaceae bacterium; assembly: GCA_020442185.1. Taxonomy (GTDB): domain Bacteria; phylum Pseudomonadota; class Alphaproteobacteria; order Rhizobiales; family Hyphomicrobiaceae; genus JAEUMD01. The sequence goes on from JAGRKS010000065.1 coordinate 4,230, forward strand.
TGACCGGATGCATGTATTGCTTCGGATCTGGAACGCCCGATTCGATCGGCGTCCGCTTCTTTGGGGGAGATGGCGGAGCGGTTGCGGCTTGACTCATCCTGTTTCCTCTCGTGTCCCGAATTCTTGATGGCCGCCGCGTGGGCGGAGTTTGCCTCTATCGGCACGTGTCTTGGCTCGGCCGATCGACGGCCGCATCCGATCTTGCGACCAGGAGGCGGCTGGTGCCGCGGCGACTAGGAGCTGTGCATGAGGATCGCCGCCATCCGGCCGATCGTCGGCCGGATGGCGCAATCCGAGGCGCGCCTTATTCGGCGGCGTCGCGTGCCGAGCCGTCCTTGTTCTTGCCCTTGCGAGCAAAGTACTTCTCTGCCTCGTCCGTGAAGTCATCGGTGCGGACATAAGACGAGGTGCGCGGGTGCTTGACCATGTTCGGGTCAGGCTCGATGCCGAGTGCACTGAGGAACGCCGGCAGGCCGATGCGGTCGAGCGTCTCGCCGATGCGTTCGTGTTCGAGGGCGTTCTCGGCGAAGAATTCGAGACACATCGCCGCGAACTCACGCAGCTTCTCGTAGTCCTCGTCCGTCTCGAGCTTCATGAACGGGATGACCATGGTGCCCATGAGATCGCCGACCTTGAGCGACCGCTTGCCGCCGATGAGGATCGACACACCGCGATCGTCGCCCGGGGCCAGCGCCTTGTGCATCACGTTGATGCAGTGCATGCAGCGGACGCAGCTCTTGTTGTCGATCTCGACGGTGTCGTCGTCGTTGAGCGAGACGGCGCGCGTCGGGCACATGGCGACGACGTGGTCGATCGTGTACTTGCGGCCGTGGTCGGCGACGTAAGCCTTGACCTCGTCCTGGTTGATCTTGATGTCGTCACGCCAGGTGCCGATCACGGCGAAGTCGGCACGATGGATGGCGTTGACGCAATCGTTGGCGCAGCCGGAAAACTTGAACTTGAACTTGTAGGGAAGCGCCGGACGGTGGATTTCGCTGACGTTCTCGTTCAGGATTTCACGGTGAGCGCGCGGCTCGTCGTACATCGACATTTCGCAGCGGGCATGGCCAACGCAGCTCATCGAGGTCCGGAGCGCGGGGCCGGCGCCGCCGAGATCGAATCCGATCTCGTTGAGTTCGTCGAAGGCCTTCTGGCAGCCGTCGGTCGTGGTACCCTGGAACATGATGTCGCCGGACTGGCCGTGGAAGGCGATCAGGCCGGAGCCATGCCGCTCCCAGATGTCACACATCTTGCGCAGCACGTCGGTCGTGTAGTGGTAGCCGGCCGGCGGCATAACACGAAGTGTATGGAATTCTTTGGATTTCGGGAACTTGTCGCCGACTTCGGAGAAGCGCGGAATGATGCCGCCGCCGTAGCCGAAAACTGAAACGGTGCCGCCCTTCCAGTATCCGAGACGCTCCGTGTAGGAGTGCTCAAGCTGGCCGAGAAGGTCGTTCATCATACCGGAATACGGCTTGTCCTCGGTATCGCGCAAACGCTTCAAGCCGGTAACAAAACTCGGCCAGGGCCCGCTTTCGAGCTCGTCGAGCTTCGGCGTCGGACGTTTCGCCGTCCCCGCCTCTGTCGCCGTCGAGCCGTTCTTCACCTCATCCGCCATGATGCACTTCCTTCTATATCCAACTTGGATAGGTCAACCGATGCCCGGTCGCCGCGCTCGCGCCGGGAACCCGGTGAGCCATTCATCATGTGAGGTGCGATGATTTCGCCCCCACCCCGAACACATCCGCCTTCGACGAGAAGACGATTAGCCGCGCAAGCGGCACTTCAGCCTCTTTGGCGGCGTCGAGGAAATCCTCGCGTTTCCTACAGTCGGTGTGATTTTTCGCCGTCGGTCATGTCGACATGCGGCGGCTCACACTCTTGCATATTCGTACCCATGCATATTATGACTTAACCGAGACGGCCGACAAGCACAAAAGTCGGAAGCTTTGGCATCTGGTGACGATCTGCCGCTGTGTCGCAGAAAATTGTTCGCGGAATCAGTTGTTTGATGATCGAAATTTCGCGCAGGCGTTTTTTTGACGGCACGCCAGTGGTTTGATGCTGGGCCGTACCGATGGGGAGTTGAAGCCGTGACCGAAGCTGGAATGACGGAATCGGCCGAATCCCTCGTCCGGGATGGACGGGGGGCGATGGGGTGGGCCGAACGCGCCCCGATGTCCCGCCACTTCGATCTTGCAAACCAGAAGGATTATCTGGCGTGGCGCGATGAAAAGCTCGCCCGGTATCCGCGTTCGGTCGACGTGCTTAAGGTCGCGCTTGGCGATATCGGCTGTCCGTCGGGGGAGGAAAAAGCCCGTATCACGGATCTCGCCCGGCGCGCCAACATGGCGATCTACATGACGACGGCGGATGCTGCGAGCCTCGCCGATGCCTCACCGGAGGCGCTCCGGCCGGCAATGCGTGCGTTCGGGCGAGCCTTCGAACTCGACATCGCCGAGGCGCACCGGTCGGCCGAGAACGAAGGCATCGTTGCGATCGAGGTGGCTGACACGCCGGCCAAGCGCGGTTTCATTCCCTACACGACGAAAGCGCTGAGCTGGCATACGGACGGCTACTATAATCAACCGGAGGAGGCGATCGGCGGCATGTTGCTGCATTGTGTTCGGCCCGCTTCCCAAGGCGGCGTCAACGCTCTTCTCGATCCCGAAATCGCCTACATCCGGTTGAGAGATCGCTCTCCCGCCCTGATCGCGGCACTCATGCATCCCGAAGCGATGAGCATTCCAGAGAGCGTCGAGGATGATGGCAGCGTGCGGCCGGTGAGCACGGGGCCGGTGTTCATCATCGACGCGGAGTGCAAAACGCTGACGATGCGCTACACCGCCCGCACCCGCAGCGTTTTCTGGCGCGACGACGACGAGACGCGCGCCGCCGTCGCGATGTTGAACGAGTTGCTTTCCGAACAGCAGGAGCCGCTCATTCTTCACTACAGACTGGCAGCGGGCGAGGGCCTGATTTCCAACAACGTGCTGCACACGCGCACGGCTTTCGAGAACGACGGCGGCATCGGCCGCCTGCTCTATCGTGTCCGCTATACGAACCGCATCGCAGGTACCTGACGATTGCCGTACTTCCTCCGACGTAAGTGACGCGGCGACGAAACGGCAATCCACGTTGCGGGGGGATGAATAATCGGACGAATAAACAAGAGAAGCCCGAACAGGGCGCATAATGGGAGAGAATAGCCGTGGCAGACAATCTCGAGCGCGAGCCGGGCATGGTCAATCTCAGCGATTTGATCATCTACAATCCCGAGGTGCAGACATTCCAGGGCCTGTTGCGCGTCGTTGCAATCGCGGCGCGCGACGGGGCCCGTTTCCTGATCTACGACGTCAAGCCTGATTACGCCGACACGCCGAAGAAGTGGCAACCGCAGGTGGAGCGCGTTTTCTCGCTCGGCGCCCGCTTTCTCGGAGAACGCGCGTGAGCGGCGAGGAGGCCGGCGAGCACGCCGAGGAACTCGCTCGCATCGATGCGCCCTACCGCCGCGAAGTGCTGCTGCAATCCGTGCGGTTCGAAAGCGGCATGAGTTTGCTGCGTGTCAGGATCCGCGAAGGCCGCGCTCGCTTCACCATCCTCGACATCGACAGGGATACAGCCCGGGCGTGGGGATCCGCGATGCTCGCATGGGCCGAACGGCCCGACGCCGGCTCGGTCGAGGGAGATGCGGAAGACCCTTCGACGTCACGCCCGGATCGGACCTCCCGGACGCCGTCCGCCTCGTGACGGCAGGGCGGGTGCAAATGGCCGTGAGCGGCAGATGGTCCGCCCACACGACACACGGTTCCGTCGGCTCCCGATCCAGCCTACCATTTCCGCCTTGAATGCAATCAACGCCGGAGACAAGGCGATGCAGCAACTGCCCGTCTGCTTGAACATGTCCGATCGGCTCGTGGTGGTGACGGGTGGCGGCCAGACCGCGGCGCGTCGCGCCGAGACCGCACTGAGAGCGGGCGCTCGCGTGCGCGTCGTTGCCGAGCACGTCGGCGATGCGTTCGACGACATCACCGACGATCCGCGCATCGAGATCCGCAACAGTGCACTCGAACGAGCCGATCTCGACGGCGTCTTCGTCGTGTTCGCGGCGAGCGGAAATACCGCCGACGATGCCGCCGTCGTGCGCCTCGCGCGCGAAGCCAACGTCATGGTGAATGTCGCAGATCACAGTGCGCTCGGCGACTTTTCCATACCGTCGATCATTGATCGCTCGCCGCTGCTGATCGCGGTCTCGTCGTCTGGTACGTCGCCACTGTTCGGCCGGCTCATCACACAGCGGCTCGAGGCGACGATTCCCGCGGCGTTCGGCAACCTGACACGGTTCCTCGGATCGATCCGTGATGGCCTGACGCAACGCATACCTGATAGCCGCCGACGCCGCCGTTTTCTCGAGACCATCGTCGACGGAACCGTTGCCGATCTCGTGCTCTCAGGCAACGAGGAGCGCGCACGGACGCTGCTCGCCAAGGAAGCCGATTCTTTCGTCAGTGGCGGGGACACGCCGGAGGGAGAAGTCTACCTTGTCGGCGGTGGGCCAGGCGATCCCGACCTGCTGACGTTCCGCGCGCTTCGCCTGATGCAGCGTGCCGATGTCGTGGTCTACGATCGGCTGATCGGCAGCCCGATACTCGAACTCGTCAGGCCGGACGCTGAACGGATCTACGTGGGCAAGAAGCGCAACCAGCACGCGCTACCGCAAGACGAAATCAGCCGCCTGCTGGTGCGCCTGGCGCGCGATGGCAAGCGTGTCTTGCGGCTGAAGGGTGGCGATCCCTTCATTTTCGGCCGAGGCGGCGAAGAGATCGAGCTACTCGCGAGCGAAGGAATCCCGTTCCAGATCGTGCCGGGCATCACCGCGGCGTCGGGGTGTTCGAGCTTCGCCGGCATCCCGCTGACGCATCGCGATCACGCGCAGGCGTGCATCTTCGTGACCGGCCACACCAAGACCGGGCGTCTCTCGTCCGATTGGGCGACCGTGCTGCAGCCGAACCAGACAGTTGTCGTCTACATGGGGCTTGCCGTGCTTGGCGACCTGATGCGCGATTTCATCGCCAATGGCGCCGATCCTTCGCTGCCCGTCGCCATCATCGAGAACGGCACGCGACCGAACCAGAAGGTCGCAACCGGGACTCTGTCGGATATCGCCAGTATTACCGAGGCCGCGGGCATCACCGGCCCGGCGCTGATCATCATCGGCACCGTCGTCACGCTGCGCGAGAAGCTCGCGTGGTTCAATCAGCCAGCGCCGAAGGATGCCGCCGCTACCGCCGCGCTCAGCTCGGAGACCGGTGGCTTGGCCGCTGCCTCGGCGCCGGACGTTCCGGTGGAAGGAGCGGCAGTCCGATGACGAACGAAGCCCGCGCCGGACGAGGCATCTGCATGCCGCGTGGTGCCGGTTCGTGTTCCGCAAATGAACTAGCTAAGTGAACCAGAAGGGAGGAAATTCATACATGGCAATCGAGTTCGATGGTCGCGAGATCGAGACGACGTCAAACGGCTATCTCGTCAACCGAGAAGACTGGAGCGAAGGGCTCGCAAGCGTTCTCGCCGCGAGTGACGGCATTACGCTCTCGCAGGACCACTTCGATGTGATCGCGTATCTTCGCGACGAGTTTTTCAACAACAACGAGACGCAGCCGAATACGCGCACGATCGTGAAGGCGATGACTGAGCAGTGGGGCCGGCCGGTCGATCAGAAGTCGCTCTACGATCTGTTTCTCGGCGATCCGTCCAAGATCGCGGGTCGCATCGCCGGCCTTCCCGAAAGCCGACGCAAGGGCGGCTATTGAGTCCAAGGTGCGAGGCGCGAGCCGCCTTGCGTCGACCATCCGGCAAGCCCTCTGGGCTTACCTCATCGTATCCATCGCAGCCTGTCCGTCTTGCGCGGGCAGGCTGTGTTTCTTGAATTCCCAGGTTGACCACGTCAGCATGCAAACGGATGCCAGGACCTTCGGGTCCGGTCTCGGGAGCATTGGTCTGGAGAACTGACGTTGGAGACGCGACAACCGATTCCGAAATCACGGCAAGGTGCAATTCATCCGAAGCGCGTGCTCGTTGTCGGTGCGACGGGAACGATCGGCCGAGCCACGGTGCGCGCACTGCAGCGGCGGGGGCACGACGTGACCTGCTTCGTGCGGCCACGGTCAGGCATCGTTGGCGGGCTGACGAAGGACGGTTGCGCCAAGGTCCTCGAAGGCGCGGCACTGCGATTCGGTGACGTCACCGATCCTCGATCAGTCGCGCGCGACGCTTTCGGTCCGGATCGCTTCGACGTGCTCGTATCATGCCTCGCGTCGCGTACGGGCATCCCGCGGGATGCCTGGGCCGTCGACTACCAGGGGCAATCGACGATGCTCGCCGCGGCGAAGCAGGCTGGCATCCGGCAAATGGTGCTCCTGTCGGCCATTTGCGTCCAGAAGCCTCAATTGGCGTTTCAGCACGCGAAACTCGCTTTCGAGGCCGAGTTGATTTCCTCCGGGCTCACCAATTCCATCATACGCCCGACTGCATTTTTCAAATCGCTGTCGGGACAGGTCGATCGCCTGAAGCGCGGCAAGCCGTTTCTCCTGTTCGGCGATGGCGCCATGACGGCGTGCAAGCCGATCAGCGACAACGATCTCGGCGAATACATCGCCGAATGCCTGGAGGACGACAGCCGCAAAAACCGCATCCTGCCGATTGGTGGTCCGGGTGAAGCAATTACGCCGAGGCAGCAAGGCGAGCATCTTTTTGCACTCCTGGGCCGCCGGCCTCGGTTCAGAAGTGTCCCTGTGGCGCTGCTCGATTCCGTGGCGTGGTCTCTCGGCATCCTCGGCCGAGCTTATGCGCCGCTCGCCGACAAGGCCGAACTGGCGCGAATAGGCCGCTACTACGCGACGGAATCGATGCTGGTTCTCGATCCGGCAACCGGGCGCTACGACGCCTCCGCCACGCCTTCGACCGGCACCGAAACGCTGTTTGATTTCTATGCGCGTCTCATCAATGGCGAGGTAGCCGTCGAGCGTGGCGACCATGCCGTCTTCTGACGAACCCGACTGCCGATCAGGTGAGCGACGCTTCGGCCATGTAGAGGATCGTTGAAATTGAGCGATTGCGTGGAGAGCCGGTTCACCCGACCATCGCGCAGGGCTGGCGTGGCAGCTGCGCGCAAGTGAACCATCGCGCGCAGGGCTGGCGTGGCGGCTGCGCGCAACGGAAAATGGTGGAGGTGAGAGGTTGAACCTTGGACCGGAACCATCGCGCGCAGGGCTGGCGT
>JAGRKS010000066.1 GCA_020442185.1 Hyphomicrobiaceae bacterium
ACCATGTGATGCAGGCCGGAGCCATCGTCGGTGTCGCCAATGTACATGCCGGGGCGCTTGCGGACGGCGTCGAGCCCCTTCAGTACCTTGATGTTGTCGGCGCCATATTCGTCGGCGCCCTTGTTGCTTTTGGCAGGGCTTGCGCTCATGCGATCTCGTCCTTGAAGGTCGTCTCGGTGCCGGGTACTCGATTGATCGTTACGCTATGAACGTTCCGGCATGCCTCAGATGGCACGCCTCCCGCCTTTGGCGGGGATCTCCGCGCTCGCCACACGACGGGGCGATACGTGGAGGCTGCGAGCGGTCGCTGACAGAAGAGCCGGAACGCAGCGCGGGAACAGATCTCTCTTCTAGCACGCCGGGCTTTGAAACGCACGCGAATTAGCCGCGGGGACGCACCTTTGCAGACAAAATTATGGCATATTTTTCAATCGCTTGCTGGAACCCGGTCGACAGCGTCAGCCCCGCGCGACGCGGCCATCCGCCACGGTCATGAAAAGTGCCGTATTCTCGAGCGCTGTGAACGCCGTACGGTCGGTTCCCGTCATCCACGCCTGAGCACCGAGGCGCAGGATTTCCGCGAACAATGCGGCCCGCCGGTCCTGGTCGAAATGAGCGGTGACTTCGTCGAGCAGCAGGATGGGCGCAATGCCACCCTGACGCTCGGCAACCAGTTCGGCATGCGCCAGAACGAGGCCCATCAGCAGCGCCTTCTGCTCACCCGTCGACGACAGCCGCGCCGGCATCGCCTTTGGACCGTGGCCGACGATGAGATCGGAACGGTGAGGGCCGACAAGAGTTCGCCCGGCGGCGCGATCGCGCTCGCGCGTTTCGCGCAGTTCACCGAGGTAGATATCCTCGACATCGACAGCGGGCCGCGAGGCGAGATGGCGTTCGAGTGTGCCTTCGAGGGCGAGGTCGGACCAGGGAAAGAGAGAATCGGGATCGCGTGCCCGACGCCGCGCAACGACGTCGGCGATGCTCGCCACCGCATGGGCGCGCTGCGCGGCGATCGCCACGCCCACTTCGGCAAGCGGAAGCTCGAAGCCGTGCAACTGCGCATCGTCGCGCACGCCGTCCGCCAGCAGCCGGTTGCGGCTTTGCATGGCCCGCTCGAAGCGGTTGACGCGCGTGCGGTAGCTCGGATCGAAGCACAGGATCAGCCGGTCGAGAAATCGCCGCCGCTCGCTTGCAGGGCCGGTGAACAGACCATCCATGGCAGGTGTCACCCACACCATCTCGACGTAGTCCGCCAGGACACCCGAGCCCGCATGCTGCGTGCCGTCGATGCGTACGATGCGGCCCGTGCGGTCGGTCGGCGCCGCCGTCGGCGCAAGCCCGGTGCCGATGTCGATGGTGCCGAGGGCGGTATGGATACGGCCCGCGACCGACCAGCGGCCGGCATCGGCGGCGGCGACGGGGCGGCCGGCGGACGCGAGATCGGCGAACGGCGCGCGCCTCAGGCCCTGGCCGGGGCCGAGCAGCGATACGGCTTCGAGGAAATTGGTTTTCCCGGCACCGTTGGCGCCGACCAGCACGACGGGCTCCGGTCCGGCGGTCACGACTGCCGCTTCATAGTTGCGGAAATGCGCGAGCTGGACGCGTTCGATCCACAGGCGCTGCGGTGTGGCGACCGCCGCTGTCGCCGCGTTCATCACACCCGCATCGGCATCAGCACGTAGAGCGCTGTCTCGTCACCGACATCGCGCACCATGGTCGGTGACGCCGGATCGGCCAGCATGAAGCTCGCTTCCTCGCCCTCGAGCTGGCCTGCGATGTCGAGCAGGTAGCGCGCGTTGAAGCCGATCTCGAGCGGCTTGTTGGTGTAATCGACGTCGATCTCCTCGGTGGCGCTGCCGCCGTCGGGATTGTTGACCGAGAGCACCAGCTTGTCGGAGCCGATCTTGAGTTTCACCGCGCGCCCGCGCTCGCTGGCGATCGTCGAGACGCGATCGACGGCGCTCATGAACTGGGCGTTGGAAACGGTGAGCACTTTGTCGTTACCCTGCGGAATGACACGCTCGTAATCGGGGAAGGTGCCGTCGATCAGCTTCGACGTCAGCGTCACCGTTCCGATTTCGAAGCGGATCTTGGACTGACTGACGCCGACACGCACGGAATCACCGCTCGATTCAATCAGCCGATGCAGCTCGTGCACCGTCTTGCGCGGCACGATCACGCCCGGCATGCCCGAGGCGCCATTCGGCAGCGGCAGCTCGACCTGGGCCAGACGATGACCATCGGTCGCAACGGCCCGGAGCATTTCGACGCCATCGCGCTTGTTGGTGTGCAGGTAGATGCCGTTCAGATAGTAGCGCGTCTCTTCCGTCGAGATCGCGAACCGCGTCTTCTCGATCAGGCGCTTGAGATCGGCGGCGGTGATGTCGAAACTGTGCGTCAACTCGCCCGCCGAGACGTCGGGGAAATCGTCCGGCGCCAGTGTCTGCAGCTCGAACTGCGCCTGTCCCGCGGTCAGCGTCAGCCGCTCCTTTTCACCGTTGAGCTTGATCTCGACTTCGGCGCCGTCACGCAGCTTGCGAACGATGTCGTGGAGGATGTGCGCCGGCACGGTAACCGCGCCCGGCGACGACACGTCGGCCTTCACGCTCTCGACGACGTCACGCTCGAGATCGGTGGCCTTGAACGAAAGTTCGCCATCCTTGGCCCTCAGCAGAACATTTGAAAGGATGGGGATCGTCGTCCGCCGCTCGACGACGCTCGTGACATGGCCGAGCGCCCGGAGAAGTTCGCCACGTTCGATGTTGAGCCGCATGATCGTTCCTTGGGTCGGTGCTAGGCATTTTGTGGCAGGCTGTCGCGACAGCCCGATGTATGTGCGTGCGCGCCAAATGCCCAGGCTGTGGGTCGCGCCATCGGGCGCGCTTCGCCGGATTGCCGCGGTCCGCCTGGTCAGGCCGCGCCTCGCATCCCTGAAGAGGCTGATCCCATTTGCATTGATGCGAGGTGGGGGACGCGAGACGGATATTCGCCGTGCACGACAGAATCGAGGATCGCAACATGACCTTACTTGCGCCCGATTTTCAAGGCCCGAACTGCTGCTTATCCCGTCAACATAACTGGTGAGCGAGCCCGACGATCGTACGCCACAACGTGAGAGAGCGGCATCTTTCGACACCGCTCTCCACCCCCGACGTACCCGCGTCAGCTGAAGCCCCTCTGCCGACGCGGGCATCTCGCCTGCCATCTCGCCCCTGACAAGGTCAGTGGCTGAGCAGCTTTTTCAACTCGTCGATCTCGTCGCGAAGCCTGGGATTGCCCGAAATTTCGTTTTCGATCTTACGGATAGCGTGCAAGACGGTCGTATGGTCGCGATTGCCGAAGCGGCGGCCGATTTCCGGCAGAGACCGCGCCGTCAACTGCTTGGCGAGGTACATGCCGATCTGGCGCGGCCAGACCACGGAGCGGTGCCGCCGCTGCGATAACAGATCGCCTTTCGAAACGCCGAAGTGGCGGGAAACAATCCGTAGAATGTCTTCGATCTTGATGCGGCGCGGCTCGATCCCCTGCACGAGGTCACGGACCACGGTCTCGGCGATGTCGAGCGTGATCGGCGTGCGCATGTACTGCCAGTTGGCGAACAAACGGGTGATGGCGCCTTCGAGTTCCCGGCCGTTCTCGGTCAGGCGATCGGCCAAGAGATCGATGACTTCACTCGACAGCGTGAACGTACGATCGAGCGCCACTTTCTCAGCGATTCTCTTCTCGAGCACCTTGACCCTGAGATCGTGATCGAGCGTGCCGAGTTCGGTGACGAGGCCCCGCTGCAGACGCGAGCGCATCCGCTCGTTCAGCCTGTCAATGTGGTTCGGGGCGCGGGCCGAGGCGACGACAACCTGACGCTGGCCGTCGAGGAGCGCATTGATGATGTGATCGAATTCCTGCTCGGTCTTTTCGCCGTGCATGAATTCGAGATCGTCGATCAGCAGGAGATGAATCGAGCGGAATTTCTCCTTGAATGCCAGTGGGTCCTGACTCCGCAGCGCCTCGACGAACTGATAGCGGAAACGCTCGGCCGTAAGGTAGAGGACCTGAGCTTCGGGATTGCGCCGCTTCACGTCCCAGGCGATCGCATGCAGAAGATGCGTCTTGCCGAGGCCAACCGAGGAATGGATGTACAGCGGGTTGAAGGCCGGAGCCGTCGACATCACAGTCTCGGCCACCTGCGTCGCGCCAGCATGCGCCATCCGATTGGCCGGCCCGACTACGAACGTGTCGAAGGTGTAGCGCGAATCGAGCGGCGAGCCCTCGAAGCCGCCGACGTGCGTACGTCCCTGTGCAGGCGCCGCCATCGGCGGCACGTTGATGGAAACAGGCATGCGGGCCCCATCGTGGCCGCCGCCACCGTGCGCACCGGCGTGTTCGCCGTCGCCGCGCAGCGTTGCCGCCTCGTTGAATGCCGGTTGAGGGCGCGCGTTGGCGCCGCCCGGCTGGCGCAAGACCACGTCGACCCGCTCGACGGACTTGAACTCGGCGCGGCAACACGCAAGTAGCACGCTCTCGTAGTGGTTTTGGATCCAGTTCCGGAGAAATTTGACCGGAACCGAGACCTGAAGTACGGCGCCATCGAAGGAGTCGAACTCCATCGCATTGAACCAGCTGCCGAAAATGTCCTCGCCGAGCTGCGCACGAAGCATCGCCCGCACCTTGTGGCCGCGACCTTCCATCGGCTGCCGCACGCCCGCCTTGGAACCGCTGTCGTTCGTCTTGTCTTGAGCCGCTTTCGCCAATACGGCGGCCCCCACCTTTTCGATGCTATGCATGTCGTGTTGCCCCACTCTTGAAACTTGCCCCCCAGCCAAATCGGCAACAGAAATCCTCTCCGTCCGAAGCAATCGGACAGCGGTTGCATCTGCAGATCTGACCAAGCCAATAGGTGCGGTTAACCCTGCACCCAGGGAAGCCCAGCGACTTTCCAGCCACTGCGCCGCCCTCGACGTCGGTCGGCATCGAGAGGACCCTCGAAGCCTTCCGTCACGTTTCGGCAGCGCGCGTAACCCGCCTCTGCCATCACTTGCGCAGCCATGCGGCTGCGCCCCCCGGACCGGCAAATGAAGAAAAGTTCCGCACTCTTCTCCACGCCGGCAACATCGAGCAGCTCCGACAGCGACCCGACGAAATCCGGATTGATCCGGTTGTCGGGAAATGTCTGCCACTCGATCGCGATCACCTGCTTGCCGATCCCGCTAAGATCCGGAAGCCCGACGAACGCCCATTCCGATCTCGTCCGCACATCGATCAGAACGGCTTTTGCGTCGCTCGAGAGACGCGACCAGACCTCACGGACCGGAACATCCTCGATGGTGATGACGCGAACTTCCTCCACACGTGAACTCCCCGACTGACCGCACCACAAGCCCAACCGAAGCCACCCGTCATGTCGCCCCACTGGCGGCGACATGGGCAACTCCGAATTCATCCAGGTCGACAGCGAGCCTCGTCGGCCCACTACCCGTCCCGATACGCAAAATTGGGATTTGAAATACTCGCCACACACACGACGCGAACGCTAGTCGCCGGAACCCTCTTCGGTGCTCGATGCTTCAGCGCCATAAGTCGGGGCGCGAAGCAGCTTCTCAACAGGGCCGACCGTGGGGAAGTAAATAACCCGTTAACCCTATTGAGCGCAAGCACCACCGGACGACCGAAAAAGGCAGGAAAATCAACGAAACAGAGCATCAATCAGGCGTTAAAACTGTCCACAGATCTGTGGACAAACCCATTGAGACTCATAGCAAAATCGTACCCCGCGCAGGGCTTGCCGCATACGAAAACGGCGCCTGTTTCAACAGGCGCCGCCGGGTCCGTTTTTTCACTTCTGCGAGGCTACCGCCGCCCTCTCGTCCCCCTTTTGGGAACGATCCAAACCATCGATCCACACCGAGGAATCCGAGGCTTATAAACGTTCACCTCATAGCGCAGGAGGATCATTGCCGGATCTTGATTGTGGCGAACAGATCACAGCCACATGAAGGTTCCGACGCTCGGTACTTAAAGACTAATTGCCCATCGACGTGACGCGCGCGGTGAGGCGCGAGATCTTCCGGCTGGCCGTACGCTTGTGCAGCACGCCCTTCTGTGCGGTGCGCGCGAGCACGGGCTCGGCGATCTTCAGCGCGGCGGCCGCGGCGGATTTGTCGCCCGACGCGATTGCTTCCTCGACCTTGCGAACTTCCGTCCGCATGTTCGAGCGGCGCGACTTGTTGACTTCGGTGCGCGTCGTGATCTTGCGCACGGCCTTCTTTGCCGATTTCGTGTTGGCCATAAATGGCTCCCTTGCTTGAACGATCAGGTCCGGGCTTGCTCAGCGACGGTGGGCAGCGGCTTGAACCGCGGCGGCGAGCCGGACGCTGGTACAAATGCGGTTGCCGCCCGAGACGAGGTCCCGAGCGGCTTGGTGGAAGTCCTATACTTGAAGGTCAGGCTGGCGGTCAACGGTCTCGGCGGCCGCAGCTGCGCGGCGACATCGTCCACCGAAGTCGTCCATGATGAGCAATCGAGCGTAGCAAATGGCGTGCAATTGCGGTATCGCCACGGCATATCGAGGTGATACCGCCGAGCTGCAGCGCGTCAACCGGAGCGCCAGGGGCGGCTCACGGCCGGCCGCCGAGGCCGGATTTCTCTGCCGCCGAACGAAACCAGGGGGTTCAAATGACGGCATCTTTGGTGATCTGGTTCCTGCTGATCACATTCAGTCTCAGTGCGATGATCCTTTCGATCGGCGCCGGTCTGCCCCTTGTCCATCTCTTGATGACGGGCCTCGTCAGCGTCGGCATCGCGCTGGTTGCCATCTTCGAGAACGTCAAGCTGCGGCGCGAGGGCGCGAACCGTACGACGGTTGCCGCCTCCACGGCCCGCAACATGGGCTTTGTCTATGTGTGGGGCGCGGTCGCCATCGCGATCACCTACCTGTTCCTCCTGCAATGGAAGGAATGGTGGCAGTTTTTCCTGGCGTTCGCCGTCGCCGGCACGCTCTGCCTGTTCTACGCCAACACCATCACCCGCGACCAGGAGGCCGGCCGCGTCGACGAGACCGTGCTCGGTATCGGCCACAAGCTGACGTGGGTGCAACTCGTCGGCATGGTTATCGCAATGGTCGGCATGTTGATCGACGGCAAGATGACACGCTACCTGACACCCCGATATACGGACTGGGCAGGCCAGAACATCTTCTTCTTCGGCGCAATGGCACTGGCGCTGATATCCGCTTACGCCTTGTGGGCGGCGCGTGACGACAGCACCCGGACCGCGAAGCAGCACTGAACGCGCCCGGCACAGTAGACGCACGACCGCCCGTTCCAGACCGGAGCCACAAGTATACTCATGTCAGCGCGGACGATCGTCCCCCCGCTCGTGATCGTCGTGACCGCCTTGGCGAGCGTCGCGACGATGACCTACGCAGCGGGCCGCGGCCTCGCGTTGCTGTCGGCACTGGCCGCGGCGGCATTCGGCATCGCAGCCGTCGCGATCGCGGTTTTTGCCAACCTGGGGCGCGTCTTTGGCGACAGGGCGCCCGCCGGCCCAGCGGCTGCGGCGGAGTTCCTTGGTGCCAGCCGCGACAACGCCCTGCTGATCGCCCTCGTCTATGCCTGGGGAGCGGCCGCACTGATCGTGGTCTACACCTTCTCGGGCCTACGCTGGCAACACGGATGGCAATACGGTACGGGAATGGGCGTGATCGCCATCGCCATTGCGTTCGTCGCCTGGAGGATCGCCGCTGCCGATCCCAGAGTGACGACCCCCGGTGCGCTTTCCGCGATGGCGACGCTGGCACGCATCAATGCCGCCGCTGTCGCCGTCGGCATCGCCTGGCTGGTGCTCTCGGGCAAGCTGTGGGCCGGCAAATACGATTGGGCCGCCAACCAAGTGTTCGTGGCCGGCGGCCTCGCCATCGTCGCAGTGTGCCTGATCGCGGCACTGGTTCACGCGCGCCTTGCGCCAAGCCGTCCCGTTTCTCCGGATTGATCGGCCAATCGGCCAGCCAAATGTCGGGCCGATCGATGCGACAGTCACAGGGACAGGCGTCTCCGCTCGATCCGCGGAGTCTGCCTCAGCCGTGCTTGAAGGCCGGCTTGCGCTTCTCCGCGAAAGCCGCCATGCCCTCCTTCTGATCCTCGGTCGCGAACATCGCGTGGAATACCCGCCGCTCGAACCGCACGCCCTCAGCCAGCGTCGTCTCGTAGGAGCGATTGATCGTTTCCTTGGTCATCATGACGGCGGGAAGCGACATCGCGGCAATCTTGCCCGCGGCCTTCATCGCTTCGTCGAGCAATGCGTCGGCCGGAACTACGCGGCTGACAAGACCGGCACGCTCGGCCTCGGCTGCATCCATCATGCGGCCGGTCAGGCACATCTCCATCGCCTTGGACTTGCCGACGAAACGCGTCAGACGCTGCGTGCCGCCGGCTCCCGGCATGATGCCGAGCGTGATCTCGGGCTGGCCGAACTTGGCGGTATCGGCCGCGATGATGAAATCGCACATCATGGCGAGCTCACAACCACCGCCGAGCGCGAAACCCGCAACCGCTGCGATCACCGGCTTGCGGCAGCGTGTCAGGCGTTCCCAGCTCGAGATGAAGTCCTCGGCATATACTTCCTGGTACGTCTTCGCCTGCATCTCCTTGATGTCGGCGCCGGCAGCGAACGCCTTTTCCGAGCCGGTGACGACGATGGCGCCGATCGAGGCGTCGGCTTCGAACGCATCGAGAGCGGTATTCAGCTCGGCGATCAACGCGCTGTTCAGCGCGTTCAGCGCCTTCGGCCGGTTAAGGGTGATGACGCCGACGCGATCCTTCGTCTCGACAACGATGTTCTCAAAGGCCATTCTCGTCTCTCCAGTCCTTGGCTCTTGTCTTCGTTCGTGAGTTCGTTTCTTGGCTCATGACCTCGGGCGGGGCCGCATGCCAGGAGCCGATCATCATGCGCCGCCTGTTATCCGCCCTGCTGTTCCTCGGCTTCACGGCCGTCGGCGCACTCAGCGCGTATCTCCTTTACGGCCACTACCTTACGTGGCTCGCCTGCGCCGACCGCTACGGACGCTGCTTCGATGCCGCGGGCGGTGGTCAGCTCCTCGAAGCCACCGGTCTGCCGCTCGCCTACGCCAGCATCACGCTGGTTTTGGCACTTCTGTCGCTCGCCGCTTTTCGCGGAATGTTTCGCCGCCGGACACACGCCTGACACGCCGCCGGCACCCGCCATGGCACGGACACTGGTGGCAGGCGTCGAACCGGTCGGGCCTACCGCTGACACGTGCTGCAGGCGAACGTCGACCGGCCAGCCTTGATGCTGCGGCGCACAATGCCCCGGCATCCGGGCCGCGCGCAAGCCTCTCCGTCGCGCCCGTAGACCAAAAACCTATGCTGGAAGTAGCCGAGCGCCCCATCCGCGGACCGATAATCGCGCAGCGTCGAGCCGCCCGCCTCGACGGCCTCCGTCAACACCGTGCGGATCGCCGACACCAGCCGCTCAGCATATTCGGTCGGCCGCCCCTTCACGGTCGCGAGGCTCTGGGCGCGCCTGTTCGGCGAGAGGCCGGCGCGGAACAATGCCTCGGCGACATAGATATTGCCGAGGCCAGCGACATTGCGCTGGTCCATCAAGAACGTCTTGAGATCGGTCGAACGCCCGCGCGCCCGGCCGGCGAGATAGTCCGACGTGAAGCCGTTGCCGAGCGGCTCGACGCCGAGGTTAGCGATCAGCGGATGTGTCTCGTAGTCCCCATCCGCCAGCAGCAGCATGAAGCCGAAGCGGCGCGGATCGTTGTAGACGATGCGATGGCCGCCCGACATTTCGAACACGACGTGGTCGTGTTTCGGATCGCCGCCTGTTTCGTGCGTGAATGCGCCCGGCCGCAGGTCGCCGATCGTGAAGCGGCCACTCATGCCGAGATGCATGATCAGGGTGTCGCCGCCCGACATACGCGCGACGAGGTATTTCGAGCGCCGCCCCAGGTGCTCGACCGTGCGCCCAGCGAGACGCTCCGACATACGTTCCGGCAGCGGAAACCTGAGGTCGGGCCGCCGCGCCTCGAGCCGTATGACGCTCTTGCCCGTCATCACCGGCTCCAGGCCGCGGCGCACCGTCTCGACCTCGGGAAGCTCAGGCATGGCTCCTCCGATGTGAACCGCTCGAGCGGGGGCCCACGATCAGGCGCCGGTATCGGCGACCAGGCCCGCCGCCGCGATGCCGGCGCAGCAGGCCGCCTCGTCGTTCTCCGAGGTATCGCCCGAGATTCCGATGGCTCCGAGCAGAATGCCGTTGCCGTCTCGGATCAAGACGCCTCCGGGAACCGGCACCAATTTCCCTCCCGTTATGAGTGCGCAGGCATTGACGAAATAGGCCTGCTTTTCCGCCCGCTCGTAGAGGGCACGTGACGACACGCCGAGCGCGATCGCCCCATAGGCCTTGCCGATCGCGACATCGGCGCGATGCAGGCTGGTGTTGTCCTCGTTGATCAGGCAGCGGACGGCGCCGCGCGCATCGAGCACCGCAATGGCGAGCGGCTTCAGGTTCCGCTCCCTCGCGTCGGCGCGGGCGGCTTTGACGATCGTCTCGGCGTTGGCGAGTTGCATGGGCTTTCCCTCCGCTTCGATGGTGCTTCTCGGGCCTGGTTTACGGCTTCTTGCATTCGAGCCGCCGTTGTTGCACACCCAGCCTCAAAGCGCATCTGCCGACATGGCGCCCGTCGACATGGTGCACGTCGACATGGCGCTGGCCAGCGCGAGCAGTTATGTTTGCCGATGCTGCGGCCACGGCCGCAAATGCAAACATTCGGCGACGCCCGAAAATGAACAGGCGCGGCGCCGGCTACAGCCCAAAGGGCACGGCACGCAAAGCAATTCAAGATTGGTCAGGATCGCACCATCATGTCGCAACCGCCAGGATCGGACACCGCGAGTTTCGGATTCCGCGACGTTCCCAAGGAGCAGCGTCAAGGCCTCGTCAACGAGGTGTTCTCATCCGTCGCCGAGCGCTACGATCTGATGAACGACCTGATGTCCGGAGGGCTGCACAGGCTCTGGAAGGGCGATCTCATCGCCTGGCTCGCGCCGCCCAAGGGCGAGCGTCCGTTTCGGCTTCTCGACGTTGCGGGCGGCACCGGCGATGTGGCGATCCGCTATGCCCGCCGAAGCGGCGATGGCGCGACCGCCGTCATCTGCGACATAAGCCCCGAGATGCTCGAGGTCGGCCAGCGGAAGGTCAACGACGCCGGCCTCGCGACGCGTATCGAACTCGTCGAAGGCAATGCCGAGGCGCTGCCGTTCGCCGACCGCTCGTTCGACGCCTATACGATCGCTTTCGGCATCCGCAACGTCACCAACATCGACCGCGCACTCGCCGAGGCGTTCCGCGTACTCAAGACCGGCGGCCGCTTCATGTGCCTCGAATTCTCCGAAGTGCAGGTGCCCATCCTGGATCGCATCTACGATTTCCATTCCTTCGAAGTCATCCCGCGCCTCGGCAAGCTCGCGGCAGGAGCCGCCGAGCCCTATCAATACCTGGTGGAATCGATCCGCAAGTTCCCGAAGCAGGAGGCGTTCGCGACGATGATCCGCGATGCGGGCTTCGAGCGCGTGACCTACCGCAACCTGACTGGCGGCGTCGCGGCCATCCATTCGGGCTGGAAGATCTGATCGGCTGGACGGAACGACGGGCCGACGAGAGATCTATACTCCGCGAGGATTCGTGCGACTGGCGGCGGGTCACTCGCCCGTGACAATGAGGACCGAGGCGATGCATCGAATTCCACGAACCGTTTGTGCGTCACTCGTCGCGGCGCTGCTCGGGCTGGGCGCAACCGCTGCCGCGGCAAAGGAGCGCGACCTCGCACGCGAAGCCGTGACCAATCTCGAAGCCTATGCGGTCTACAAGATGGGGCGCTACGACGAAGCTCGCACGATCTGGGAAGGGCTGGCCGCGAAAGGCAACACGACGGCGCTGATCAATCTCGCCAACCTGTTCCAACAGGGCCAGGGCGTTGGGGAAGACCAGCGGCGGGCTCTCACGCTGGTGCAGCGCGCCGCCGACCTCGGGGACGCCCGCGCGCAATACGAGATCGGCATCGCCTACGAGAAAGGAAGCATTCTCGGTCGCGACATCGAGAAGGCGGCTCATTGGCTGAAAAAATCGGCCGAGCAGGACTATTCGGACGGCCAGTTTGCTTACGGTGTCTTGCTGGCGACGGGGCGCGGTCGCGGCCTCGACAAGGCATCCGACGCCGAACGCGCCGACGCACTCGTATGGCTCAGGAAGGCGAAGGCCAACGGCAATGTCGAAGCAGCCGACTACATCACGATCCTCGAGAAGAAATCCTAGAGCCGGCCAAGCGATCACGGGCTGAGCGATCAGACGCACCATCTCCGTCGCGACGACCGGCGGCCGGCGCTCGCTGTTCCTGGTCTTCAGGCGCTGTCGGCGAGGTCGGGCTTCAGACGAACGGCGATGACGGTTGCGTTGTCTTGATGCGGCTCGCGCATGGCCTCGACTTCACGGATCAACGCGGAGGCAACAGCCTCCGCACCGTCGCCGCCATAGGCCGAGACGATGCGCGCGATCTCCGCCGTCTGCAACGTATGCAAGCCGTCGCTCGCCAGGATCACATAATCGCCCGGCTCGAGCTGCAGGGGCTTCAGCGAGACATCGACGAGATCGATCTCGTCGCCGGTCACAGCCGACCGCAACATGTGCCGGCGCGGATCGCGATGTGCTTCCTCGGCCGTCATGTGACCAGCTTCGACCAGCCTGTCGAGTTCGGGCGCCAGTGAATGATCCTCGTTGAGCAGGGCGATCTCGCCGCGCCGGAACAGCAGCAGCGGACTGTCGCCGACGCTGATCCATTGCACGCCAGCCTCCGAGAAGACCGTTCCGACGAGCGTCGATCCCATGCCCGAAAGCATCGGATTGGCGTCGACGGTGTCAGCCACGGCCGCATTGGCCGCTTCGAGCGCCGCGAACAGGCGTTCCGGTACCGGGCCGTTGCGATTGGCGCACGTGCCGACGAAGCGCTCGCACACCGTGCGACTCGCAAGCGCGCCGCCAGCGTGGCCGCCCATGCCATCCGCCAGCACAGCGATAAGCGTGCCGCCCCCACCGCCGCCGCCGCTTGCACGGTCGGCGGACGATACGGGCTGCGCGTCATCGCCACTCGGCAGAACCGTGGCGCTGTCTTCCTGATAGTGGCGTGCACCCTGCGTGGCACATCGCGCGAAATCGAATTCGGGCATCAATCCTTGACGTCTGCGAGTTCCGCCCAATCGAAATCCGTTCCACAGAACGGCACGAATACGAGTTGGGTCCTGCCCATTGTTATCACATCCATGTGCGCAAGTTCGACAGCGCTCGTCGGCTTCTTGTCGTTTACACGCACGACATTGGTCTTGGCCAGATTGGGCACGAAAAGGAAGCTGCGATCGGTCGAATCGTAGCGGATATAGGCCTGCTCCTCCGACGAGATCGCATCATCCCCGAAATCCACTGGAATCCGCTGGCCGGCGGAGCGGCCGATTGTGTTGTTGCCCTCGAATATCGGCCGGAAGGCACCGAGGCCCGGGCCGCCGACGACAACCAGCCAACCAACCACCGGGTCTTGCGTGAAATCGTTGCGGACGAGCTTCTGGCGCCCTCTGACGAGTTGCGTCCGCGCAGCGTCATCGACCACTGCCGCCCGCGCCTCCTTGCCACGAAAAACGCGGGTCGTCGGCGGCAGATCCGGTTCCACATGGCGATCTTGCGCCTTCTCCGACGGGCGCATCGTCACCGTTGCGCGCACCTCGCGCGCCGCATCCGCCGCACGCGGCAGCGGTTCTCCGGCATCACCTCCGATATCGCGACCGTCCCGTGCCACGCCATCGCGATTCGTCGCGTCGGCAGGACGCGGCGCCTGTTGCGGCACCGGAATCGCCTGGATCGTCGGTACGAGCGCATTTTCAGGTCCGGGCATCGGCGGCGGCGCGCTTGCGGACTTCGCGGCGACCGGGGCCTGAACGGTGGCAAGCGGCGGCGCCTTGGCGTGGCCATCCTCCCGGCCCGCCGCTGCCAGTGCTTCGCGCAAAGATCCGATGATGCCGTGTCCTCGCCCAGCGGCCGGCGCCGGCTTCACACTTTCAGACATGAAAAATCCTCTTCGTTGATCCCCTTCGCCGCAGTTCCGTCTTGGCTCTCGCGCCTGAGACGTCAAAGCGACTCACCTCGTTCTTCGACTCGCTTCGATCGCGAGCTCGCACGGAAGACCAGCTCCTGGCTGCCGATGGTGATGACATCGCCGTCGTGCAGCCGCCGCCGTCCCCCCGCCACGCCGTTGACGCACACGCGTTGACCCGTCGCTCCCGTCAAGTCGACGAGATAGTGATCCATTTCCGCCGTCCGCTCGATCGCGGCGTGATAGTTCTCGATGCCGGAGCCCGTAACGGCGATGTCGTTGTCTGTGGCACGACCGATCCTGGTCAACGCTCGCGCAATCGATGTACTGCGCGTCGCGTGGACGTCGGCCTTTGCCGAAGACCATTCGATCGACGCAGAAAGTGGCCGCGCAAATCCGGTGCGGTCCACGAGCATTCCGGGCGCCGGCTCGGAGGCCGCCGGATCGCGCGCGGAATTCGCCATCGCCGCAATCATCCGCCAGATCCAGCGACTGGCGCCACCGAGCATCGCCAATGGAATAATGAGCGCGAGCACCGCGAGTCCGGCCACCAGAGCCGGCGCCACATCGTATGCCGACCGCAGACCGCTTTCGAGCACTGCCAGTGCCGTTGCCGCGGCATCGATCATCCGCGTCCACCAGTCGGCTGGGACGGTGACGGAACCGGACGTCGGCTGAAGATCGGCGCCCGCGGCGGCCGCCGCGAAAGCGAAGACAGGTGCTGCGCACGTGGCAAGCGCGGGCAACGAAACCAATCGCATTGCCGGCGGGCAAGCCGCGTCGATGCGGGTGCCGCGCCCGATGGCGCGGCAAGCCCGGTGCGACGGCGACGACACTGCCGGAGAAGCTGTCGCACTCGCCCTGACTTCACGTAAGCCGGCGCTGAGGCCACGGACGAGATTGGACGGCATATTCCCCCGCATCCATTGCATTCGCAAATCCATGGGCGCGAGCACAACCGCGAGCCCTCGGCGCGATTCCCTGCCGCGAATGCTCCACAATGTGCGTGCGTTTGGGGGCGACACCATGGCGGATATCGGGCGAACCGGAGATTTGTTCATCTCGGGTTCATCGGCTGCAAGAGCGCCACATTCCTGCGCCAATCAAGGCTTCGGAGGCACGAATCGATGACAATCGGCGGAGACTGTGCTGCGCTCTCGCCCATCTGCTTTGTGAAAGCTCGGGGGCCATGACGAACCTGATTGCTCTGCCGAGCGGCACCGAGCTTGCCGGCGACTACAGGATCGACCGCGTCCTTGGCGCCGGCGGTTTCGGGATCACGTATCTCGCCGACGAGATCGCGCTCGACCGTGCCGTGACAATCAAGGAATATTTTCCGAGTGACTTCGCAGCGCGCAATGCCGAGCAGCAAGCCGTCCCTCGGTCAAAGGACTGTTCGAGTGACTATCGCTGGGGTCTCGATCGCTTCATCGAGGAAGCGCAGACCCTCGCCAAATTCGATCATCCCAATATCGTCCGGGTCTACCGCTATTTCCGCGCCAACAATACCGGCTACATGGTCCTGCACTTCGAGGAAGGCCAAAGCCTCAAGGGGTGGCTCAAGGGTCTCGGCCGCGCGCCGCGTCAAAAGGAACTCGACGCGCTCATCGCGCCGCTGCTCGACGCTCTCGAGCTGATCCACAAATCTGACTTTCTGCATCGCGACATCGCACCCGACAACATCATCGTGCGCAAAAGCGGGCAACCGGTTCTGATCGATTTCGGGTCCGCGCGCGGAGAGATTGCCGCGCACTCGAAGACTGTTTCTGCGCTCGTCAAGCCGGGCTACAGCCCTTACGAGCAGTATGCCGAAACGAGCCGTCAGCAAGGGCCGTGGTCCGACATCTATGCCCTGGGCGCGACGCTCTATCACGCGGTTACAGGAAAGCGCCCGCCGGATGCGCCGTCGCGCATGGTTCACGACGAAATCGTGCCCGCGCGCGAGGCGGCGATCAGTTCCTATCGTCCAGGATTCCTGAAAGCCATCGACCGCGCGCTCTCGCTCGAGATCCGCGACCGGCCGCAATCCATTCCGATCTGGCGTGGCGAACTGCTTGCGCCTGAACCGCAGCGCCAGGGATGGCTGACGCGCGCCCTCGACAAGAAGGGCGGCGATGGCGCCGAAGAACCGGCCCCGGGAGCGGTACGGCCCGCAGCCGCGACGGGCACACATCCTCCGCCTCCCGACGCCCCCGGACCGCAAGGCGGCCTCTTGGATTTCGTCGACAATCTGAAGGGTGGGGCACCCCCCGCAGCTTCGGCGCGCGCCGGCCGCAGGACAGCGGCGGTTGCCGCAAGCACCGATGCCGAGGCGCTCGTAAGAACGCGCCCGCCCGAACCTGTCGCAGCGAAAGCCAAGCGCGGATTCGCGATTTTCGGACGCTCGAACGACAAGCCCGCCGCCGACGGCGCGGCAGCCGATGCCAGGGTGGAACCTGCAGCTCCGGGGCCCAAGGCAAAGGCCAAAGCAAAGACAGCGACGGCACGCGCGGGGACAAACCCAGAGTCCGCTGCCGACAACGGCGCGCGCGCGCTGGTGCCGGTGCCGCTGCAACGCCGCAAGCGGGCACGCGATCCCAAACCGCGGCCGATCCGCGAGGCGTCGCGCTTCAAGCTCAGACCGCTGATCGTGAAACTCGCGATCGGCGCCGCTATCGCGAGCGTGGCCGTCACGATCCAGAACAAGCTGCCGCAGCTTCACATCGAAAGCCGCGCCATTCCAACGTCGACCAGCGAGCAGCCAGCCTCCCCGCAGATTGCGAAGATCGAAGCGCACAGCGGTGGCGCAATCCGCCTCATCTACAGCCAGGACGGCACTCGGCTCGTCAGCAGCGGCGCCGACAGGACACTGCGGGTGTGGCGGACGGGTACTGCATCACTCGGCCGGACGATCGCACTCGACAGCGTCGCAAAGAGCGTCGCGCTTTCAGGCAGCGTCGCGCTCACCGGCCACGCCGACGGCCGCATCCGCCGATGGGACATCGAATCCGGAGCCCTTCGCGGCACCTACCAACGCAACGAGGCCGATGTCTGGTCACTGGCCTTCACCGGCACTGATCAGCGCTTTGCCGCCGCCACCCACGACTGGAAAGTCGTGCTGTGGGATGCGAAGTCCGAAACGACGCCGCTGCATGTCCTCGAAGGTCACGACAATTCCGTGCAGGCCATCGCCTATTCCAATGGCGGCACACTTCTGGCTTCGGGGGGCGCCGACAAGGACGTCAAGCTCTGGAACCTCACGACGCTCGATCTCGTCAGGACCTATCGCGGCGGCAACGACTTCATCAGCAGCATCGCGTTGTCGTCCGACGGCAAGACACTGGCAGCCGCCAGCATGGACGGCAGCATTCGCATCTGGAGTACGTCGTCCTCGCGGCTCAGGCGGCGGCTTACCGGGCACAAAGGCGCTGTCAGCGGCATCGCGTTTTCACCCGACGGTCAACGTCTCGTATCGGCCGGTGCCGATGGAACCGTGCGGATCTGGGATATTGGCAAGCGACGCAGCATTCGCGCGTTCGCCGGCCACATGGGCAAGGTCGAGGCCGTCGCTTTTTCACCCGATGGCGTGCACGTCGCCTCGGGCGGCGAAGACGGGACCATTCGCATCTGGGCAACCGAGACGAGCAGGGTCGCGGATCGCGGCCGCCGTTGATACATCAGCCTTGCCGGGCCTCATAGCGGGAGACGTGTCGCGCGAGTTCGTCGTAGGCCGCGCACGTGGCACCGCAGCGCCGCGCAATCTCGCCGAGCTCTCGGCGCGCCAAAGCCAGCGCGCCATTCTGTAGATGAGCTTCGCCGAGGTAGGCACGGGCGACAACGAAATCGGGATCGAGCGCGAGCGCGCGCTGATAGTATCCGAGTGCCGTCGTGACATCGCCCACCTTGCGTGTCGCGAACCCGAGGTAGGTCAATGTTCTGGCGTCGGGATTACGCGCTTGCGAAAGATACGCGATCGCCACGTCGTAGCGTTCGAGCCGCGCCATCCAGTAGCCCGCGTAGAACAGGGATGCATCGTCGAGGGCACCGGCCGTCGGCGCGAGACACGAGGACCACTGCGGCGAGCCCGTGGCAAAGGCATCGCAGCGCCCGGAAGGTGCGCTGTCTTTCGCGGCGAACGCCGTTGAGGCCAGCGCGATGATGACGAAGCATGCCATGCCAGCCGATTGAACTGCGGCGCGGGCGGAAATCCGTCCGGTCTGAAACGACGTTGTAGCTTCCGGCTCGTGCTTCATCATCTCGTGTCCCCTGCGCGCCCTTGCGCCGCGGCGGGCGCCCATGTTTTCTGTTGTTTACTGGCCGAACGGTCTGGCAGCGACCGCGAACCTAGCACAAGATGTGGTTCGTGGAAGAGGTTGGCTCGCTGCTGTCAGGATGGCTCAGCGTGCCGGGGCGATGCCGGTGCGTTGCTGGTGCGTTGCTGGGCCAATCACCTCGTCCATGCCGCTGCCATCTTCGGCTGAGATTCTTCGGTTGAGATGGCTTGCTCTCGAGTTGCAACGCCCGACGGTCGGACCACGCCGCATCGAAGCGGATCTTGCCTTTTCGGCAGCGGACGCGACCATGGCGGATGCATATGGGTATCCGATCGGGTTTCGATGAGCAGGCCGATGCCGAAATGCACCGGGTTCCCAAAGGCCGGACGGGACGCCACTGTATCGTTGGCCCGACATCACGAACCCGATAGAGGATCGCAAGATGATTGGATGGCGGAGAAAGAAGGACGGGTTCGAGTGGCACGACTACGTGCGCACCACCATCCTGCTGCGCCGCGCCCGGCGACGCGAACGCCTCGATGCCGCACGCGAAGCGGCGATCAAGGGCGTCAAGGGTGTCGGGGTCGCCGCAGCGAGCGGCCTCAAGGATGCCGGGCATGTCGCGGCCGATGGCCTGCGCAAGGCTGGCCACAAGGGCCGAGAAGCGAGCGCTGCGGGCCTTGGCGCGGCAGCGGCTGGCAGCGCCGATCTCGGCGGGCGCTTCTTTGCCGCCATGAGACGGATGTTCGTCTGGTCGGCAGCGGCACCGCGACGATTTCATGCGGCGATGCTCCCGCATATCCGCAAACTCGTCAGTGGCTCCGGTCACCTGCTCGGCGCGGCTTTGACGCCACTTGCGACCCTTGTGCACGAGCGCCGGCTCGCATCGCTGTTCGGCGCGATCGCAACCGCTGCGGCGGTCGGTTGCGCGGCTCGTGTTTATGCACACGGCTTCGACACGACGGCGTTCGTCATAGCGACCCTGGCCATTTGCGCCGCCGTCGCCTCCGCCCTGCCGCATCTCGTCGTCATGGATCGGCCGAAGCCTCTCGTCAGCACCAAGCCGTCCGCGAACCAACCGGTCTTGCGGATGATGGCCGGGGGTGGATTTGCGGCTCTTGTCGTGCTCGGGATCGGCCAGCTTCTGAGCCCGGGCGGTGAGCCGCGGCAAACCAATCCAGACGCACCGCGCATCGCCATTCCGAAGCAAAAGGCCGCCGTCGTCGCGACCGCCGCCCAGGCGGCCGGTACGTTGGCTGGCCGCGCCGTTGCCGTTTCCGGCGACACGCTCCGCATCGGCGGCCAACGCGTTCGCCTTGCCGAGATCGAAGCCCCGGAGCGCGGCCAGAGCTGCCCGCGTAGCACCGGGCAACGCTGGCGGTGCGATACCGCGGCGACCAACGCCCTCGCCAAACTGATCCGCGGCCGCAAGGTGGAATGCGTGCTGAACGGCGACGTCGCGGGCGGCCTTTCGACCGCCAGTTGCCGCCACGGCGAGACGGATCTCGCGGCCGAACTCGTACGCGGCGGCCATGTCTTCGCGACCGAGGGATTTTTCGCGAGCTACTCGTCGCTCGAATCGGACGCACGTGAGAAGCGTCGCGGCATCTGGGCAGGAAATCCGGAGAGACCGGCCGACTATCGCGCCGCGCGATGGGAGGCGGCGCGCAAGTCCGCGCCTGAAGGCTGTCCGATCAAAGGCCAGGTGTCGCGCAGCGGGCGCACTTATGTCCTGCCATGGGCTTCTGGCTACGAACGGGTGAAGGTTCGCGAGACGCGGGGCGGCCGTTGGTTCTGCAGCGAGGACGAAGCCCTGAGCGCCGGCTGGCGCCGTTCGGAATCGTCGTGAGCCGCGTCAGCCGGCCGTCACGACTTTGCGCCGACGCCAGCCCGTTGCATCAAATATGGCGCGAGGCTCACGCGACGTGAAAACCCGCGGCTCGGGGGGAGCCGCGGGTTGAAATGCCGTGTGCCGTTCGAGGGGGGGGGGGGGGGGGGGTGAGGGGGGGGGGGGGGGGGGCGGGGGCGGCGGCGGGGGGGGGGGGGGGGGGGGGGGGGGTGGGGGGGGGGCGGTGGGGGCGCGGCGGGCAAGGCCCCACACCGAGGACGCCCGCCACGACCG
>JAGRKS010000067.1 GCA_020442185.1 Hyphomicrobiaceae bacterium
GCGCTTGACGACGCGCGAACGCATGTCGGCTGAGAACTCCTGATCTCGATAGACGGTCAGCCCTTCCTTCAGGCAGAGCTGGAACCAGTCGCGGCAGGTGATGCGGTTACCGGTCCAATTGTGGAAGTACTCGTGCGCGACGACGCTTTCGATTGCCTCGAACATCGCATCCGTTGCCGTCTCGGGCGACGCGAGTATGAGGCGGTCGTTGAAAATGTTGAGCCCCTTGTTCTCCATGGCGCCGAGATTGAAGTCCGAGACCGCGACGATGTTGAAGACGTCGAGATCGTATTCCCGGCCGAAGCGTTCCTCGTCCCAACGCATCGATCGCTTGAGGCAGTCCATCGCCCATGCCGCGCGGCCTTCGAGACCTGGCTCGACGTAGATGACGAGATCGACCTTCAATCCGGATGGTGTGGTGTGCTGGGATGCGATCGAGGAAAAGTTGCCGCCGACGAGTGCGAACAGGTAGCAGGGTTTGGGATGGGGATCGCGCCAGACGGCATAGTGACGCCGGCCGTTGTCGAGTGTTCCTCTCTCGAGAGGATTTCCGTTCGACAGAAGCACGGGGGCTTCCGCCATGTCTGCTTCTATGCGGACAGTGTATTTCGAAAGCACGTCCGGACGGTCGGCGAAATAGGTGATGCGCCGGAACCCTTGCGCTTCGCACTGCGTGCAATAGACGCCACGCGACAGGTAGAGCCCCTGCAGCGCCTTGTTGGAGGCGGGGTCGCAATAGGTGACGATTTCGAGACGGAATGGCTTTGTCGGCGGAGCGGCGATCGTAAGCGAGGTGTCGTTGACCGTGAAATCCTTGCCCGCGACGAGTGGCTGCTTGTCGAGCCGCACGAGGCTCAGCTCCAGGTGCTCGCCGTCGAGGACAAGGGGGCCGTGTGGTGCCGTCAACGCCGGGTTCCGTCGTACGGTCAGTCGCGACCGGACCTTCGTGCGCCGCGGATCGAGGTGGACATCTAGGTCAACCGTATCGATGAGGTAAGCGGGAGGATTGTAGTCCTTGAGCCGAATGGGGCGGGGCGTGTCGGTCTTCATCTGGTCTAAGGCTCGACGGCTGCGGTTGGGACGATCGGTCCTCGGGTTGGGTTTTGTCCGGCATCCGATGGGGCAGTCCGGGCGCGTGGTGGTTGGAGCGGCTGAAGACAGCCGTGCGGTTTGGCGACGGTCGGAAATCGATCGACGACGTCGGGGTGACGCCGTGGGGACGTATCACAACACAGTGGCTCGAAGACGATCGTTCCCCGCGTCGATGCAAAACGGCAGTCGAGGTGGCGCCGCCATTCGCGCCCCGGCCTGTGTTCATCTAGCACACTTTCGCGGCTGCGATATCGCCAATGCCGCGCCTCGCCCGGCCAGACTGGCAGCCGACCGATCCGTGCCACCGAGGTCCCCGCCGCGCCGTCACACACCGGTCGTCACGTCCGCCCAACCGCGGGCTCAATTGTCCGCGCGTGCGATCTCACATGCGCGATTTCGGTCTTCAGCGCCAAAAAGTGACATCGCGATTGCGGTCTCCATTTGCCTGTCGGAATGGAGCCGCGATCGGTATCGCTACGTCCCGTGATAAAATGCGGTCCGCCAGGGCTTGCTCCGGCCGCGAAAATGCGGCTTCGTGCTCGCGTATTGGTGCGAGCTTGCCAACCCGGAGATCAAGACTGTTCGCGTTATGGTCTGGGGACATTTGCCCGTTCACTGAACACCGCGCGCCGACACTTAGGGAGACTGGCCTACTGGCCGCTGAAAATTCTTGCAATTTCAATCGCATAGATTCTGTGTCGCCCCTATGATGGATTGGACGGACCGGCATTGCCGGTTCTTCCACCGCCAGTTGACGCGGCACGCGCTCCTCTACACCGAGATGGTCACCGCGGAAGCCATTCTCCATGGCGACCGGCAGCGGCTCATTGGCTTTTCGGAAAGGGAGCATCCGGTCGCCTTGCAACTCGGCGGCTCGGACCCCGATCGGCTCGCCGCCGCGGCGGAAATCGCGGCAGGTTTGGGCTATGACGAGATCAACCTCAACGTCGGCTGCCCATCGGACCGCGTCCAGGAGGGGCGCTTCGGGGCCTGCCTGATGGCCGAACCGCACCTCGTTGGTCGTTGTGTCGCCGCCATGAAGGCCCGCGTTGCCGTACCCGTCACCGTCAAATGCCGCATCGGCATCGACGAACAGGACGGTGAGATCGATTTTCAGCGCTTTGTCGAAACGATCGCGGACGCGGGCTGCGGCACATTCGTCGTTCATGCACGCAAAGCCTGGCTCAAGGGTTTGTCTCCGAAAGAGAACCGTGAGATGCCGCCGCTCGATTACGGTCGTGTTTATCGCCTGAAGGCCGCGCGACCTGATCTGACGGTTGTCATCAATGGCGGGATCGCGACGCTCGACGAAGCTGCGGCGCATCTCGCGCACGTCGATGGCGTGATGTTGGGCCGCGCCGCCTATCACACGCCCTACGTACTGGCTGACGTCGACCGCCGCTTTTTCGGCGATGCCGCGGCTCCTCGCTCACGCGGCGAGGTTGCGCAAGCGATGCTGGACTACGCCGCCCGTCATGTGGACGCCGGCGGCCGTCTCAACAACGTGACCCGCCATATGCTCGGCCTGTACCACGGCCGGCCTCGCGCCCGGCTTTTTCGCCGCCATCTGAGCGAGTCGGGCGTTGGCGCCGCGGCGACCGCGGCGGTTCTCGCAGACGCGATCGCCATCGCGGAAGGCGAGGGATTGCGCTATCAGGTCCGGGCGGATGCCGCGCCGACGCCGGCATGACGGTAAGCTCCAGCGGCGTCGAGCGAGGCGGAAGATGACAGCGGCCATGAGCCTCGACATCGGTAGCTTGTTGCCGCTCGCCGTCGCGCTCGTCGCTGCGGGGATCGTCGTCGGTTTCATGTCGGGCCTGCTTGGCATCGGCGGCGGCGGCATCCTCGTGCCGGTTCTCTACGAGACATTCGCGCTTATCGGAGTCGATCCGGCCATTCGCATGCACATGGCCTTGGCGACGTCCTTGGCGGTTATCGTGCCGACATCCGTCAGGTCGTTCTCCGCCCATCACACGCGCGGCAGCGTCGACGTCGACATATTGCGCCGCCTTGGACCGTGGGTTGTCGGCGGGGTGTTCGTCGGCATTCTGGTGGCGGAATCCGCAAGCACACTCGTGCTCAAGTGGATCTGGATCGTGTTCGGCACCGTCATGGCCCTGAAGATGGCCTTCGGGCGCGACACGTGGCGGCTCGGAACGCAAATCCCGAAGGGTCCTGGCGTCGAAGCCTACGGTATCCTGGTCGGCGCGGTGTCCGTCTTGATCAGCATCGGCGGAGCGGCCTTCATCGTTGCCCTGATGACGCTTTACGGACAGCCGGTGCTGCTCGCGGTCGGGACGTCGTCGGGTTTCGGTCCGCTGATCTCCGTGCCGGGCGTTATTGGCTACATCTGGGCTGGGTGGGGCGATCCGAGGTTGCCGCCACTCTCGCTCGGTTATGTCAGCCTGATCGGCGCGGCGCTGATAATCCCGATGAGCGTCTTCGTGGCGCCATTTGGCGTGCGGATGGCGCATGGCATACCAAAACGCAGTCTTGAGATCGCATTCGCCATCTTCCTCGCCGTCGTCGTCAGCCGGTTTCTCTGGCTGGCGCTCGCCGAGGTATAATTGGGCCCTGGCATTCGACGTTCACACCCTGACTGCACTGCGACCTGGAGGTCGGACGGCCGGACCGGGCGGCACTTTGCCGAAGGCGAGGCCCAAGGCGAGGCTGATGACGAGATTGATGACGAGGTTTGGCACATGGCGGTAGTATCCCACCTTGGTTCACAGGTCGAAAGCAAGGCAATGACGCGATCCCTCTCGATCCTCGAAGCGACGTCCGCCGCAGCGGAAGGCGTCGGCCGCCCGCATTTTCTTGCTGATCGCAAGCGTGCCTTGCAGGCCTTGCGATCGATGCGCCGCATGCCGGCAATCTTGCTCGCGGCCTTGCTCGCGGTCCAATCGTTTGTCCCTGCGGCCGCGGCCGATGCCGCCGCTCAGGAGCTTCCTCCAGCGGTCGGTGCGGAGGTGCCTGCCGTCCCGCCATTGAAGGGCGATGATGGAATCTATCACCAGCCCTGGTTCGTGCAGTCGTTCTTCGACCTCAAGGAGGATTTCGCGGAGGCCAAAGCGCAGGGCAAGCGGTTCGCCGTGATCTTCGAGCAGCGCGGCTGCTCATATTGCACCAAGATGCATACCGACGTGCTCTCCAAGCGCTACATCAACGACTACGTGCGGGAGAACTTCGCTGTCGTGCAATTCGACATGTGGGGCTCGCGCGACGTCACGGACTTCGACGGAACCAAGATGTCGGAGAAAGAGATTGCGGAGCGTTGGGGGGTCTTGTTCACGCCGACCGTCGTGTTCTTCAAGGAGGCCATCGATGGCGCCGCTGGTCAGTGGGGCCAGCCGCTCGAGGTGGCGCGTATGAACCTCGGTATCGGTGCAGGCACGTTCTACGACATGTTCACTTGGATCCGTGCCAAGGTCTACGAGCGCGACCGCAACTTCCAACGCTTCCATCTCGCACGCCATGCCGAACGCGAACGCATGACGAAAGAAAAGGCCGGCGGGAGCGGTGCGACCAAGGACAAGGTCAACTGATCAGCCGAACCGCGCCACCGTGGCCGCTGTGAGGCTTCGATGATTTGCCGCGCCGCCGACATGGACGACGATTGTCGCGGAAAAATCGCTAGCCGCTGACCGAAGTCCTCCGCTTCCGCTATCTCGATTTCGCTTCCGCCGCACGCTTGCGGATATCCCAAAGGCTGCCGTCGTTGGCGCGTCTCACCACCTCGGGCCGATTCATCTTCTCGATCTCTTTGGTCAGCGCTACGTAATCCTGCCAGGCGTGCGCCGGCTTTTTGAGGCTCACGAGCCTGTCGCGCCAGATCAGCAGACGCTTCCAGCCGCGCACGTCGCCGCCTTCGGTCGGTAGACTGGCGCGTGAATTGACAAGCTGGCGCGCGACCGCTTGCGCCGCGCCATCGGCGGTATGCCCCATCGATTGCCATACATCGATGGCGACGGCGGCGCGTGCGAGTACTGCTTCGCTCGGGGACGACCTCTCACTGCGGCGGTCGGCGAACAGCGGGCTCGTCGTCGGATCGGATACGTAGGGGATGATGTCGAGAAGCGGCGCGATGATCGCGTCGTCGCCATGTTGTGCCGTCAACAATTCCGCCACCTCGAACAGGTAGGCCAGCGCCACCTCACGACGCTCGTCATGCAGGCAGCTTGTATAGTCGCTTGCGAGAGCCGCGATTTGGGCGAGCTTGTCTACATCCAGTTCCGGCTGCATCTGCGTCGTCATGCGTCACGTATCCTGCGTATGCGCGCAGCACATCGTCTGCGGCACGTTCAACGCCGCATTGTGTCAGAAAATTCTGAACGCAGTATTGTCGCGCACCGAGCGGGTGCGCGTGTCCGCTCGGCCACCGGGACCCAGCGGGCTTCGGCCCTGATCCATAGAACGAGGCCGTGGCCGCCGCCGGTTCCCGCGCTAGATCTTCTGATTGTATGCGCCAACTTCCGGGTGGCTCTGCAACACGGCATCGAGCTCGGCGAAGATCGCGCGCATGTTGGCCTCCGACGTCGGGCTTTCGACGACGACGACCAGTTCAGGCTTGTTCGAGGACGCGCGTATCAGCCCCCAGGTTCCGTCTTCGAGCACGATGCGCACGCCGTTCACGGTGATCAATTCGCGGATCTTCTGGCCGGCAAGC
The DNA here is from genome assembly GCA_020442185.1 of Hyphomicrobiaceae bacterium. Classification (GTDB taxonomy): domain Bacteria; phylum Pseudomonadota; class Alphaproteobacteria; order Rhizobiales; family Hyphomicrobiaceae; genus JAEUMD01. The sequence goes on from JAGRKS010000067.1 coordinate 5,759, forward strand.
TCGCGGCCAGCACGTGCCTCGGCCTCGTAATGGGCGACGACTTTTTCGACGACACCATATTTGGTGGTGTCTTCGCAATGCGGCGACATGGTCGGCGACTGCCACGTCTTGGGCAGGGCGTTCTTCAGATCGGCCATGGTCTTGCCGGGGTTGCGGTCGAGCATGTCGCAGACGGCGAGGGCTGCGACGATGCCGTCGTCGTAGCCGCGTCCAAGTGGCGGGTTGAAGAAGAAGTGGCCGGATTTCTCAAAGCCGACGAGGGACTTCGTCTCGTGGCTGTAACGCTTGATGTAGGAGTGTCCGGTCTTCCAGTAAGTGGTCTTGGCGCCATTCGCGAGCAGGACGGGATCGGTCATGAACAGCCCCGTCGACTTGACGTCGGCGACGAACTTGGCGTTCGGGTGCAGCGCCGAGATATCTCGAGCGAGCATGACGCCCACCTTGTCGGCGAAAATCTCATCGCCCTCGTTGTCGACGACACCGCATCGATCACCGTCGCCGTCGAAAGCAAGACCGACATCGGCACCCGTCTCGCGGACCTTGGCCGCAACAGCATGCAGCATCGCGAGGTCTTCGGGGTTGGGATTGTAGTTGGGGAACGCGTGATCGAGTTCACAGTCGAGCGGGATCACCTCGCATCCGACGGCGGCCAGAACCGCAGGAGCAAAGACGCCCGCCGTGCCGTTGCCGCACGCCGCCACGACCTTGAGCTTGCGACCGAGCTTGGGTCTGTCAGCGAGTGCCGCCATATAGCGGTCCGCCATATCGGGCACGAAGATATAGCGGCCCGCGGCGCCGTCCGGGAAGGCTCCGGCGAGCACGATTTCCTTGAGACGCCCCATCTCGTCGGGGCCGAAGGTCAGCGGTCGCTGCATGCCCATCTTGATGCCGGTCCAGCCGTTGTCGTTGTGGCTGGCCGTCACCATGGCGACGCCTTCGACGTCGAGCGCGAACTGGGCGTAGTAGGCCATCGGGGACAACGCGAGGCCGATATCGTGAACCTCGAAACCGCCAGCCAGCAGGCCCGTCATCAGCGCCTGCTTCACCGCGCCTGAATACCAGCGATAGTCGTGCCCGACGACGATCCGCTTTTGAACCCCGCGCTCGTCGAACAGCCGGGCCATGCCGAGACCGACGGCATTGAGACCCATCAGGTTGATTTCCTCGGGGAACAGCCAGCGCGCGTCGTATTCGCGAAAGCCCGTCGGCTTGACGAGCGCAAGGCGCTCGAAGTCGGCGGTGTTGGGCTTGAGGTCGGCACGTGGCTTGGGCAGCATGGGATGATCCTTTCGAGATTCCGCGCCGGACGCTACAGGAAGGCGGTAGCCTCGCCAATGGTCTCGCGCGACGTCGTCGCAGAAAGCAGCTCGGTGCGCTAGGGTGAGGTGGGGAAACTGGGGCGGGCCGCATCCCGATCGAGTCGAGCGCCGCGGCGGGCGCCATTGGTGCCTATTCGGCGAGGACGAGTGTCCCGGAGCGCATATCGACACGCGAAAGTCGGCCAAGGAATGTCATGCCGAGGAGTGTGACGTGCAGCCGGCCAGGTTCTGCCACCATGGCGCGAACATCGCGCACACATATCCTGTCGATACACACCTTGGATAGCGTAACTGGCGCGTTGCGGGCCGTGCCGTTCGCGGTGCGGGAGCCGACCGTGAAATCGCCGGAATTGACGTAGATGCCGGCACGCTCGGCATCCTCGTAGGTCAACACGACCATGGTCGCGCCGGTATCGACGAGGACGTTGATATCGCGCCCGTTGATCTCTGCTGCGGTTTCGAAATGTCCATTGCGGCCTGACCGCAACTCGACGCTGTCGCCGACGTTGCGCACTTGCGAGGCCATGCTTTCGCCGCCCGGCTCGGCGCGCGGGCGGTATGCGATTTCGCTTCCCGGCGGCGGAAGGCCGAGCAGTTGCGCGTTGATGGCGCGGATCTGATCGAAATTGGTGAATACCAGGGTGAGGGCGACCGCCACGGCGACCCAAGTAAACGCTTCGCGGATCACGCCCTGCAGTCCTGAGGACATTGCATCACCCGATAATGTGAAGCCCCACGGCGACCCCGCATCGCGCGGCGAGCGGATCAACCTCGGAGCGTTAGAAAATCACCCGAGAAATCAAAAGACCGTAATCGTCTTAAGAAACTCATACCGAGCAGGCTTTCGCCGAGGCCGCCGGGCTTGGCGACGAGCGCGTCGACGTTGGTGATTTCGATTCCGCCGATCGAGATCGCGCGCAATCGCACAGGTGCGGCGTAGGCGATGCCATTGGCGGTATTAACGGCAACGGTATACGTGAGCTTGTCGACGTCGATCCCGGCGCGTGCGGCATCGACCGGGCGCAGCACCACGGTCGAGGCACCGGTGTCGACAAGCAATGCGAGTGCGGCGCCGTTAACGGAGGCCCGCGCAACGAAATGCCCATCCCGGCGCTTGCGCAGGCGCACTGCGCGCTCGCCCTTGTTGCGGGGCTCGACCTCGACGGCGGTTCCGGGTGGCAGAAACTCGCCGGCAACCCTGTTGGCGACGATCGAAACCTCGTCGCGATAGGCGTATGCGACGATGGCCGCGAGCATGAGCGCGGCCCAGATCGACAAATGCCGGATGGCCTGGCCGATGCGTCCACCGTATCCACCGAGCAGGAAGACGACATAGACCGCGAGCAGGCCGGCCATGACATAGGCCGCGATATCGTAGCCGCCGAACAGCGCTTGCGCCTCCGACGTATCGCCCGAAAACAGGATGAAGGCGCCAACCAGGAGCGCCAGTACGATCACGAGCCCGAGGACCATGCGCTAGCTCCCTGTGGTTGCCGCGCCGCTGGCCGCGGCCGCCGCACGGCGGCGTTCGCCGAGCTGGTCCATGATCAGGCGTCGTTGGCTGTCGGTAAATGTTGCCCAGCGTGCGATTTCATCGAGCGTGCGGCCGCAGCCCGTGCACAGTCCGTTGGTCTCGTCGATGGTGCAAATGTCGACGCAGGGGCTTTCCATCGTGTCATCGGACCCTTGTGCTGTGTCAATGGAGCGTGCCGAGCATTTGCGCGCGGGTCAGCCCTGAGCGCCGCGAACGCTCGGCGCTTCACGGTCAAATTGCACAACAGATGTAGGAAATCGTGGCGCCCGGTACAATCGTCAACTCAGACCGGTTTTTGGGGCGTGTGGCGTACCCAGTGGCAGACTTATTCCACCCCGACGGGCTGGTGTCGGCGTCTGCGGCTGGCAGCCGGGAGTTGCGGCACGGCCGTTGGCTCGTCATCGTCGAGCCCGTCGAGCATCGCGGAAGCCTGCAATGAGGACACGAGACGAGGTGCCCGCGTCGAGGCGCCAGCGTGGCCGCCCATGGCCAGCCCGGTGCCATTGCGCCGATGGCGCTCGTGGCCGAGCGGCTGCAAGGGCGGCACCGCTTGGAGCACGCGCGTTCTGGGCAGGTAGACCAGGGCCTCGGTGCCCTTGCGTAGTTCGGATCTGAGATCGAATGTACCGCCGTGCAGTTCGATCAGGTTCTTGACGATCGGCAGGCCGAGCCCCGTGCCGCCTTCCGCCGTCTGGTGGGCGAGCGAGCCCTGGCCGAAGGCCTGCAGCACCTTGGGGATCTCGTCTTTCGGGATGCCCGGCCCGGTGTCGCGGACGCACATCATCTGTCCGCCATCTTGCGTTGGCTGAACCGATAGCGTGATGCGTCCGCCCTTGGGCGTGAACTTCAGCGCGTTCGACATCAGGTTGAGGCAGATCTGCCGGATCGCGCGCTGGTCGGCCCAAACCTGCGGCAGGTCGTTGCTGTAGTCCTCGACGATCTGCAGGCCCTTGCTCTCAGCCCTAAGCTTGAGAAGACGATGGCAATCCTCGGCGACGTCGATCAGCAGGATCGGTTCCTCGTGCAACTCGTAGCGGCCCGCCTCGATGCGCGAAAGATCGAGAATCTCGTTGATCAGGTTGAGAAGATGGCGACCACTGTCGTGGATGTTCGAGGCGTATTCGCGGTAGGTCGGGTTGGACATGGGGCCTAGAATTTCGGCATTCATGACTTCCGAGAAGCCCATGATGGCATTGAGTGGCGTGCGCAACTCGTGACTCATCGTCGCGAGGAACCGCGACTTTGCCTTGTTAGCAGCCTCGGCGCGACGGCGTGCTTCGTCCGAAAACGACTTCTCTTCCTCGAGTTCGGCAATCAGGGCATCCTTCTGGGCGCGGAACTCGAGCATGGCCATTGCGGTCGAGTTGAGGCCGCGTGCCAGGAACACGAAGTAGATGTGGACCCCGACGGCCATGAGCGCGAGCGCGATGTAGAAGGGATCGGACAGGATCACCAGCCGCGCGACGACGGCGAGGGTCATCGGGATCGTGCCGGCATAGAGGATCGGAATGACCGTTGACGCGAAGGTCATGCGGATCGCGAGCACAACGATCAAGGCCGCGAACAAGAACACATGCGAAGAGAACAGCATCGTATGCGTTCCCGTCATCTCCGAGCCGATGCCGACGAGAGCGAACCCGGCCCAGGTGATGCCGCCGAGCAGTTCGGAGTAGAACAACCGTCGCCGCCAAACCTTGATATCGACTTCAGCACGCGGCGTCTGTTGGAAGCGTCGGCAGAATTCGAGCTGCAGCACCTTCGAGGCGATGACGAGGAAAAGCCATAGGATCGCCTGGTGGACCGGAGCCCAGAACATCGACGCGAGCGAAAAGATCGCACATAGTCCTGTGATCGTGACAGCCGCCGAAAGTTCGTTGCGCACGAAGATGGAGGTCATCTCGTACTCGAACTCGGGCTTTATGGCGTTGCCACGCGCCAGGCGTTCGCGGGTTTCGCGCAGGTCCTCACCAGCACGTTGACGCGTCTCGCGCCCCGCCTTGTGCAGGACTCCGTTGGCATTTGTGGGCGCGTGATCCATTCCGCTCGTTGTCTGCAAACTGCGAGGTCCGCCGGCTCATGCCGTTGACACAGGCAGCTAATTTCGTCGAGAACGCCCCCGTCCCGAGCTCGCGCCCGGTCCGCAAATATCGGTTAATCTCCGCCTAATTCGCTAACTTAGGGTTATCCTCATGCGCAAAGACGCGATCATCCAGTCCGTATCGCGACTATTGCGTCGGCAACCGCGGCATGTCCGCCTCATTGCGACGCTCGTTCTGGTCGTTTTGCTGGCGATTGCGGGTCGGCTTCATCCGGGGCTTTTCGATACAACCAATGGCGGGCGCGGCGGCGGACGGTCCGTATCCGTCGGCGTCGACGGCGAGATCAAGGGCGCCGCCTCCGTCATCGACGGCGACAGCATGAAGGTTGGGGGAGCGGAGATCCGAATGAAGGATATCGATGCGCCAGAGGGTCGCCAGCTCTGCCAGCGCGATGGCCGGGACTGGCCGTGCGGAGAGGAGGCCCGCCGTGTTCTGGCCGGCATGACGGGCGGCAAGACGGTGACGTGCCGCAGTGTCGAACGTGACAAGCACGGCCGTTATCTCGCCTACTGCTCGGCGGGAGGTCTCGAACTCAACCGGGAAATGGTGGCGCGCGGATACGCGGTCGGTTTCGGAGGTTTCCGCAACGAGGAGCGGCAGGCCAAGGCGGCGCGGCGCGGGGTATGGCAAGGCGAATTCCAGAGGCCGCAGGCGTGGCGGCACGAGCGGGGCATCGGGCTATAGCCAGATCGATCGACGGCCTCGATGGCGATGACCCTGTTCGCCTCGACCCGCGCGCGCGCTTTAGCGATTGCCGTATGAAATCAGCTGTGCTGGTTTGCCGAAGACCGGTCGCGCGACGCAGCGGGGTGGATCAGCATGGTGGCTGATCCCCCCTCTGCAATCGTGGTGAGAACAACGTATGCCGGTGCGACTGACGCCGAGCGCCTAACCAGAGACCGACATGAAAATCATCGAGACCAACGGCGCGCCCAATCCTCGTCGCGTGCGCATCTTCATGGCCGAGAAGGGCGCCGATGTCGTCTACGAGGATATCGACCTCATGGTCGGGGCTCTCAAGACGGCGGAATTCTCGGCACTGAACCCGTTCCAGCGCGTCCCCGTTCTGGTGCTCGATGACGGCACGATTCTGACCGAGACGGTTGCCATCTGCCGCTATGTCGAGGAAATCCAGCCAGAGCCGCCATTGTTCGGAACTGGCGCGCTGGAGCGCGCCCGGGTCGAGATGTGGCAGCGCCGCGTCGAGTTGAATTTCCTGTTGCCGGTTGCACAGGTCTTCCGTCACCTGCACCCCAAGATGGCGCACCTCGAGGTGCCGCAGGTCCCCGACTGGGGCGAGGCCAATCGAGGCCGTGCTCTCTCGGCACTGACGATCATCGATGATGCGCTCGGCCAGTCACGCTATGTTGCTGGCGATACCTTCTCGATCGCCGATATCACTTTGCTGGTCGCGGTCGAATTCATGAAGCCGGCTCGGATCACACGTCCGGCCGAATTGTCCCACCTGGCGCGCTGGTACGATGAGGTCAGGGCGCGGCCGAGCGCTGCCGCTTAGAGGGAAATTCACTTCTGCGCCCCGAAACCGGCGTTGGGGTGTTCCACAGGGAACAGCGGCGTGGTCTGATATCGGTTATGTGGAAGAGTCGGGGCCTATGGGAGAAATGGAGCGTCGATGAAAGTAACCGTCATCGGCTCGGGTGATGCTTTCGGCTCTGGCGGGCGCCTGCAGACGTGCTTTCACGTCGCGACCCCCGATCTCGAATTCCTCATCGATTGCGGGGCAACCGCGATGATCGGGTTCAACGGTCTCGGCCTCGATCCGAACCGTGTCTCCATCATTTTCATATCGCATCTGCATGGCGATCATTATTCGGGGTTGGTGTGGTGGCTTCTACATGCCCGTCATGTCGCCCAGCGAACGGCGCCGATCGAGATCGTCGGACCGGCAGGCCTCGAGGAGCGCTATCTCATCGCGGCCGAGGCCCTGTTCCCCGGAGCGACGAGCCCGCAAGATCGGTTCAAAGTCACGTTCCACGAACTCCATGCCGGCGAGGACTTCGAAATTTCTGGCATCACGGTCAAGCCTTTCGAGGTGTGCCACCCCTCTGGCGCGCCATCGCTTGCATTGCGGCTCGATATCGGATCGCGCCGGATCGGCTTTTCGGGCGACACCGAATGGGTCGAGGAGTTGGTCGACGTCGCGGATGGCGCCGATCTCTACATTACCGAGTGCTACGGCTATGAAACCCCGACGCGATACCACATGAACTGGCGTGTGATTTCGGAAAATCTCGACCGGCTCAGGGCCAAACGTGTGCTCGTCACGCACATGAGCCGCGACATGCTGGATCATGCGCAGAGTATCGCCGACGACCGCGTCGTTGTTTCCGATGACGGTCTCGTCCTCACGCTGCCTTGATCGCCGTGGCACGAGGTCCAGCATCAGGCGCCCGCCGGGGCGCGACGCGGGCCGGGGGAGCCAGATCAGCCGCCGTCGATGCCAAAGCGCTGATGACCGAGATCCGCCGCTGCACGGTCTGTCGCGATGCGCCCTTGGGCCGCGCGTTGCCGCACGAGCCACGGCCCGTTCTGCAGATTTCGTCGTCCGCGCGCATCCTCGTTTCGGGCCAGGCGCCCGGCACCCGTGTCCATGCGTCCGGCAAGCCGTTCACGGACCCGTCGGGCGATCGTTTGCGTGATTGGATGGGGATCCGGCCCGAGATCTTCTACGACGCCCGGCGGATCGCCATCGTGCCCATGGGCTTTTGCTTCCCAGGCCTCGATGCCAAGGGCGGCGACCTGCCGCCGCGACGGGAATGCGCACCGCTCTGGCGCCAGCGGGTTCTCGACGCGCTTCCAGCGATCGAGCTGCATTTGCTCGTGGGTCAGTACGCGCAGCGCTGGCATCTGGCGGACGAGAAGTCGGCGTCCATGACGGAGATCGTCGCCGCAAGTCTGCGTCGCCTGGAGGCAGGCCGTCAGAATGTTGCGGCTGGCGCGCCCGGCAAGTCAGCGACCGTCATCGCTCTGCCGCATCCGTCGTGGCGCAACAATGCCTGGCTCAAGAAGAACGATTGGTTCGTCGAAAGGCTGGTTCCGCTTCTACGGGTGGAAGTCGATCGACTGACCCGTGCCGACAGGGGCGTGACTGCGGATTAGTCGCTGACGGCTTGGGTTGGTGAGCCCATATCGCCATTCGCCGCCGGCCTTGCCGCCAAACACCGGGCAAGCCCGCCGTTTCAGGCGGCGGCCAGCCCGTTCGTGGCCGCCCCGTTCGTGGCAAGCCCGTCCGCGGCCGTCGCCGGCAATGCTGCTGGCATCCAGCGTGCCCGGTCGGCCTGCTGCTCGAGATCGTCGCGCAGGAAATCTAGGTCGAACTCAGCCTTCTCCAGCGCGGCCAAAACGTCGTCCACGGATTGCGTTCGAGACCGCGCGGCCGCCCACACGATGGCGGAGCGGATGCCGGACTTGCAGTGCGCGAGCACCGGCCCATCGAGCTCGGCAAGCGCCTCATGCATCGCGCCGACGACAGGATCGGTGAACATTTCGAGTTTGTTGACGGGAATGTGCCGGTAGATCAAACCTGCGCGCCAGGACGCTGGCGCTGCCGTCTGGCCCGAGAGCTGGCCGTCCTCCTCGCCATCGGGGCGATTATTGATCACGGCCTTGAAGCCAAGCTCGGCAATCCTGGCGAAATCGTCCGCGTCGATCGAGCCCGTAACGGCGAAGTTCGGCGTTATGTAGACGATATCCTGCATAGTCTCGGTCCTTCCAGGGACTGGCCAGGGACTGGCGCTCGCCACCGCGATCGGTCGTCGTCCTTATGTCCCAAATACTCTTCGCTTGCGTGCTCGGCCGCCGTTCGGGATATCAGCGGGTTGCTTCATTGCATGACCCGAATATGAGCCCTTGCGCAACATTCTCAAGCGGAAATAACCGTCCGCGCGCAAAAAAATACCAAATTCTGCGGCCAACGGTGGACATAATAAAAATTTCGTCCTATTCGGTGTCAAAGACGAAATTGCATCCTACTGGGAGCCGCTGCTGTCATGCTCGACGAGATGGATATCAAGATCCTCGCCCTCCTGCAGGCCGACTGCACGCGCCCCGTGGCCGAGATCGGCAAGGAAGTCGGGCTGTCGACGACGCCTTGCTGGCGGCGCATCCAGAAGCTCGAGGAGGCGGGTATCATCCAGCGGCGGGTGGCGGTGCTCGAGCCGACGGCCGTGAATGCCGGCGTGACGGTGTTCGTATCGATCAAGACCGACCAGCACTCGCTGGCATGGCTCGAGAAGTTCCACGCCGCGGTGGTCGATTTTCCCGAGGTCGTCGAGTTCTACCGGATGTCAGGGGAAATCGACTATCTGCTCCGCGTCGTCGTGCCCGACATCGCGGCCTACGATGTCTTCTACAAAAAGCTGATCGACCGGATCGAGATCGCGAAAGTCTCGTCCGCGTTCGCGATGGAGCAGATCAAATACACCACCGCCCTGCCGCTCGGCTTTGCACACTCGACAACCGGGCGGGCCGGCAGCGGCGGTAGCAGCGAGTGAGGGCGGTTGCGGTCACTCCGCAGCCTGCCGCTTGCCGCCGCCGCGGCCTTTGGCGGCGGGCTTGGCTTCGGGCGTCGAGGTAGCGGCCTTCGTTTTTCGCTGTCGGGTTGCGTCGACGCTCGCCCCGGACGAGCGAAGCGCGGCGTTGGGGTCCGCCGTCACCGCAGTCTTCGCGGCACCCTTCGCCCGCCGCCCCAGCAGCTCGCGCAGATAGCGGCCCGTGTAGCTCGCCTTGCAGGCAGCCACGTCCTCGGGCGTGCCGGCAACGACGATCTCGCCACCGCCGTCGCCGCCTTCGGGGCCGAGGTCGATGATCCAGTNNGCGGTCTTGATGACTTCCAGATTGTGCTCGATCACGACGACGGTGTTGCCGGCGTCCGCAAGTTCGTGCAGCACCTCGAGGAGCTTTGCGACATCGTGGAAATGCAGGCCCGTCGTCGGCTCGTCCAGAATGTAGAGCGTGCGCCCCGTCGCGCGGCGCGACAACTCCTTGGCGAGCTTGATGCGTTGTGCCTCGCCGCCCGAAAGCGTCGTCGCCTGCTGGCCGATCTTGACGTAGCCGAGGCCGACGCGCGCCAATGTCTCCATCTTGTCGCGGATCGACGGCACCGCCTTGAAGAACGAAGCGCCTTCCTCGACCGTCATGTCGAGCACGTCGGCAATCGACTTGTCGCGGAAGCGAACCTCGAGCGTCTCGCGGTTGTAGCGCTTGCCCTTGCACTGGTCGCAGGTCACGTAGACGTCGGGGAGGAAGTGCATCTCGATCTTGATCACGCCGTCGCCCTGGCAGGCTTC
>JAGRKS010000006.1 GCA_020442185.1 Hyphomicrobiaceae bacterium
TGTGGTCGGAGCACTGCTCCTACAAATCGTCGCGATTCTGGCTGAAGCAGCTTCCGACGGCGGGCCCGCAGGTCATCCAGGGACCGGGCGAGAACGCCGGTGTCGTCGATCTCGGCGACGGCGATTGCGTCGTCTTCAAGATGGAAAGCCACAACCACCCGAGCTACATCGAGCCGTTCCAGGGCGCGGCAACGGGTGTCGGCGGCATCATGCGCGACGTGTTCACGATGGGCGCGCGCCCCGTGATGAACCTCAATGCCTTGCGCTTCGGCGCGCCCGAGCACAAGAAGACGCGGCATCTCGTCAACGGCGTCATCGCCGGCATCGCGCATTATGGCAACTGCACCGGCGTGCCGACGGTTGGCGGCGAGACCAACTTCGATGCGGGATACGACAACAACATTCTCGTCAACGCCATGTGCGTCGGCCTCGCGAAGTCCGACAAGATTTTCTACTCGGCCGCGAAAGGCGTCGGCCTGCCTGTCGTGTACGTGGGCTCCAAGACAGGACGCGACGGCATCCACGGCGCCACGATGGCATCGGCCGAATTCGACGAGAACTCGGACGAGAAACGCCCGACCGTGCAGGTCGGCGATCCATTTACCGAAAAGCTGCTGATCGAAGCCTGCCTCGAGCTGATGGCGAAAGACGTGATCATCGCGATCCAGGACATGGGTGCGGCGGGTCTCACATCGTCGACGGCCGAGATGGCGGACAAGGGCGGCGTCGGCATCCACCTCGATCTCGACCGCGTTCCGCAGCGCGAGGAAAACATGTCGGCCTACGAGATGATGCTCTCGGAAAGCCAGGAGCGCATGTTGATCGTGCTGAAGCCGGGCTCGGAAGCCGAAGCCGAAGCCATATTTGCAAAGTGGGAACTCGATTTCGCGGTGATCGGCGAGACGAACGACAGCGGCCAGTTGCTGGTCACGCACAACGGCCAGGTCGAGGCCGACCTCCCGGTTCCGGTGCTCGCCAATTCAGCACCGATGTACGAGCGGCCGTGGTTCCTCAACCCGCCGCCGAAGCCGGTTCTGCCCGAGTGGGTGCCTGCGCCGAATTCGACGCTTGGCGCTCTGAAGACGATGATGGGCTCGCCCGCTCTCGCCTCGCGCCGCTGGATCTGGGAACAGTACGATCACATGGTGATGGGCGACACCGTCATCCGTCCTGGCGGCGACGCCGGAGTGGTGCGCGTCCACGGCACGCAAAAGGGCATTGCCGCGACCTGCGACGTCACTCCGCGCTACGTGCTCGCCGATCCGGTGATGGGAACCAAGCAGGCAGTGGCTGAGACCTGGCGCAACCTGTGCGCGGTCGGCGCCGATCCGCTGGCGATCACCGACAACATGAATTTCGCGAACCCCGAGCGGCCAGAGATCATGGGCCAGTTCGTCGGCTCGGTCCGCGGCATGGCTGAAGCCTGCCGCGCGCTCGACTACCCCGTCGTTTCGGGCAACGTCTCGCTCTACAACGAAACAAGCGGCGTCGGCATCCCGCCGACCCCGGCGATCGGCGGCGTCGGTGTCGTCCCCAATGTCGCGCAGATGGCCACCATCGGCCTCAATCGCGACGGCGATGTGCTGATCGTGATCGGCCGCGAGGACGGATGGCTCGGGCAGTCACTTTATCAGGCGATGTTCGCCGACAAGCTCGAAGGCGCGCCGCCGCCGGTCGACCTCGCCGACGAGTTGAAGGCCGGCAAGCTCGTCAGGGCGCTGATCCGCGAGGGCAAGACGTCGGCGGTGCATGATTGCGCGGATGGCGGCTTGCTGGTGACGATCACCGAAATGGCCCTTGCAGGCGGCCTCGGCGCCGAACTGCATCCCTACGAGGGAAAGCTGCCTGCGCACGCGGTCTGGTTCGGCGAAGACCAGGGCCGCTACGTGCTTTCAGTGGCACCGAACCGCGCCGAGGAGGTGGTGGAGCGCGCACGACTGCTGGCGCTGCCGGCGCGCATCGTCGGCCGCGTCGGCGGCGATCGCATTGCGCTCAAGGGCGACACGTGGTTGCCGCTCGAGGAAATCCGCACCGTCAACGAAGGATGGTTGCCGGACTATATGGGCAACCCGCTCGAATAGGCGCGGCGGCTGGACACAAGGCCGCCCTGACGCCGTTCAAAATTCGGACGGGCGGATACCGAGGCCCCAAAACTTGCGGCGGCCTGCAGCAATTGGAACGACGTCGCGTCTCGAAACAGACCGCGAGCGGATCGCGGAAGCCCCGGCCGGATTGTACGCCAAGCCCCTGGCTCGAGCCCCTGGCCCAAGCCTGTTTCTCAGGCTGACTTCTTCGCAGCGTTCGCTTCTTTCTTGGCGATCTTCGCGTTGCGCTTGGCTTCGTTCTCGGCCTTGCGCTGGCGAAGCTGGATCTTTTTGCGGCGCTGGTTCGACATGGTCGGCATGGTCTGGTTCTCCTGTTGCCTCGCGTTCTAGGTTGGAATCGGCCAGTGTCAATCCAAATCAGGCAATCCAAATCCGAGCCACCGCCCAGCGCCGCCGAACTTGGCGATCGGCTGGCGGTGCGATAGACAGGCCCAGTGATAGACAGGCTATGCTGTAGACAGGCCGAGCCATAAACGGGCCAACCGATAGTCGGACCAAGCGTTGGGCAGCCCTACGCGATCGTCAGACCCGGCACAGGAGTTCCACATGATCACCGCGCGGCGCGCTACAGCCCGTCTTGCACTCGTACTCGCCACCATCTTCACCGGCATCCTGACCGGCGGCGCACCGCTGCTCTCGCCGGTGCCGCAGACCGCTCTAGCTGCAGGGAAAACCATGACGACAGCATCCGGACTTCAGATCGAGGACACGCTAGAAGGCACGGGCGCCAGCCCGAAGACAGGCCAGACGTGCGTCATGCACTACACCGGCTGGCTCTACGAGAACGGCGCGAAAGGCCGCAAGTTCGACAGCTCGCACGACCGCCGGGAACCGTTCGCCTTCTCGATCGGCGTCGGCCAGGTCATCCAGGGATGGGACGAAGGCGTCGCCACGATGAAAGTCGGCGGCAAGCGGACGCTGATCATCCCGCCGGATCTCGGCTATGGCGCACGCGGTGCCGGCGGCGTCATCCCGCCCTACGCGACACTGATTTTCGAGGTCGAATTGCTGGGTGTCGAAGACTGAGGCCGAGACTTCGCGCCCGCACACGTCCAGTGGCCGGGGCAGTTCGAAGCATGAGGCCCTCACGCCTTTCGATGCCAGCTCCACGAGACGGAAGCGACCCGAGATGGAAAAGGCCCGCGCCAAATTCGAGCAAACCACTCGATCCTCGGCGCGGGCCTCGAAATCATCATGATAGAAGTGCGCCCATGCGAGCGCATGTGTCGGTTCGCCAGAGTGGCGGTTGCCGGCGAGCGGCACCCGCTGGCACGCGATCACTTCGACGGGGCAGTACCCCACTTCTCACGCATCTTGATCAGCTCGTCGGTCGACGTCGTCGGCAGCGCCGGACGGCCCGCGACCTCAGCGGCCGATGCGGTCGTGCTGAACGTGACAGGCACGGCAAGACCCAAAGCCGCGAGAACGGCGGCAGACAAAAGAAGACGCTTCATTGCATTCCTCCAGTTTTTTCTTGATTTCCACGCAAGTGTCCGCATGTCGTTGGTGCGGATCGGCTGAATTTAGCAACAACAGGCCGGCAACGGCAACTCGCACAGGCCCAACGGAGAAATTGGGCGCCGGCCCGCGTTTTCAAGCCCCCTGAACGAGGTGCGTTGCGACGCCGCCTTGCAGGAACCCGCAAGTCGCCTAGATTGAAGCGATCCGGACCATCACAGGAGCTGACGCCCGCAATGCCTATGAGCGCTCACGAAATCGAGCAGATGATCAAATCCAAGATCCCGGACGCCACCGTCGACCTCAAGGATCTCGCTGGCGACAACGACCACTGGGCGGCGCACGTGGTTTCCCCTTCGTTCAAGGGCAAGTCACGCGTGCAGCAGCACCAGATGGTTTACGACGCCCTCGGCGGCCGCATGGGTGGCGTCCTTCACGCTCTCGCCCTGACGACGGCGGCACCACCCGAGACGTGAGGCAACGCCATTCGGCGCCCGCCGCAAGTGACGTGCGGTGAGGCGTGGATCGGGCTGTAAATCCCATATTCTGGGCGCGTCATTGACACGCGCGGCCGCCTCATCCCATGTAAAGGCAGCTCGACCGAGACCTGAATTCCGCACTCGTATCGTCACCGGACCTGAACCGAGGCGCGCACACATCGACATGAGGAAGGACCAGTATATGAGCCAGCAAGAGATCCACGACTGGATCCGCAAGCAGATCGCGGCCAATGACGTCGTGCTGTTCATGAAGGGAACGAAGCAGTTTCCGCAGTGCGGATTCTCCGGGCAGATCGCGCAGATCCTCGGCTACCTCGGCGTCGACTATCGCGACATCAACGTGCTCGACGACATGAGCGTACGCGACGGCATCAAGTCGTTCACGAACTGGCCGACGATACCGCAGCTCTACGTCAAGGGCGAGTTCGTTGGCGGGTGCGACATCGTCCGCGAGATGTTCCAGGAAGGTGAACTCCAGCAGATGCTCGAGAGTAAGGGCGTCGCCTACGACAAGTCGCGGCTGACGGCCTGAAGACGGCTCGACGGGCCTGCAATGCGCCGGGTGTGGCTTCGTTTGCCCGAGGCCCGCCGCACGCACGTCTCGCACGCACGTCTCGATGGCGATTGGATGAGGGAGCGGGGGTCGCGGCGAAGTGCCGGGCCCCGTTCGCGTATCGGCGACATTGATGAGCCAGGTTGCGTTCTTGTCTCGCGCTGCCGCCCCGCACACGTGTCGTGATCGCCGGGCAGGCAATCCACCACTGGCGAAACTCGCGGCGCAATGCCGGCAGGCGCTCCCTTTGCCGCCGAACGACCTGGTCGTCGGCTCTATTTCACCGCCGTTTCGCACACACGACGCCCCGCCAGCCGTTTGCGCAGGTCGCCAACTTGTCTTGACCGTGCACGCCTCTCTTGCACAGCCCGACGATTGCGCCATTCTGTCCACGCGGTTTTGATTTTGCCATTCTGGCGGGCCAATCTGGCAGGTCAGTCTGGCAGGTCAGTCTGGTGAGATCCCCCGTGAGCGAGGCGATCCGGGGCCGGAGACACGACGCGGGGCGCGCACGGAATGGCAAAAGAACAGCCTGTCGGGTCTGGCGAAGGGCGTCGCGGCGATCCGGCAGCAACAGGGCAAACCATGCGGCTCGGCGGCCGGCGATTTCTTCTCAGCCTCGCAATTCTAGGCGCCAGCGTATGCCTTGCGCTGGGTGTCAGCCTGCCCATCATCAAGCTCACCAAATACGTGTTCTGGACGACGGAGCACTCCCTGCTCTCGACCGTCAACGTCCTCATCCGTGACGGCCAGACGTTCCTCGGCATCACCGTGGCGTTGTTCTCGATCGTCTTCCCGGTGTTGAAACTGCTCTACCTGCTGCTCGTCTCGACGCTGCCGGCTGAAGAGATCCGCCGCCAGTACCGGCGCTTGCGCGCGCTCGAATGGCTCGGCAAGTGGTCGATGCACGACGTGCTCGTTCTCGCCCTCACCATCTTCTTCATCAAGAGCCAGGGCCTATACGACGCGCGCAGCCTGACCGGCGTCTATTTCTTCACCGCCGCCGTCGTGCTGATGATTCTGTCCTACGCATGGCTGCGCGGCACCGACCGCAGGGCGGCGGAAATCGAGGCGATGGACCTCGCGCCCCCCGCCGCCACACGGTTCGCGCCCGTGCGCAACTTCGTTCTGTCGTTCATCATCATCCTGGCGACGGTGTTCTTCGCGCTCGGCGTCATCCTGCCGGTCATCCGCTTCACCACGATCTATGTCTGGACCAACGAGCACTCGATCGCGACCATCATCTACGCGCTCTACCAGAACGAGGAGTTCTTCCTCTGCGGCGTGCTGTTCATCTTTTCGATCCTGTTTCCGTTCCTGAAGTTGTTCTATCTGCTGACGCTGGTCACCTCGCCCGATCTCAGCCCCGAGTTCCGCGCCCGATCGATCTCGACGATGGAATGGCTCGGCCGCTATTCGATGACCGACGTGATGGTGCT
Organism: Hyphomicrobiaceae bacterium; assembly: GCA_020442185.1. Lineage (GTDB taxonomy): Bacteria > Pseudomonadota > Alphaproteobacteria > Rhizobiales > Hyphomicrobiaceae > JAEUMD01. The sequence goes on from JAGRKS010000006.1 coordinate 6,056, forward strand.
GGCGCTGATGATTTTCTACGTCAACTCGAGCGGCTACACGGAAGCGACGGTCCTACCCGGCGTCTACTTCTTCGCGGCCTCGACGATCATGACGATGCTGGCCTACGGCTGGGCGCACACTGTGCCCGCGCGGGCAAAGCCCGCAGAGGTGGTCCCCCTGCCGTCGAAGCGGACCGCGTGAGCCGTGTTGTATCTTATCGGAAATTGCGATGACTATCGCAGTAAATGACCTTGGATATTGAACTGCGAGACCCACTCCCAGAACTCTGGCTCCGTCAAGATCGAAACCGGTTGACCCTCTGACTGCGCCTGTATGGCCTTGAGATGCTTTCCGCTTTTATCAACGCCACCGAAGTTCTTAGAATCACGAGCACCGACAACGAGAAGAGTTATCTTCTTTGACCAGCTATTTTTAACTTCGCACCCGAGTGAAGCCGCAATCCGACCCAGTTTTGATTTGCCGCCCTCGAATGTTCCAGTCTGGAGCAGGACGTGTCCATACAGTGGCCCGTTTCGATTTCCTTCGAAAGTACAGACTTCCTCGCGCCGAATGTCGACTGGACCGCCGTATGGCGCAGGGATCCGCTCACCAAATCGCTGTATCCAAAACGCTAAGCTAGTTGCCGTCTGCTGGAGTGCAGTCTCAAAAATGCGCGAGCACGCCCAAGCATCGGCAAGTGCGTCGTGATGCTCGAATTCGATCCCAAGCGTAGTTGCTACTGTCTCAAGCTCGTGGTTCGGCAGTTCTGGCCAAACGTTACGAGCAACATCGCAGGCATCAATCCAAGAACACACCGGGTAAGATAGCCCGTATTTCTGCGATGCTTGATAGACGGCATCTTGATCGAAAACAGTCCAACTCACGAGGCACTGACCTTCGAGAGACGGTTTAATCAAATCTATAATGTCAGGGAACAATGCGGCATCGGCCACTTGCTCCGGTTGTATTTTGTGAATGCCGACGTTGCGACTTTCAAAACCTTCCTCTGGATTGACAAGCGATGACCAGCGCCAAGCTTCGTTCACGCCATCCGAAGCGACTAGCCCAATTTGACAGATTGATGCGCGCGAGCCGTTCGCTGTCTCGACATCGATTGAAACAAATGGATTCTCCACGTTGCCCCCTGTCCCTGCAGGTATTCTCCATGGAGATCGTAATGCCGCAACGGTACAAATGCAAAAGGGACCGGCGGTGGCGCCAGTCCCTGTTGGTCGTTCGGTCTTGATCGTTGCAGCCCGAGAGGCGCTGCGGATGGCTGCGCACCCGGCGGCCAAGGCGAATAGAACACTCTCTCAGCGCGAGTAGAACAGCCCCATTAGCGCGAGTAAAACTCGACCACGAGGTTCGGTTCCATCTGCACCGGATAAGGCACGTCCGACAGAACCGGAACGCGGACCAGCTTGCAGGTCAGCTTCGCGTGATCGGCCTCGATGTAGTCGGGCACGTCGCGCTCGGCACTCTTCGTCGCCTCGAGGATCAGCGCCATGTCGCGTGACTTCTCGCGGACCTCGACGACGTCGCCGACACGGACGCGGTAGCTCGGAATGGTCACGCGGCGGCCGTTGACGCTGACATGGCCATGGCTGACGAATTGGCGGGCGGCGAATACGGTCGGCACCAGCTTGGCGCGGTAGACGAGCGCGTCGAGGCGGCGCTCGAGCAGTCCGATGATGTGCTCCGACGTCGAGCCCTTGAGGCGCGAGGCTTCTTCGTAGACGCGACGGAACTGACTCTCGGTGATCGAGGCGTAGTAGCCCTTGAGCTTCTGCTTGGCCTTCAACTGCTGGCCGTAGTCCGAGGTCTTGCCGACCCGTCGCTCGCCGTGCTGGCCCGGACGGCTCTCGCGACGGTTGAGCGGGCTCTTCGGCCGGCCCCAGATGTTTTCACCCAGGCGGCGGTCGATCTTGTGCTTGGCGCGGACGCGCTTGGTCATTGTCGTGGCACTCCAGTTGGCGCTGGCCGGTGCGTTCCCGGCCGCTTTGCTGAAACCCGGCTCCGGCCGCCGCGAGGCGGGCAACGGTATGCCGGGCGATGGAGCGCCCCCTCCTCTGCCCTCCCCCGGCCTTGACGCGCGGGAGACGACCGACAGGCCGGACAGGCCTGCTGTTGCAGGCAAGCCCGTGCCACGGGTGCGCAAAAGAACACGGGCCCCGAAAGGCCCGTGTGCGTGAAGGGGTTTAGACCTGCCCGTGCCCGGCGTCAACCGCGCAGGCGGTTATTTCTTGGGCACATCGAGCGTGGTCTCGGAGGCCGGCTGCGTCGCGCCGTCCTCGGGCTTGACGGGAACCGGTGTTGCCAGCGAGATCGGCGGCCCCGCCTTGACGTATTCGGCGATGACTTCCTTGACCTTGGCGGCTTGCTCCGGCGGGCAGGTCTGGACCGTCGGCTTGCGCTCCTCGATCACCACCTGCTTGTCGCCCTGCTTCTCGACCAGCTTGATCTTGCCCGTCAGCAGCATCACCGTCGTCAGATGCAACTGCGAGATGTAGATCATCTGCTGCGGCGTCCACTGCTTCTTGTTGTCCTCGCGTTTCATCAGCGAGCGGTAGTTCGCGACCTGGTCCTCGTAAAGGTTGCAGACCTGGGCGTGTGCCGAGATCCGGCCGACACGAATCACCTCGCGGGCGATATCGGGCGGCACCATCACCTCGTCCCTCTTTTTCTTGTCGACCTGAATCACTTCGCCGCTCGGCTTGGTGAATTGGGCCGGGACCAGCGACCAAGCATAATCCATGAATGTCTTGACCGACTTGTCGCTCAGCTCCTGGGCCACGGCCGGCGCTGCGAACGCGGTGCCCAGCAGCGCTGCCGCGAGAACCGATCGCGTCGCCTTGAAAGTCGAAATTTTCAGCATAGTGCGCATCTCCGTCTGCCCCGTTCCGGCTGAGCGGCAATCTCGTTGTTCTTTTTCACCGGATTATTATTTCAGCGATCTGCCCGCCTCAGGGCAACCACCACTTCTCCCGAGTTGCCCATCACATACCAGATGCGACGCATCGCTCTGCTTAAAACGTGTCTTGAATATGGCGTCTCATGTGGACGAAGAGCCGGGCTTCCCCCGGTCCCGGATCAACGTTGCAACTATGCCACGAAGCGTGCGCACCTCCTGCGCCGTCAGACCCGCCCGCAGGAACAGCGAGCGCAGGTTGCGCACCGTGACGTGCCGCCGTTCCGGTGGCGTGAAAAAGCCCTTCTGTTCCAAGGCTTCCTCGAGATGACCGAAGAAACCCTCGATTTCATCGTGCTTTGCCGGAACGTCGTGGCCGAGATGCAGGCCTGAGCCGATGCGGCGGTCGTTGCGCGTCTTGCGGCCGAGCGTCGCCCCCTCGCCCGAACCGAGCCAAGCGTAGCCGTTCAACAACACCGCCTGGGCGAGATTGAGCGATGCGAACTTGGCATTGACCGGAATCATCACGATCGCATCGGCGTTGGCGACCTCGCTTGTCTCGAGCCCGTTCCTCTCGCGGCCATAGAGCATTCCGCAACGCTGACCCTCGCCGATCCGCCGCCGCATCTCGGCCGCGGCCTGCTCAGGTGTCAGGATCGGCTTGCGCAGGTCCCGCTGGCGCGCCGTCGTCGCCGCCACCCAGTTGAGATCGCCGATTGCCGACGTCAGATCGGCATGCACGCCGGCCCCGTCCACGATGGCCGCGGCCCCCGAGGCGACGGCGCGCGCCTTTTCGCTCGGCCAGCCGTCCCGCGGGTTCACGACGCGCATCTCGTCGAGGCCGAAATTCGCCATCGCACGCGCCACCATCCCGACGTTCTCGGCGATTTGCGGCTCCATCAGGATCACGGAATATCCACTCGACTCACGGAATGCCGGGTCGAACAGTTCCTCGGTCATTCGCAGCCCGTAGCGCACCTTGCGGACGACGCGCCGCGCCCAGAACCAGTACTCCTCACCCATCCATGTGCGGGCGAGGCCATCGAGTGTGGCGACGGTCAACGGTGGCCCGCTGCCGCCCGTGACCGCGAGGCCCGTGTCGGTTGCCCGGACGGACGCGTGGCGGGCTAGGGCGTCATCCAGCGTGGCGATGCCGGCACGCTCGTTCCAGAGGCGGCAGCCGGGACAGGCCGCGTCATCCGATTCGCAGCGTCGTTCCGCGCAATAGATCAGCAGCGCCTCGAGACCGTCCCGATCGAGAGCTGCCGGCGTCCGGTCGCCGAGAACGCTGTCGATGCCGTCCTCGTGAGCCCGGTGGACCACGTCGCGCAGCGTCAAAACGAGGGGCTGGCCGGCGGAATCGCAAACCTGGACGCATCCCTGGCGGATCGTCACGCGCGCTGTCGTGTCCACAAGTGTCCTCGTTGTCGGTGTTTCTCAAATATCGGGCATCGTCGGCGCCGCGCTTCCAGCAGCCAGACGCCAAACGCCAGACGCCAGACGCCAGACGCCGGGCACATGACCACCTCGGCGGCCAGACCGCAAGCCGTGCTCGCAAGCGCGCGGCCGCCTAATCCCTTCCGCCGACTTGTTGCGCTGCGGCAACCTGTCTATGGTTCCGCCGCCTTCAACAAGACCGAACCAGAGCCCGAGGTTTCCCCCATGCAGAAGATCAAGGTGGCCGGCACCGTCGTCGAGATGGACGGCGACGAGATGACCCGCATCANNATCTGGCAGCTCATCAAGGATAAGCTGATCCACCCCTATCTGGACATCAACCTCGAGTACTACGATCTCGGTGTCGAGCACCGCGACGCGACGAACGATCAGGTCACGATCGACGCCGCCAATGCCACCAAAAAGCACGGCGTCGCCGTCAAGTGCGCGACGATCACGCCCGACGAGGCGCGCGTCGAGGAATTCAAGCTCAAGGAGATGTGGAAGAGCCCGAACGGCACCATCCGCAACATCC
>JAGRKS010000217.1 GCA_020442185.1 Hyphomicrobiaceae bacterium
GTTCGATCCCTGTAGTGCCCACCACGCCGGCCCCGTGGTGACGATGCCAATAGCGTCGATGCGAGCTGCGTCGATTCCAGTATCGTCGCTGCTGCTGACGTCGATGCCGGGGCATGGCGGTCTTCGCGGCGGTGCCGTACGGCCGCTGCCGTCGAGGCGTTCCGGAATGCCCATGTTCCTGTCGCGGCTGGTGAATATCCAGCCATCGCAATTGACAGGCCCGGGGCGGATCGGTAGGTTCCGCGCAACTCATGCCTTCAAGGCAGCCGGTTTGCGCATCGTTGGTCCAATCCAGCGCGTGCGCGCCGGTTTTGTTATTTCAGTCAGATTCGGTGAACGAGATGAAAGTCCGCAATTCCCTGAAGTCGCTGCGTTCGCGCCATCGCGACAACCGCTTGGTCCGTCGCAAGGGCCGCCTCTATGTGATCAACAAGACACAGCGGAAGTTCAAGGCGCGCCAGGGTTGATCCAGGGTTGATCCTGCGCGGCGAACGGCACGTGCCGGCCTTGCCGGGGCGGGGCATCGATCTGATGATCCGATCTTGCTGTCTCGAGCGTCGGCATCTGCCCCCGAACGTCTAATATTGTGGCCCAGTTCGTTCTGATTTCGAGAGCGGTCTGGGTTGGAGAGCCTCCGGAATTAATTAGCGTGCGGATCAATTGAGCGCCCGTCGACCGAGACGGGCGTTTTGTCGTGCTTGCCCGCCGCGCACCACACCTCACGGCGCCACGTCCGCCGGNNGGTGACTGCAAGCGCGGCTCTCGCGGGCGAGAGCGCGCGACACGCCCCATCGCAATGTTGGTCGGCTCGTCTCATCCAGCCTTTGACGGTGACGCGGCGGCCTCCTATCTTTCCGGACATGACCAAAAGATCAGGCGGCCATGCCGCCGCCCCCATCGTCGCCACCGAAGCCCGCCCCACCGGTACCGTCCCCGGGGGGACAGGCCGGAAGCCTCTCGGGTTAGCGCGTCTCCCGCTCGCGTTTGTGGTGCTGGCCGCCCTCGGCTGCAGTGTCGCCCAGCCCGTCGCCGCGGCGTCCGGCAGGCAGATTGAGCTCGCCGATGTCGAAGCGAAGCCAAAGCCGCCTGAATTGCCGCCGTGGGCTCGGAGTGCGCCAAAGCCGCCCGAGACGGCACCGGGACGCGGCCCGCCGCCTGGCGTCGCTCCCGGAGGCAGGCCCGACGCCGCATCACCTCTCCCCCCTGACCTTCCGCCCGGGGCCGACGGCCGTGCCACCGCCGAAGGTAACGTGGTGCCCGATGCCCGCGCGATGACGGCGCCACCCGATACACCGCGCCAGCGTCGCCGCGCCCTCGAGGATCTTTATGCCCATCTCGCCACTGCGGGAGATCCGGAGGCGACCATGCCGCTCGTTGGCGCCATTGAGCGGCTTTGGTTGTTCTCTGGCAGCGATACGATCGATGTCCTGATGGAACGAGTCCTGAAAGCGGTGGGCGAGCAACGACTGGATCTCGCAGAGAAGCTGTCGGACACGATCGTCGAACTCGAACCCGGATTCGCCGAGGGTTGGAACCGCAAGGCGCTGGTCGCCTATCTTCGCAACGACTACACCGGGGCCATGGACGCGCTGCGCCGCACATTGGCGCTCGAGCCCAACCACTTCAAGGCGCTCGATGGTCTCGCCCAGATCATGCGGGACACCGGGGAGAAGAAGGCTGCTCTCAAGGCCTATCGCAAGCTGCTCGACGTGCACCCCTACTGGCAGGGGGCGAACGATGCTGTCGAGGCGCTGACGCGCGAGGTCGAGGGCCAAGGCATCTGACGCTAAGTGCTGGCGCGACGTGCTGGTGCGAAATGCTGGCGGCGGTCGCGCCAGAGTGCATCGAGACGCATGTTGCTCCACCTATGGCGACATCTTCGCCGCAGTTCATGACGCAATGCCTGCGCGCAGGTTGAGACACCAGCGCCGTCACTATTCTCCCGCGACACACGGATTGGGGGCTTGCAACCGATCGATGGCCGATCGATCATGATGCGCACGGCCGCGGGCTGATCCATGCGCGCATCCGGTTGCCGCGCCAGCTCCGCCAGATTGGTCGCGACCCGCATTGTGCACGACGGCGCCAGTAGCCGTCATACCGTCACCGGGAGGCTCTGACGTTTGTTCGGCACGCTCATACGGCATGGGGCCGCGGCACTTTTGTTTCTGGCGCTCCTCACCATCATCGAAATCCGGCCTGTTTCTGCGGAAGTCGCTCTTGCCGTCGGTACGACGGCGCGCGGTGTCGCGCGTGACGGCATCGCGATCGGCTACGCCGCGTTGCGCGGCGAGGAGGAGCTTTCGCGCAAGCAGGCTCTGGGATATTGCCAGAGCCTCAGAACAGCACCCGTCGCCGCGCGCTCCTGCCGGATTGTGAAGACTTTGCCGCAGGGGTGTGCGGCCATGGCGCTCGATCCCAAGCCCGGCTCGCCGGGCGCCGGGTGGAGCCTCGCCGAAGATATCGACGAAGCGGTCGACGAGGCGGTCGGCAGGTGTCGCGACAGCTCGCCGCGAAGTCGGCGAGGCGCCTGCAAACTCATGTCGCTCGCTTGCGAATTCGACGATCACGAGCGCACCATAGCCGCCTTGACGCGTGCCATCGCACTTCAGCCCGATACCGCCGCGCACTATCAGTCGCGCGGCATCGCCAATGTCTATGACGGCCGGTTCCAGGCCGCTGCCGAGGATTTCGACCGCGTGGCGGCACTCGAGAAGAAGACCAGTACGTCGATCGCGTTGATGCGCCACATCGCGCGCGGGCGCTCCGGCGACGAGGAGGCGAAGGCCGATCTCGAGAAGCGTCTCAAGAAGCTCAAGGACAAGTCGTGGCCGTTCGCGGCGGTCGAGTTCTTCGCTGGCAAGCGCGATGCGGATGAGCTGCTGAAGGCTGCGGCGAAGCCTGAAGAGATCTGCGAAGCCCACTATTATATCGGCGTCTGGAACCTGATGCGTGGCGATCCCGAACGTGCCGCGATGTCGTTATATGCAGTCACTGGCAGTTGCCCCAAGCATCATGTGGTGCATCCCGCTGCCGCCGGTGAGTTGCAGCGCATGGGGCGGTGATCACTGTCGTTGGTTTTTTCGCTCACGGCTGTTCCTCGCTGCGCTCGGGCCTCCGCGGGGGC
>JAGRKS010000068.1 GCA_020442185.1 Hyphomicrobiaceae bacterium
GAGCGCTACGGCATGACCGAGACCGGCATGAACACATCGAACCCCTACGAAGGCGATCGCGTTCCGGGCGCCGTCGGCTTCCCGCTTCCGGGCGTCGAACTTCGTGTCGTCGACCCCGAGACAGGCGCCGAACTTGGGACCGATGAAATCGGCATGATCGAGGTGAGAGGTCCCAACGTCTTCAAGGGCTACTGGCGGATGCCCGACAAGACCGCCGCAGAAATCAAGCCCGACGGCTATTTCATCACCGGCGACCTCGGCAAGATCGACGCGGCGGGCTACGTTCACATCGTCGGCCGCGGCAAAGACCTCGTCATCACGGGCGGTTACAACGTCTACCCGAAGGAAGTCGAGAACGAGATCGATGCCATCCCGGGCGTCGTCGAAAGTGCCGTCATCGGCGTTCCGCATCAGGACTTCGGCGAGGGTGTCACCGCCGTCGTCGTGCGCGAAGCCGGCGCGACACTTGCCGAGGCGGAAGTCATCCAGGCGGTCAAGCAACGGCTCGCCGCCTTCAAGGTGCCGAAACGCGTGCTGTTCGTCGACGCGTTCCCGCGCAACACGATGGGCAAGATCCAGAAGAACGTGCTGCGCGAGACGTACGCGAACCTCTACAGCTGAAGCCGCGGACGTGCGCGCGGGACAGCGCCACACGGATACAACCGACAACGCCACAGTCGCCAACGCGGATCGGCCGGTCGACGTTCGGGTGCCTGCCGTAACGCCTCGATTTCGATAGTGTTCGGATCAGGATTTCGACGACAACGGCTTGGCGGCATGTGAGATGCGATCGAGCAGGCTCGAACGCCGCGGCTCAGCGCCAGCCTCTCGCGTCGGCTCGCCGGCGGGCATCGCGTCAGCACTGCTTTTTGCCGCGACCGATTGCAGGGCCTCCACGGCGGAATCGCCATCCTCGCGCGGCGCGTTCCCCCCCGAGAGAGCCTTGAGGAACCCGCTGACGCGACGGCTCTGTTCCGCATCGACGCCGTTACCCAGCACCTCGACAGGCTTCGGTGCCGACATCCGCTCGGCAAGCGATGGGCGACGCATCACCGGCTGCTTGACGACGCGCGGCTCGGTCGAGACCGGCACCGTCCCCGCACCGATACGGCGCAATTCTTCACGGAACTGTGCGGCCTGCCGCGCCATCCGCTCGTTGGCTGCTGCCAGTTCCGCGCGCAGGCTCTGGATGGTGACGCCTTGCGATTGAGTCGCCGATTCGAGCGCATTCAAGCGGGCCTTCATCGCAACCTTGCTCTCCTTGCCCGCAACGTCGGACCGGTCGGCGGCCTCATAGGTGAGCAGCGACGCCTTTTGCCGCAAGACCTCCGCCTCGAGTTCCTCGACGCGGGTCTTCAGCGCTGAGCGCTCCTTCTCCAGAGATTTCTGGCTGATTTCGTCGACGTTGGCGTTCGAGCGGGCGGCGCGCAGGCTTTCCTCCGCTTCGAGCAGGCTACTACGCAGTTTCGAAATTTCGGCCTCGTAGCGAAGGTCGGCCGAGCGGTTTGCGTCATTCGGCGCGTAGCCGGCCGCCGCACCGTTGACCTTGCCCGCCACACCTTCGCCGCGCGTCAGCTTGGCTTGCAGGCTGGAAATCAGCTGCGCCTGCTCACGATTTCTGGATCGCAACGCTTCGAGCTCGGCACGCAGAGCTACTTCGGCATCGAACGCGGCACCGGACGACGAATCGCGCTTGCGCGCCGCGCGTGTCGTCAGCGACGCGCTGGTCCGCATCAACTCTTCGCGCTGTTGCAGGTTGATCTGGCGCGCCTCGTCGAGGGCTGTCGCCGTCTCCTCGGCTATTGCACTCAGTCGCTCGATCTCACTGTCGCGATCCGCCAGCAACTGGCGGGCGTCGACCAGTCTCTGCTCCAGCTTCGGCAGCCGGTCGGTAATCGTCTGTTCGAGGACGCGGCGGGCATTCTCATGCTCGTCGACGCCGGCCCGCAGCGCCGCGATCTCGGCTTCGAGAGTGTTGATCTTGCCATCGCGACGATTGAGCTCGATGTGCTGGCGCGCACCGAGATGCCGGCTTTCATCGACACGTGTCTCGAGCTGATGGATGCGTATCGCGTATTCCGCTCGCAGCCGGTCCTTGTCGGCGCGGATCTCGGCCTCGCTCATGGGCAGGCTGCGCTTGATCTCCTGGAGTTGGAGGCGCTCGGTTCGCCGGCGATAAAGCGGCAGCAGAAGCAGCACGAGGAAGCCCGCAGAGAGCAGGCCCAGCGCCACCAGCATTGCCGACTGGATCGTGATCACGCGCGCGTCCTCGAGCATTCATCACATCGAGGCAGCACGGTCTGCGCCGCCTCAGGCCAATCCAAAGAGGCGGCCGGGTTGCCCCGCCGCCTGCCGTCCAGTTCCTATACCACGCCGAGCCGCCAGCGCATCCGCGCTGGTGGCGTTCCGTCGCGGGCGCCAGAAGGCCACACGTCCTGTTCCATGCCACATGGCGCAAACGGTGCCAGAGGGCAGCGTGCGGACCTCGCCTGCGCGTGTCAAAACGGGTTCCACGTCGGTCTGCGGGTATACTTCAAATAACCGATGTTGGCACCTAGCCTCAGGCCGACACCGGCACGGATCGGCGCCATAGTGACATCGCCGTACTTCTGGAACTGGAGGCTAACGCCACCGACGAGATAAGCGGTGCCTTCGACGCCCGCGAAGCGATGATAAATGTCCGATGGGTCGCGGAGATTATAGACCAGCACCATGGTCTTGGCCCCGGCGCCCCCGAAATCGTAGCCGACGGACGGCCCCTGCCAGTAAACCTTGTGATCTCCGGCATTCTTCGTATAGAGCCGCCCCTCGCCGTAGCGCAGCCCGGCGACGAACGCTCCACCGGCATCTTCCCCGAGAATATAGCCGTTCGGGCGTCCGGCCTTCTTGAAGGCGTGTTCGATGACATTGGCGAGACCTTGGCTGATCGAGCCAAAAAAGCCGTGCCCAGCTTCGACGATCTCGCTTTGCGAATACGTCTTGCGTTCGTCGTACCGGTCTTCGTAGCGGTCGATTCCGGCGCGATCGCGGTCACGCCTGTAATCGCCCGAGGGCGGTGCGTAGGGCTCGCCGTATGCACCACTCGGCGGCGCTTCACGGCCGCGGTACGATCCGTCCGGTTCGTCGTATCGGCGCGAGCCACCCGCATCGGGCCCGCTGTTGTAGGCACTACCGGCGCCATAGCCCTGGCTGCGACCGTCGGGGGCCGGCCGGTACGCGTCATCGCCCTGCTCATAACGACCGTTGCGATCCGGCCGGTAGGCGTCCGACTGGGCGACGACGATTGGTGCGACCGCTTCCGGGCCGAGACCATCGGCGCGCACCGCGCTCGCCGTAAACTGAGCCCATCCCACCAGCACCATGGCGGCGAGAGCGGCATTATTGATCAAACGCATCGTCGTCTTCCCTCGTGGCTTGGCACGTCGCGACGGACGGCCACCCCAATTCAAGAACCGGCGTCCACGAAGCCGTGTCCGCCCGGTCGGAGCGGCGAGGCTTCGCCGCCGCTTCACCCGCGCACCATGCACATGCACATCGGCCGAATTGGCTATCGACGTGCCGGGCGTTCGCCCAATACTCGAAGTGCCGGGCGTTCGCCCGATACTCGAAGTGCCGGGCGTTCGCCCGATATGACGCCGACGATCCCACCCTGCTCGGCGCGCCGGCCTCGAAACCGTCGTGCCATCCTTGCGAATCACCGCTCATCGACGGCATCCCGGACAGCCACCGTCGTCAAAAACTGTTGCCAAAGTGTGGCTTTCCGAAGCCCGCACCGGGCAACCCCAGCACGCCCCGCACCGGATCGCCGTTGGGTGTCTCGCCTGCCCCCTGGACCGCTCGCCAAGGTGCGAGTAAAGCGCTGAATTGGGCGGGCGGCGGCAGAATCGAGCGATCCTGTGCCGCTGTCGCCGCGTGGCGCGGAGGACTCACGAACCTCGCAAACGTACGAGGGAGGACGAGGGAATCGATGTCGAACTTGGCAATGTCGCTCAGGCCCGTGTATCAGGGCAGGTAGCCATCTGATCCTTTGCGGCCCCTGTCTGCTCGCGTTCGCGCCGTTGCGCCGGAGCAGCCGCGCATATGCCAGTCGTGACCTGACCCGTCACCACACATGGGGCGAAAATGACCGAACACGCTCATCCGACCGATCTCGAGCTTGCCGCGCTGATCTCGAGCAAGATCTGCCATGACGTGATCGGCCCGGTTGGCGCGATCGCCAACGGTCTCGAAATCTACGACGAGGACACCGGCGCGGAAGCCCGCAACTACGCCATGGACGTGATCCGCAACGTTACCGCGCAGGCGTCCGCTCGCTTGCAGTTCGCGCGCTTTGCCTTCGGTGCGTCGGGATCAGCCGGATCGCTGATCGATCTCGGCATGGCCGAACAGATCTCCCGTGGCCTGATCGACCTCGGCAAGCAGCGTCTCAATTGGCGCGGACTGCCCGGCTATATGGCCAAGGACAAGGTCAAGTTGCTGCTCAACCTCATCGCCAGCGCCGTCACCGCACTTCCGCGCGGCGGCGACATCGACGTCTTGATGGCCGGCACGGTCGAGAGCCCGAGCTTCCTGATCCGCTGCCGTGGCGCAGGCGCGCGTCCGCCGCAGTACCTGACCGACTTCGTCGCTGCGACCCACCCGCCCGAACTCGACGCCCTGACAGTTCAGGCCTACTACACGTGGCGGCTCGCCGGCTCGGCGCAGATGAGGCTCGAGATTCTCAAGGACGGCGCCGACATTCTCCTGTCGGCCAAATCAATCGGCTGATTGCAGTTCGGCGAGATACGGGGCGGCCGCCATTGCGTCTCGCTTGGCGCGATACGCACTGGGCGAACAATAGCGCCACTCGCGCCCCGGATTCGCCAGGAAATTTACCGCTGATTAACGTCGCATCGGCACGATGAGCCGTCAGTTTGTGCTCATTTTGCCCGCGTCCGTTTGCGACGCGCGCCAGGTTCGATTGCGGAGCCGTTTTCCATGAAGCATTGCATGGTCGTCGACGATTCCGATGTGATCAGAAAAGTCGCGCGCGCCTATCTCGAACGCCTCGGATACATGGTCACGGAAGCTGAAAGCGGCCTGGAAGCACTCGAGCGCTGCGGCGTCGGTATGCCTGATCTCATCCTGATGGATTGGCATATGCCCGGTCAGTCCTCGATCGAGACGATCGCGGCACTTCGCCGGATCAGCCATGATCGCCAACCCTACGTCATCTACATGACCACCGAGAATGACGACGAGGACATCGGTCGGGCCATGGCCGTGGGCGCCGACAATTGCCTGCTGAAGCCCTTCGACAAAATCGCCTTCGAAGGCAAGATCACGGAAATAGCGTTACACGGATAGGTCCGCGTTCGCCGCATTTTCTGCCTGATCGCGTGCATCCGTCATTTCGGCGGCGGAGGCCGATACCGATGACGTCGCGACACTGGTCCTTGCGCCGTGTCTCGGTTACACCTCCCACGCGTGGCTCGTCGCGCCACACTTGACTGTCGCCGCCCGTGCTAACATGCGGCAGGGAGGAAGTCCGGTCCCGTGCTACGCGTCGAGAAGCTCTCCATTCCAGGCCTGCCGAAGCTGACGTTCGAGGTGGCTGACGGTGAATGTCTCGCCGTCGAGGGGCCATCGGGAACTGGCAAAACGCGGCTGCTTCGTGCTATCGCCGATCTCGACGACGTTGCCGGCCACGTCTTTCTCGACGGCGCGGAACGGCGCGAGATGCCGGCATGGCAGTGGCGCGGGCTGGTGCGATACGCCGCCGCCGAGCCGGCATGGTGGACCGACCGGCCGCGCGAGGCATTCGCCTCCGACCCGCAGTCGATGACGCGGCTCGTCAAGCACATTGCCGACCTCGGCCTGCCGGCCGCGATCCTCGACCGGCCCGTCGCCGAGCTTTCGACGGGCGAACGGCAGCGTCTCGCCCTCGTCCGTGCACTTGCCGGCGGACCCAAAGTGCTGCTGCTCGATGAGCCGACGGGTGCGCTCGACACGCAGTCGGCCGCGCTTGCCGAAGAGCTGATCCGATTTCAGACCCTTGCCGGCCGCATCGTCCTGATTGTGAGCCACGATCCGGCACAGATCGCACGCCTCGCCGATGCCAGACTGCAACTCGCGCCGCAGGCAGAAGCCCACATCGATCACGCCCCGAACGCACCGCATCAAGACGCACCACATCAAACGGGCGCTCCCGCGTTGCCGCCTGCGGGCGAGAACGCGCCGGCCAAAGCATCGCTTTTCTCGCCGTCATCGACAACTGCGCCGCTCGCGAAATCGGCCGGCCCGGCATCGGTACGACGGCCGTGAACTACATTCCTCTCACTCCCCTCGATCTGGCACTCGCCGCAACCCTCCTGCTCATCAATGCCGGCATCTCCATCGCATTCAACCTTGGCCTCGAACGCACGCTCGTCTTTTCGGCCGGCCGTATGGTGGCGCAACTCGCACTCGTCGGGCTCGTCCTGAAGTGGATCTTCGCGCAGTCGTCGTTGGCTTGGACGCTCGCATTCGCCATCGTCATGATCGCCGTCGCCGGCTACGAGGTCTTGGCGCGGCAGGATCGGCCGATCCGGGGGGCGGCGGCGTACGGCCTCGGCGCGGGCACGCTCCTGTTCGTCGGCATGGCGGCAACACTCTTTGCGGTGGCCGGGATCGTATCGCCGGAGCCCTGGTATGCTCCGCGATATGTCCTGCCTATCCTCGGCATGGTGCTTGGCAATGCGTTGACGGGCGTCGGCCTCGTTCTCAACACGCTGACGACGTCGGCGCATCGCGATAGGGCTGCGATCGAGGCGCGCCTTGCGCTCGGCGCAACGCGCCACGAAGCGATGTCGGATATCCTGCGCGGTGCGCTCAAGACGGGCATGATGCCGATCGTCAACGCGATGGCGGCATCCGGGATCGTCTCGCTGCCCGGCATGATGACCGGTCAGATTCTCGCTGGCGTCGATCCGATCGAGGCGACCAAATACCAGATCCTCATCATGTTCGTGATCGCGGGATCAACGGCCCTCGGTGTCGTCGTCGCGGGCTTTGGCGGCGTCTACCTTCTGACCGACGACCGCCACAGGCTGCGTCTCGACCGCCTGGCCGAACGGCGTGAGCCCTGAGCGCTACAGCGCGCAGTAATCAATGCGAAGCCGGGCGCCACGTCAGGATCGGTTACCACGCGCGGAGAACAGCCTTGCGCAGAAAAATCCAGCCGAAGCGCGCAGGCCAAAACACCAGCAAGAGGGTGCCTTCGACAGACTAGGCCGGCACTCTCAACCCAATGATCGCACCTGCTACTGCCCGGCGGGCTGTGTGGCAGCCGCTGCTGGCTTCGGCTTGTTGATCGTGCCGGTTGTGATCGGCGCAGCGGTCACCGGCTTCTTCGCAGCACTCTGGCCGGCAGACGCAGGGCTGTTCATCTGGGCCGGGAAAACGACCTTGCGTTCGGGCGCTGCAGCCGGCTTGGCCGGGGCGGCATCGGCCTTCTTCGCCGGCGCGGCGGTTGCCGGCTCGGCGGCCGTCGTCTTCTTAACCGTCACGGCCTTCTTCTCGGCGGTCTTCGGCGTCGTCACCGCCGCCGGCTCATCGCTCGACGTGTCGGCCGACGTTCGGCTCTTCGAGCTGCCGCCCTCGCTCCAGCAAACGTCCGCTTCGGCCCGGCACGTGTGCTCATCGAATACGATGAAGTCGAGGAACAACTCGCACTTCACGTCCTTCTTGCCGGTGGTGTACTTGGAGATACCCCGCTCGGCCGTCCATTTGGCAATGTACTTGTCGAGCATGTTCTTGGCGTCGTTCGTCGGGCCGTCCTTGCCGTAGTCGTTGACCGAGAACCCGAGCCGCGTGCATTTGGCGTCGGCCGTCGTCGCGGCGGCGATGGAAAAGCCAGCCAGCACGGCGGCGGCGACGAGTGTGCGATGCAATGGCATTGGGGATCCCCCGCGGTTGACCACTCTGCTTGCTATTGACTGAGGTATAGCCGCCGATCCGCGACGTGCCTAGTCTCAGCCGTGGCGCTGCAGCAACGGTCTGTGAGTTAGCAACCAGTTGTTGCGCGTCTGCTGCAAGAATTGAACATTGCTCGTCCTAAACCAGCTGTCAGGCCGCCCGGCCCGCAAGGCCTTACTGATCACAGCGGACGGCACGCGCGGGTCAGCCACTCGCGGGTTTCCGCGTCGAGGCGCCGCTCCAGTGTCGCCGCGACACGCGCGTGATAGGCGTCGAGCCAGCGGCGCTCGCTGTCCGACAACAGGGCCTTCACGACCAGCTTGCGATCGATCGGCGCGAGGGTCAGGGTTTCGAATCCGAGCATCGGACGTTCCCCGCCCTCCGGGATGCTCGGCGGTGTCACCAGCACGAGATTCTCGATGCGGATTCCGTATTCGCCCTCCTTGTAGTAGCCGGGCTCGTTGGACAGGATCATGCCCGGCTCGAGCGGAACGGCATTGACCCTGCTGATGGCTTGCGGGCCCTCGTGGACCGACAGGAAACTGCCGACGCCATGCCCCGTGCCGTGATCATAATCGAGTCCGGCGCTCCACAGCGCCATGCGCGCATGGCTATCGAGATCGAGGCCGCGGGTACCGACAGGGAATCGCGCCGTGGCTATGGCAATGTGACCCTTGAGCACGCGCGTGAAACGATCACACATTTCCGGCGTCGGCCGGCCGATCGCAACCGTGCGTGTGATATCGGTCGTCCCGTCGATATACTGCGCACCTGAATCGATCAGGAACAGTTCACCCTGGCCGAGCCGCCGGTTGCTCGCCTCCGTCACGCGATAGTGCACGATAGCGCCGTTGGCACCGCTACCGGAGATCGTGTCGAAACTGATCTCGCGAAGCTTGCCCGTATCAGCGCGAAACGCTTCGAGCCGCTGCACCGCCGCGATTTCATCGGTTCCCTTGCGCGCCGCCGTCTCGAGCCAGGCGAGGAAACGCACCATCGCCACGCCGTCGCGTTGGTGGGCCTGTCGCGCGCCATCGATCTCGGTATCGTTCTTGATGGCTTTCGCCAGCAGTGTCGGATCGGCTGCGCTGACGTATCCCTTGGCGCCACCAAGCCGGCGCGCGATCGCCCACGATGTATTGCCAGGGCTGAGCCGTACCGTCTTCCCGGATGTCTTGAGCACGCCCAGCCGGTCATCGAGTTCATCGGGGGAGCGCAGCACGCAAACGGCCTTCAGGGCTTTTCTGGCGACGGCATCGAGTTTGGCCGCATCGATGAAGAGTTCCGGCTTGCCGCGCGCATGCAGGATGAGATGTGACAGTACGACGGGATTGTGCGCGACATCGCCGCCGCGAATATTCAGGAGCCAACAAATCGAATCCGGCTGCGTCAGCACCGCGGCATCCTGACCATCCTTGGCAATGCGCGCTTGCAGCCGCTCGATCTTCGCGGCGGCAGACTGGCCGGCATGGGCGTCATCGAGCAGGAGCACCGGCGCCTGCGGCGGCTTCGGCCGCGCACTGCCCCACACCTTGTCGACCAGGTTCGCCGCAACCTCCTTGAAACGGATCGACTTCCCACCGAGATCGCGGCGCGTCTGTTCGACCTGGGCGATTGTCGCCAATCGCGGATCGAAACCGACCACCGCACCTTGCGGCAATGTTTCGAGTACCCACTCCTTCATGCTGTAGGGAGGGCATCGAACGATCTCGAACACGTCCGCATCGACTTGCGTCCTGGCCTGCACCGTGTATCGGCCGTCAACAAACAGGGCCGCCCTCTCGAGCCCGATCACCGCGAAACCGGCACTTCCCGTGAACCCGGTCAGCCACGCCAGCCGCTCCGCTGCCGGCGGCACGTACTCGCCTTGATGCTCGTCGGCGCGCGGCACGAAATAGGCATCGAGACGGCGCGAACGCATGACCGCCCGGAGCGCTGCGACGCGTTCGCCTGCCCTGCTCGGATCGGATGAAGAATTGAAGGTTTGGAACATCGTCCACTCTTACGAAGCGCGCGCGCCCTCGGCAATGGGGATGGCGCGAACGGGACGCAGAGGAATGCAGGCGTGGCACATGACATTACAGCGCCCGTCGGTTCCGGTGGGTCGGGTTCGCCGACGATGCGCAGCACGGTTGGCGGCGAAGCACTTCGGGTTGCATATCGCAGCCCTGAACACCATCCCAGTTCGCCCCCTCCTGGCAAGCGTACGTCAGCGGCCCGGCGTGCTCCGGGGCATGCCCAGAGCGCAATGCTGCGATGCAGCATCCCTGCTACCGGCAGGGCGCCGCTTCACCTACGTTCCTGTCCAGTTGCTTTGATCAGACGAGGAAAACCTTGCGATCAAAGCGTTTTCAGGGGCCCCTCCCGGGGTTGATGACACCATGAGCAATACCACTCTCTCCATGAACCCGTCGCTGACGGGATCAGTCACCGCACCGCGCCGTGATGGCCTTTTCGCCCGTATCGGCCGTGCAATCATCGCCAACCAGGAAGCGCGCGCGCGAGCGGTCGTTCGTCCGTATCTGGCGCAGATGCCAGATAAGGATCTTGCGGCACTCGGCTACACGAAGAGCGAGATCAACGAGATCCGCAAATCGCGTCATCTTCCTGTCGTAAGTTGGGTTTAGGACGTTTTTCAAGCGCCGACGTCGAAGGCGCTGTGTTTTGAACGCCCCGATCGGCTCAGCCGGTCGGGGCGTGTTAGTTTCCGCCATCCGACCGATCGCTCAGCCGAACCCTTCGACCCGGCACCGTTCAAGCTGATCGGATCGCGCCTGAACGCCGTCTGCCCAAGCGGACCCCGAGTCGCGGCGATCGACAGCCGCAGCATCCTTTTCCCGCGCTGAATCGCACTTAGCCGGGTTCCGGCGCAAGTGTTTCTTCGCACTTGCGAACCTTTGGACTTTGGTCGATACTCCGCCGCACGATGAGTTGCTGTTGCACTTCATCGTGTGGCTACTGCTGATCAGAACTGACGACGCGCACATATGTTTGCCAAACATTCCCCCTGTTCGAAAATGCCCTCCTCAATTCGCTTGACGGTTGGAGAACTCCGTCGCTCGGCGGGCCGCGGCAGAGCCGACGATCTGTCTGACTACCCAGAGCTTGGAGGACTCGCATGCGACAAAGCGGTACGGTCAAGTTTTTCAATGCACAAAAGGGATACGGGTTCATAACGCCGGACGATGGCGGCAAGGACGTCTTCGTCCATGTCACGGCAGTCGAACGGTCGGGCATCGGATTGCTGAACGAAGGCATGCGGATCTCGTTCGAAACCGAACCCGATAAGCGCGGCAAGGGGCCCAAGGCCGTTGAACTCATGGTCGATGGCTAGTGTTCCGTCTTCCGACACTTGGTTCCCCATGCAGCACCCGATCGACCAAGTGTCG